>JADIMW010000023.1 GCA_017694415.1 Candidatus Caccoplasma merdipullorum
ATATTGGATGGTTTTATATCTCTGTGTATTACACCGCGCGAGTGTACATATTCCAGCGCGTTAAGTACCTGGAACATGGCATCGCATACTTTTTCAATGCGGGTATGTGGATCGGTAATAGAACTTATGTATTTGTCAATGTTTTCTCCTTTTACATATTTGCTTACAAGGAAAATGGGGCCTTTATCCGAAGCGTATTCACAGTATCCTATCATCTCTATCAGATTTGGATGCCTGAATGCAAGGGATGCTTCCTGCTTGGCTCGTATCCTTATTGTGGGATTATTTGCATATGTATCTATAACTCGCTTTATGGCTACTGGTGTACTGTCTTTTACTTTATATCCTAGATATACAGTACCCATTGCTCCGTTTCCTATAGGTTCGGATGCGGGGTTGTAACAATACCAGTCTCCCATTACATATAAGTATATGTAAGGATCCCCGGCACGTTGATATATACTTTTTCTTTGCATAAACAATTAAAAAATGGCTTGATTGGCTTATTTCAAAAGAGCCAATTTTATTCTTGTTTTTTCTATGTATTCTTTGTCTTTTGCAGTTTTTGCGAGAGTCTGAGCTTTTTCAAGATATTCTTTTGCCTTTTTTAAGTCTTTATTTGTCCCTCGTTTTCCGCTTGACATGTAATTGCATCCCAATTCGTATAGTGAATGATAGTCGTTGTTGTTTATCGTGGTCGCTTCGATCAGGTACTGATGCGCTTTTTTATTGTCTATTGATATTATCCCTATTAATGCCTGTTGCATGTGTCTGATAGAATCGGGAACATCAAGACTATCAACTTTATTTTTGAAATATAGTCTACTTAATAGAAATACTGCGTTATATCGAATATTGTCCGATGACGAGTTTTTAAGATTGTTAAGTAAAGACAAACCTTCTTGTGCAGTATCGGCGTTTTTCAACATAACTAATGCTTTGTTATATTTTATGTCGTCGTTCTCTTCTTTTGGTTTGTCTATCCCCCAATTGAATATTGTCGAATTTTTTTCGCTCTGTTCTATTTCTGTAATGTTGTTTGTGTCCAATTCGGGAGCTTTTGTTAAAATCCACCAGAAAAATCCGATTAGAACTATCAATATTGCAGCAACCATGTTCACTTTTACGAAATTTAATTCCCTTTGTGGATATGGAATGGGGAATAATTTATCTATGGCTACACGAAATTCTGCTGCACTTTGAAATCGTTTATCTTTGTTTTTCTGTGTGGCTTTTTTTATAATATTGCGTAATGCTTTCTGTTTGATATTTTTAAGTGGCAGTTTATTGTTTAATTGCATTTCAAGAATTTCTGCCATTTCTCCGTCAAACGGAACATGACCGGTAATTAATTGATAAAGCAGTATTCCTACGGCATACAGGTCTGTGGGTATGGCTAAGGAATTTGACAACCCTCTTACTAATTCGGGTGCGGCATATTTAGGTTTACCTATGAATTGTCCGATTTGTGTATATGATGTATCGTCGGTTATAGGTCCACTTATCTTTTTTGAAATACCAAAATCAATCAACTTTATATGCCCATCGGCAGTAATCATTATGTTGGACGGATCTATGTCGCGATGAATATATCCGGCATCATGTAGCGCCATTAAACCCGATAAAAGGCTCCTGATTATTGTTAGTGCAAAGAGATACGAATTATTTAGGTATTTCCCGTATAGTTCTCTGGCGAAAGGAATAACCTCTCCTTTATAATCAGTTACTTTTCCGTTCAGAAGAGCATCCAAAGTTACCCCGTGCAAGAATTCGCTTATAACATAGTATTTTGTTATAGGAGTGCCGAGTTCATCTTTTGACTTTACTTCGACGAAATCAATCATTTCAATGAGATTTTCGTTTCGTATCTGAACGGATGCTTCCCGTCTTGCTCTGATTATTACATGTTGTGGTAATCCAGGATTTAAGACCTTTATGGCAACTTCGCGTTGTAATCCAGTGTATTCTTCGAAGCGCCATCCTCGGAATACGACACCCATTCCCCCTTCACCCAAAGGCTTGTCGGTTGGATCGTATTCGTAATGTATTCCCAACTTTTTTCCCGTGTCTCCCTGAATTACTCTCATTATTATTTTTTAGAGATTAATGTTTGGCAGTGTTCCGTTTATTCTTACGGTTTGCTGTTTTTTTGCTAATTCTTTAGTCCCGATATTTTCTGAACCGTATCATAATGCTTTGTCTCTAATACACAGAAACTGGCAATATTTTCCTGTTTTATGTTAGATATAATCAATATGTTGTTGTCATAAGGATCCTCTTATATCCTGCCGTGAGAAGTTCGTAGCACGTGCTTTTATTCATTGTTGAACATATTGTCTTGGATAATCGCAAATTATCGTTTATCCAAAGTATCTCCAATAACGTAATAAATCGTTGATGCCTTATTAAGCTTTCATCGTAGGGACAGGCTGCGAATTTGAAAATCAATCGCCAGACAATTGTCAAATATTATTTGTTATCTACTCAGTTTTTAATATATCCTTTTTTATTTGGTAAACAATATGCATGATAAATGCTGATATATTTTTACCATTCTGTTTTTCCTTTTGCCGGATTCCTTGAGTTGTTGTCTAATCCAACAGTTCCACTTGAAGCGCTATCACTTGGTTGTCCGTTGTTGAATATGGGAGGATATTCATCGGTGTTTATGCCCCATCCCGAATCGATATCATCATCCTCGGAGGACACATCTATAAAATTCTCTGCAACTTCCAAACCCAAAGCCTTGGTATCGACAAGAATTAGATATAGTTGGTAGTTTTCTCCAACTGTAATTATGTCCCCGTTTTTACATTCGCGCGGACGAACAGACGATATGCTTTCATCATTCAACATTGTGCCGTGCGATGACCTTTCGTCCGAGATTGAGGCTTCTAATTTTTGGGGATTTTTCATCATTCTTACAACAAGTACGGCATGTTCTTCAGATACCGTACCTTCTGACAATACTATGTTGCATTTGGTTGAGCGACCAATTGTATTTGCTCCTATATATATAGGCCAATATTCTCCGAAGCCTGTGCGTGAAATGGAATATACGAAACCGACTATAGGTTTTGAGTGCTGTTGCTTTTTTGCTTTGCTGACTGTTCTGTAATTTTCATCGTTGGCATTCATTCCGGGAAAAACGGTGCTGTTATTGTCGCGTCTGTGTGTTTGTTTTTGACGTCCTTCATTAAAAGGCTCATCATTTCCCTCAACACCAGGGAAAACCGTTCGATTCTGTGACATGGTTATTTTTGTAATAAATTAATTTATATATGATTCATAGTATTATCCGTTTTCTTATAAGAAACGGACGATATTTTGCAAAAAACAGACAATCAGTAACAAATAGTATTAAATAAAAAATAGGTTTTATAACAAAAAGAGGCGTTTGTAGTTGCTATTACTTTTTTTTTTATATACAAAAGGTTTAAATTCTGATTTTTTAATTACTTTTGCAGCATATATCCGTTTCTTATAAGGAAATGGATATTTTTTTAACACTTACACGCTTTTTACAATTAAGTCATTAGCTTTATCTATAGTTGCGGAATCAATGGATGCAAGGTATATTTGTGTCGTAGATATAGAGTTATGACCTAAAGCGTCCGATATGACATTTACGGGAATATTTTTCGATTTTGCTATAGTTGCCCATGAATGACGGGCGGTGTAAGTAGTTAGCGGTACGGGTAATTTTATTATATCCGCAATATCTTTCAGTGCATTATTAGTCCTTCGTAGAGCAGCCTCGTACTGTTTGCGGTAATCAATATCGTAATTAATAATAAACGGAAACAGATATGCTGAATCGGCTATGGTATATTTGTCTATTATATCTGTTATTTCATCGATAATTTTAATATGCATTAACTGTTTGGTTTTATGCCTTCGATAAGTCAAGATATTGTTCTTTATATCTTTTTTTTTCAAGAAAACAGCGTCGATAAACGACATCCCTCTGCAAAAAAATAGAAAAAGAAATATGTCGCGGGCAAATTCTAGTTTTGGTTTTTGTGATAGGTTTAGTTCCTTGATACGTTTTATCTCGTGGATTGATATTGCTCGCTTTAGAGTTTTTTCCATACCCGTAAATACTGCTCGAAAAGGTTTTTTATCTTGCGATATGCCTTGTTCTATTGCCCTGTTGTATACGGCGCGTAAAATTCTCATATAAAAAGATATGGAGTTCGGGGCTATTTCCGTGGACTTAAGATATGCTTGATAATTTTCTATGATATTTTTGTTTATAAGTTCGATATGTATATCGGAACCATTGAGAAAACGCTTGAAGCTGTTAAGCGTGGCGCGATAGTTATTTGCGGTACTTGTACGCTTTAATTCCTGTAACTGTATGATGACAGCTTCCATATATTTGAACAATGTATTTTCTTTCGTTATCTTTTGGAATTCGGCAATTACATCCGATGCCGAATAATATATGTTTAATATGTCGAATCTGGCTATAATTTTGTGTATCTGTTCAATATCGTAATATAGTTTTTGAGTGGTATCTTTTATGATATTACTCCTGTTTTTATTATTGGAAGCTGGAACAATCATTGAATGCTTGTTGTCCCATTCTTCCGGATAAACTTTGTAATCAGTCGTAATTTGTCTTACCTCTCGGTTGCGTGTTACTTGGTAAATTATCCTGCCTGGACAATTGCTGATACTGGACGGCCTAAACTTAACTTTTACTGTTGTCATACATTTATAATCTTATATGGAGTTTATGATATTTATACTTGTATGTTTAGAATTATATCCTTACAATAGATTGTACAACAAGAGTAAATATAGCTATTACTTCGTAAAAAGAGGATTGTTGGGTATTGAGATGTTATGTACTTAAGAGGAAAATAAATAGAGGAAAATAAATATTGGTATTATTGCAAGTATTTGACGGAATAATTGAATGTAAGGTGTTTATAATACTTCTATTTCTTCAATGGCATGCAATATGCGGCATTTCTACATGCTTCTTGTATGGAAGTGAGTGAATCGTCCCGGTGAATAAATATAATTAATCATTTGTGCCGAAACTGAGCATGTGTAAGGAGAAGCCGTTTGTAATTGGAAAGAATAGAACGTGTATATGTTCAATTCTCAGTTTTTGTCAATCAATATCGGTTGAGGATTATGTGCCGTAAAAGCACTATATAGCTTCCAGATAGTTGAATATCTCTCTTCGGTCGTGCGGGGAGAACCATTTTATCCGTTCGTCGCGCTTGAACCATGTTATCTGTTTTTTTGCATATACGCGCGTGTTCCGCTTGATTTTTTCAATGGCTGTCTCTAACGGGTATTTTCCGTCGATATAGTTGAATATCTCCTTGTATCCTACGGTGTTCAGCGCGTTTTCCGTCCTGTATCGGTATAGGCCGCGGGCTTCTTCCACAAGTCCGTCGGCAATCATTTTGTCGGTACGCTTTGCTATCCTTTCGAAAAGTTCCTCGCGCGGCAGGGTAAGCCCTATCTTCACAATTTCAAACGGGCGTTTTTTGCGCCTGTTGGTGCGTAGCTCCGAAAAGGGGCGTCCCGTCATTCGGCATATCTCTACGGCGTGTACTACCCGTTTGTGGTTTTTAAGGTCGATTGTTGAATAGAGCGTCGGGTCGCAGCGGCGCAACTCTTCGCACATGGCCTCGAGTCCGTATTTTGCAAAATCGTCGGCCGTGCGGCGTCTTACTTCGTCCGATACGGTCGGTATCTCGTCTATGCCGTCGCATACGGCATCGATATACATCATCGAGCCTCCGCACATTACCAGTGTGTCGTGTGTACGGAAAAGGTCGTCGGCAAGTTTCAGAAAATGTTCTTCGTAGAGTGCCGCACTGTAATAATCCGTCAGTTCCAGACACCCCACGAAGTAGTGCTTTACGCCTTTCATGTCGCTTTCTGCGGGGGCTGCCGTGCCTATGCGCATCCCTTTGTACAGCTGGCGGCTGTCGGCCGACAACACGGGCGATGCATATTTCGTTGCGACGGCAATGGCGAGGTCTGTTTTTCCTGATGCCGTAGGGCCGAGTATGACTATCACCCTTTTCATGTTGTGGTGCTGGTTACTGTTCGGCAGGTTGGGGGAGTGCCGACAGACGGGCTATTTCTACTATTACTTCGGCGGCCTTTTCCATCGACTTTATGGGGAGGTATTCGAAGCGTCCGTGGAAGTTCATCCCGCCGGCGAATATGTTGGGGCAGGGGAGGCCCATGAACGACAGCCGTGCGCCGTCCGTCCCTCCGCGTACAGGCTCTACCAGAGGCTCTATGCCGCATGCCGTTATGGCTTGTTTGGCAAGTTCCACTATGTTCATTACCGGCTCGATTTTCTCCCGCATGTTGTAATACTGGTCTTTTATCTCCAGACTGGCGCAATCGGGGAACTCCTTGTTTATCTTGTTTACGAGGTGTACGAACTCTTTTTTGCGGCGTTCGAAACGGTCGCGGTCGTGGTCGCGGATTATATATGAAAGCGTGGTGTTTTCTACGCTTCCGTCGCACGAGATAAGGTGATAAAACCCTTCGTATCCTTCGGTGTGTTCCGGCGTCTCCCAGCGCGGCAGCATTATGGCATACTGTATGGCTACGCGAAGGGAGTTTATCATTTTGTGCTTGGCGTATCCGGGGTGTACGTTGCGCCCTTTGAATGTAATCTTCGCAATGGCGGCGTTGAAATTCTCGAATTCTATCTCTCCGCGTTTGCCGCCGTCCATTGTGTATGCCCAGTCGGCCCCGAATCGCTCTACGTTGAACTTGTCCGTTCCTTTGCCTATTTCTTCGTCGGGGGTGAATGCTATGCGTATCTTCCCGTGTTCTATTTCGGGGTGCGATATGAGGTACTCGGCTGCCGTAACTATCTCGGCTATCCCTGCCTTGTCGTCGGCTCCGAGCAGCGTTTTGCCGTTGGTGACGATAATGTCTTCGCCAATGTAGTCCAGCATCTCCGGGAAATCGTTGGGGCTAAGGACAATCCCTTCTTCTTCGCATAGTGTTATGTCGCCGCCGTCATATCCGCGGACGATGCGCGGCGATACGTTGCGTCCGCTCATGTCGGGCGACGTGTCCATGTGCGCTATGAATCCGATTACCGGCAGGACGCGGTTGCATGTCGCCGGTACGGTTCCCATTACATATCCGTTGTCATCTACGACAACTTCCTGTAACCCTATGCGCTTTAGTTCGTCGGCAAGTGCCTGCGCAAATATCAACTGTCCCGGTGTACTCGGAGTCAGATTTGTAAACTCGTCCGATTGAGTATCGTATTTTACGTATCTCAAAAATCTGTCAGTAACGTTCATCATATATTGAAGAATATGGCAAAAACAATAATTGTCGTTTGTGTATGGAAGCCGGAAATGCTTCGTTTGGCAGAGTGGATTTACCCTTGTGCCATGCTTGTAAACAACACGACAAAAGTACGGTTTTTTTCTTAAATTTGCAGTCGCTATAAAAACAATAACAAAGTGGCACCCAAAAGAAAAACGGGCAAACGTAAAACATCGAAGAAAACTGCAACAAAACGACGTACTTCCAAACGCAAGATTAAGGGCGGCGGTACCGATTGGACGATGCGGATAATGGTGGCTCTTGCCATTCTTGCCGTAATATCGGTAATACTTTATTATTCGTGCGGCCGGCAGATACATAATGCCATAGTTGAAACCGCAACGAAAGCCAGGCAGGAGCATTCGCAAAATGCAGCCGATGTAACGTATTCCGTTCCGCAATATACCGGTATGGAGATACCGCAGTGGAAATCGACGAGTACTTCGCAGATAATAGAGCACGAGGGGTACACGGTCTCGTATAACGGCGCGACTAAAATTCCGGATTGGGTGGCATACGAACTTACGCGTGAAGAGACCAAAGGAACGGAGAAGCGAAGCAATAAATTCAAACCCGACCCTGCGAGCCGGTATAGGTGTGCCACGGATGCCGACTATTACAAGAGCGGCTACGACAAGGGACACATGGCCCCGGCAGGCGATATGAAGTGGAGCAGTACGGTTATGCTCGAATCGTTTTACTATACCAATGTTGCCCCGCAGGCGCCTAAGTTGAATCGCGGGGCGTGGAAAAAGCTGGAGGAAAACATCCGCAAGTGGGCCGGCCGCGATAGTGCGATAGTTGTTGTCTGCGGCCCCGTAACGGACGGCTCTACTAAGGAGATAGGCCCGAACGAAGTGTTGGTGCCGCGAGCATTCTATAAAGTTATAACCGCCCCCTATATAAAAAATCCGCGTGCTATAGGTTTTATCTTTCCCAACGAAAATTACAGCGGCCGTTTAGAAACTTATGCCGTATCGGTTGACAGCGTGGAACGGATAACGGGCATGGATTTCTTTACACAGTACCCCGATTCCATTGAGGAAAAGATAGAAAAAAGCAACGATTACGAAGCATGGCTATAACAACTGCAATAAACACGGGCGATACGATATGCGCCATTTCAACTCCGCCCGGATGCGGCGGAATAGCGGTAATACGTATAAGCGGCGATAATGCGCTGCAAACGGCCGATGCCATATTCAAATCGCCCCGGCAGAAAAAAATTGCAGATGCGGCGCCATATACCATGCTGTACGGAAATGTAGTAACCACGGCGGGAGAGATAATCGACACTGTGGTTGCCGCCGTGTATCGCGCCCCGCACTCGTTTACGGGCGAGGATGTGGTAGAAATAACATGCCACGGCTCGGAGTACATACAGCAAAAAATACTGGAGTTGCTTATAACCGCAGGATGCCGAATGGCTACACCCGGCGAATATACGCGGCGCGCATATCTGAACAAGAAAATAGACTTGGCGCAGGCCGAAGGGATAGCCGACGTGATAGCTGCCCGCACGGCAGCGTCGCACCGTTTGGCCATGACCCAGATGCGTGGAGAGTTCAGCAGCAAGCTTAACGAGTTGCGGCAAAAGATGATAGACTTTGCATCGTTGATAGAGTTGGAACTCGACTTCTCCGAAGAAGAGGTGGAATTTGCCGACCGTACACGTCTCTTCAGCCTTGCAAACGAACTTCAGTCCCGCATAACCCGTCTTGTGGAGAGTTTTACAACAGGCAATGCCATAAAAAACGGCATCCCCGTAGCCATAGCAGGAGAGACAAACGCCGGAAAATCGACGCTGCTGAACAAGTTGTTGGGCGAAGAAAAAGCCATTGTGTCCGACATACACGGCACCACACGCGACACGATAGAAGACACCATAACAATCGACGGTATTCTGTACCGTTTCATTGACACCGCAGGCATCCGCGAAACGAAAGACCAGATAGAAAAACTGGGAATAGAGCGCACCTACAAGAAAATAGAACAGTCGGCGATAGTGCTGTGGCTCTCCGACATAAACGAAGAGTTGTCGCCCGAATATGCCGAGATACAAAAAGAAAAAGACGGCAAGAACATAATAGTGCTCCTTACAAAATGCGACCTCAAAACCCCTGCCGAAATAGCAAGCAGCATTGAAAAAACAACACGGCAAACAGGAAACGAAACAAAGACCATAGCCATATCCGCACAGACGGGAGACGGCATGGAAGAACTCTATGCCGCGTTAAAGACAGCCGCCCGACACCCCGAATACGAGAACGACATAGTCGTATCCAACATACGGCATTACGAAGCCCTTGTGCGGGCACGGACAGCCATGCAGCGCGTAACAGACGGGCTGCAAACCTCTCTGCCAGGCGACCTGTTGGCACAAGACATCCGCGAAGCCATGCACTACATCGGCGAGATAACCGGCGAGATAACCCCCGCCGACCTCCTCCAAACCATCTTCTCCCGCTTCTGCATCGGCAAATAGGCAACACACTGATTATCAGGCGGTTACAATTATAAACAATCTAAAATACTGACTAAAAACGACTTAAATATGGCAAAATAATAGTTTTAGGAAAGGTATTTTCTTTTGTTATGCCTATTTTTTCAACATTTTTGTCCCCCGTTTGTCCCCCAAGCCATATACGGGGGACAAATTTACGTCCCTCTATGCAATTTGAGTACTTTTCACTATAAAATCTATCTAAATCATAGATAATTATTGCTTTATACAGCTACCCTCAATCTCTTAGTTTCTAAAATATCAAATACCATAGCCACTGATAACCAGATATATACATACAAACAAATACGGAATTAGAATTACATCAGATGAGATTTTGTTCAAAATGTATGAAAAGTATTTTATCTTATTCCTTTATGCATTAGAAGGTTTATTAAAGTACCTAGAAAGATTAACGCAAGGACATTAGATTTGATTCTTATTAAAAAGCACAAGTCCCCTTTTCCATCCCCTTACTCTTAAAGAATATAACATAGTAAGTAAAATCGAAATATAAAGGATATTTTTCGCAAAAAAACGAGTAAGCTATTAGCAATCAATAAGAATGTAATAGTGCATGGACCTATTACCATATAATTCATTAATATATTTAAGAATATTGCTGTCCGATAAAATCGATTGAATATAAAAGAATATCTCTCGGCCATTGTATATTCAATGGTCGAGTCTTATTTTGTTATTCCAAGCCCCTTCAAAAAATAGATAGTTGACAATCTTCTTTCTGGCTCACGTCCAGAAGAGTTTCCCAATCTTTTTCCGGATGATTGAAAAGACTGTAGAAATCTACATAATACATAAGTGTAATCCTCATCATTGTTGCAAGACCGGAGAAACTCCATGAACGAGTCAGTTTCTTTTTCATTACCATAAGCAACAGATTGGCTATAAGTGTCACCCAAATCTGTATTTTAATCGCATTTGCACTTTCCCCATAGAAGTATTTTAAGGGAAAGTTCTGTTTTATTTGCTTGAAAAGCAGCTCTATTTCCCAACGTTTGTGGTATATTTCTATAATCTCGTTTGGATCTGATTCCATATCGTTTGTAAGCAATGAAACCAGTTTGTGCTTTTTAATATCAACATAGGTAATGATACGGGCATGATGAATCAGAACTGTACCATTCTTCAGCATTTTTGAGAATATTACATTTTGTATACGTACCTCCATAAAGCCTTTATCATTCTGGTACATACAGTCCTCTATAATGTTGTATTTCAGGTTCTTCTTCATTTTTGTTACATACATAACTTCTCTTTGCGTGAGTGTTTCCAGTTTCTCATAATCAATGTATGCACGGTCCATGGCAATTATGTCACCTTTGTTCATTACTGACGGTCTTAACATGAAGGAATCGTTGGTTGCTGCCGAAGTGAACTTTATATCTGAAGGAACTCCTTCGTTGGCGTGTATGACAGTGTGTACCTTTATACCTCCTTTCTTCTTGCCAGTCTTGGGATGACGTCCCACACCCTTGAACAGGAGATTGGAGAACAGAGTGATAGTGGTGGAATCAATAATCTGAAGACGCTTCATCCAGGCTTTATCCCTGTTCTTACGGCTGTCCGAGGAAAGTTTA
>JADIMW010000001.1 GCA_017694415.1 Candidatus Caccoplasma merdipullorum
TATTGATTTATCTTTTTATCTTTGTACAATCCACTAAATAATACATAAGAATGTATGGAAAATGATCACATTTTACAGAATAATAGAATAACCCATTTTATTCTTCGTGTAGACTTACTTCAGGATACTCAAATTGATTATAAACAATTAGCAGACTCATTAAAAGGAGAATTTGAGACCTATAAAACAGAACTTCATTTCAATTATAATGTCGATATAGATAAAGTTGAGGTGAAAAAAGAAGATTTTATCAAATATTTATTAAGTACTCCGACTGTGAATCTAAAAATAGATTCTTTTGAAAAATGTATTACCATAGAATTACAACAATATATAGATAAAACTTCTTATGTACAATATCTTACAAAAGTTATAGATGCTTTAAAATCTTTGGGTGTTGAAATTTATGCCAGACGTATAGGTATGCGATATATCAATGTATTTTCCTGCTCAAAGATTGCAGAAATATCAAAGGTGTTAAATGTTACAGACGCTAAATTTATTAAAGAATCCGTTGCTAAAGATGGAATTGCAAGGTCAATGATTGTTCACGAGTATCAATATGGTGCTTATTTAGCACGTGTGCAATATGGTATTCCTAATAAGTTTTATCCATCTGTAATAAAAAACTACGATATTGTATTGGATATAGATGTCTATAGCAGCGGACAACAACATATTGATGTGTGGGAGGAATCAATAACACAATTTAATCATCAAGCTTATAATACATTTATCAGCTACATTAAAGAGTCTTTCCTCCAAACTTTAAAATAATATGGATGATTATATAGATTTGCCTGAGGCGATAGAACATGAGGTTCTTGGGGTATATAAATACGATAGTGCCTCAAAACCAAAGCGGATTATTAGATTATATCAAATTAGTCATGATGCAGATATCGGCAAAAACAAAGAAAACGACAGAGAAGAGAATAAGCCAGTGTGATATTTTTCATGATATTGATGTTATAGAACAAATCACTGAAAGGGATGAGGGTATTGCTGTTTCATACATTCATTTCCCGCTTGTCATATGCTTGAATCAAGATTGCGATTTAAATAGTGATGAAAGAGATAAACTGAAGGTTGGTTCAAATAAGGATTGCAGATTGCTTCATCTTATTATTGCTCCTTTATTTAACTTTGACATTTTTAAGGACGGGGAGCATTGGGGAGATATTTTTCAAACAGGGCAGAAATATAATCCTCACAAAACCGATGGAAAGAAGATTATGAATAATGAAGATCCTCGTTTTCATTTTCTCCACTTTGAAGATGACTTTAACTTGCCCGATATGGTTGTTGATTTTAAACATTTTTATACAGTAAGTACAGATTACTTATATGAAAACATTGACAAACGGGTGTGTTCTTTGAGTGAATTATATAGAGAAAAAATAAGCCAACGATTTGCTTATTTTATATCCCGCATAGGATTGCCAGAGTAATAGCCGCATTTTTATGGTTGTCCACTATTTCCTCCCATCGCCTCAGACCGTCTCAAACGGTGCGGTTTCTTTGCACAAATTTCACCAAGAGAGAGCTAATATATTGATAATCAATATAGATAAACTTTTTCAACGAAGAAGAGTATTGACGTCTTCCGAAAAATAGAACAATCAGACTCCGGCGCGACAAACAAATTTTCGTTGTTTGTCGCGCCGGTAGTTTGTCGAGGGTATAGCCGCTGCTGTTGTAATGCCTAAGCAGGCTTTTCCTGCCGCAGCAACGTGCAGTTATTCCGGAATCAGCCTGATATAAACCTTGCACCATGCGTAGCTTAAACCGATAGTCCCCGACGACCATACTCCTTCCTCGTCGGAGGGGTAGCGGCACGAGCCGTAACTGCTCGTTATCTGTACCGCTTCTCCGTTGTCGGTATATTTTACATGGATAGATTTCACGTAGTCATCGTAACTGTCGGGAAAAAGGGAATCAACATATACCCCCTTTTCAATATCCGAGGAGGGGACGTCGTAGTGGTCGTTCGAAACGACTCCTAAAGCATTGGTTTCAAGATTTACAGATAAGCGCATGGGTGTATAAATATAATTTGGATAGTTGAAAAATCAGTAACCCCTTTCTCAATTAGTCTCCGAACGAATATATATGCGGCACATTTAATTACGCCAGCCTCAAACATGCTTTTACAATTAGCTATACCGCAAATCCGAGCTTTCACAAAAAACAGCAATCCAAAATTATCAATTTCTTTAGAATCGCAAAAGCAAGTCGCTTATAATACGATAAAACCGCCATTCCAATATCGGTAAAACGTGCAGCCCCCCGTATAGCTTGCCCAAAAAACAAAGCCCAAACAAATACGCCCACGTGTACATCCATAATATTGTCGGCAAGTTTCGGAAATGCCGTAAAGAAATATTATCCCTATCCTGTGTCGAATTGAAATTGTTCCTATCTTCTTCATCCTGTAAACGATTTATAATATGCGATGCATAATGTCATTGCGGCACAAAAACACTTGCAATAACCGTCAAATGCTTATAATACTTTAAAATAAGTATCTAATCATAAATAAATGCCTAATAGTCGGTATTGACCTGCCGTGTAGCGACAGGATATCTTTGCAGCGTACATTTTTAGCAAAATCATCATTATGTTTCTTAATATAAAAATAACGCTGGCTATTGTTGCAGCACTGTCCGTACCTGCGGTATCGGCATCGGAAATTGCTGCGGCAGATACGATGAAAACAGAGAAAAATAAGGCAAAAGAAGCGTATGCCGAGTATTCAGGATTCGATAAGTTTCGGTTTGGAGGTTATGGCGAGATGCTGGTGAACTTTCTCGATTACGGGCCGAACCGCTGGACGGGAACAAACGGTGCGCCGAAAGAGAAGCGCGGCGAAATCTCCATACCCCGTTTTGTAGTAGCGTTCGATTACAAATTCACGTCCAAATGGATACTCGGTGTAGAGGTGGAGTTTGAGGCCGGGGGAACAGGCACGGCCGTTGAAATAGAAAATTCCGAAAACGGAGAATACGAAACCGAAATAGAGTGGGGTGGAGAAGTAGCGCTGGAGCAGTTCCACATAACGCGACTGATTATCCCCGAGATAAATGTCCGCGTCGGACATATAATAGTCCCCGTAGGCCTGACCAATTTCAATCACGAGCCTATAAACTTTTTCGGTACAAGGCGTCCCGAAGGGGAAGCAACCATACTTCCTTCCACATGGCACGAAACAGGTCTTGAACTTTTCGGAACGATAGGGCGCAAGTGGTCGCGATTCAGCTATCAGGCCATGGTAGTAGGAGGGTTGAATCCCAACGGGTTCGACCGCGACACATGGGTTGCAAGTGGCAAACAAGGGTTGTTCGAGGTCGATAATTTTTCATGCCCCGCAACCGTCTTTCGGTTGAATTACGAAGGAGTGCCCGGTCTGCGGGTAGGAGGGTCGATATACTGGTGTCCCAATGTCGTAAAAAATTCCGACGAACCTCAAACATACTCATCGCTCGGAAAAGTGCCGGTAACAATCTATACCGCCGATGCACAATACAAAAACCGATATGTTACGGCACGATTCAATATGGTATATGGCAATCTTGCCGACTCGTACCAGTTAAGCCGCATAAACACGCGTCTCTCCAACAAGTCTCCTTACAGCCGTCTTACCCCGATAGCCAAAAACGCCGTCAGTTATGCCGGAGAAGTAGGGTTTAATTTGGCGGCCTTATGTCCCAATTTAAAAAAATTTCCGGTAATATATCCGTTTGCCCGTTACGAATACTATAATCCTCAGGAAAAAGGCGAACCCAATCAAGTAATGGAATTACGCGACAAAGTAAGCATGTGGACCGTAGGGTTGAACTATTATCCGCTTCCCAACCTCGTTGTCAAGTTCGACTATACGACCCGTCAAATCGGAACATCCGCAATGTTCGGCAAGTCGGGCAAATTCAACAGCGAAAACGAGTTCGGGCTCGGCATAGCATACGTAGGGTGGTTTGTAAAAAAATAATATAACAAAACAACAATACAAATAACATATAAAACTATACAGATATGAAAAAAATCTATCTTTTTGCGATTAGCCTGTTTGCAGGTGTTCTCGTTCTGACATCATGTAAAGACGATAATGAAAAAAATCCCGGAGGACAAACCGGAACCAATCTTTACGACATCGATTACAGCAGTGCAAACGCACAAAACTGGGGAGAATACATGCTTCGTGTTTCCGCATTGCTGAAAAACGACGCCCAGACCCTTTACGACGACTGGGTAACCTCCTATAATGGCGGAGCACCGTTTTCTGCCATATTCAAGACCCACAATACCAGTGCATATCCAAGTGCGTTTTCATGCATAGAGCAGATACTCGACGGGTGTGCCGACATTGCGAACGAAGTAGGCGATGCCAAAATAAAAGACCCGTACGACTATTACGTATCGGGCGATGTAACAAAAGCTCTATATGCCGTAGAGTCGTGGTATAGCTGGCATTCCCGCGAGGACTATTCCAACAATATCATATCCATCCGAAATGCATATTACGGAACACGCGACGGGTCGGTAAGTCCCAACTCCATATCCGCGCTGATATCGGCCAATGATGCCGCACGCGATGCCGACATTGTAGCGGCCATAACCGGAGCATACAACAAGATATTGGCAATACCGCAACCTTTCCGCAACCATATAGTATGTGCCGAGAGCGAAGAAGCGATGGAAGCATGTCTCGCATTAGAAGTCAAACTCGACAACCTCAAATCGTATATCCGCACCAACCTGAGCCAAGATCCGAAGCTCGATGCGATAATCACGACCTATGTCGATGATGTGGTGATACCGACCTATGCCGACCTTAAAGACCGCACAGCAGCTTTGTACAACGCATGTGCCGCATTCAAATCGGCACCGGGCAATCAGGCATTCGAAGAGTGTGCCGACAAATGGATGTTGGCGCGTACCCCGTGGGAGACGAGCGAAGCATTCCTTTTCGGTCCTGTCGATTCGGAGGGACTCGACCCCAATATGGACTCATGGCCGCTCGACCAAGTAGCCATAGTCAACATATTAACATCCGGCGACTTTTCCGACATGGACTGGAGCGCAGGCGATAGCGAAGCAGAAATAACAGCGGCGCAAAACGTACGCGGCTTCCACACGCTCGAATTCCTGATATTCAAAAACGGAAATCCGCGCAGCATAAACAATTAAAAAAGTACATATCCGCAAGATGGAGGTCGCGAGAGAGGAGAAGAGCATCAGCTCCGATTCTCTTTCCGGCCGTTTGCAAAAAAAGACGTATGCTAAACGAAACAATATGAAACCAAGCATTAAACATATTCTGATGCCGGTTTTAGCAACTCTGTTGGCAGCCTGCAACATGGACGACGGAATGGATGTATTGGATGTGGAGATACCCGAAGGATATGCCCTTTCGGCAGGAACATCCACCATATTCATAAACTCATCCAAAGCATACGATACCCCGGCTGATTGGCTGACAGGCAATTATTCCGTCCGCTTCAACCGCGGCGACCGCCTGTACGACGACGTGCGGACAACAGTCAGCGATTACGGTGGCGGATTAGGCCCCGTATATGCCGGATATTCATGTGGAAGTTGCCATCGCAACGCAGGCCGTACAAAACCCACATTGTGGAGCGAAGGCGGGTCGGGGAGCACCGGATTCTCCTCGATGCTCATATACATAACTCGGCGCAACGGAGCATTTTTCCAGAATTACGGTCGTGTACTTCACGATCAGGCCATATACGGAGTGGAACCCGAAGGAAAACTTTCGGTAGAATACACATACGAAACCTTTTATTTCCCCGACGGAGAACCGTATGAACTTTGCAAACCCACCTATACCATAACAGAATGGTATGCCGACAGCATTGCTCCCGAGGATTTGTTCTGTTCGGTAAGAATACCGCTGCGGCATGTCGGAATGGGTCAGATGATGGCACTCGACCCGCGCGAGATTGAGGCTCTGGCGTTAAAAAGCAACTACCCCGAATACGGAATAAGCGGGCGGTGCAACTATATCAGCGAACGCGGAGTAACAAGTCTGGGGCTCTCCGGCAACAAGGCGCAACATGCCGACCTGACGGTCGAACTCGGCTTCTCCAGCGATATGGGAGTAACCAACAGCCGCTATCCCGAAGAGATATGCAGGGGACAGATACAAGTCGATCAAGGAAGCATGATGGGGCTGACCTACGACCAACTCGATGTCTCCACCGAAGATATGGAGAATGTCGATTTATATCTCCAATCCTTAGGCGTACCGGCACGCCGCAATGTCAATGACCCGCAAGTAAAACAGGGCGAAAACAACTTTTACCGGGCAAAATGCCACCTGTGCCACGTAACCACGCTGCACACAAAGCCGCGAGGTTCCATACTCCTGAATAATACGCAGTTGCCGTGGCTGGGGAGTCAGACGATACATCCATATTCCGATTTCCTGTTGCACGATATGGGCTCCGAAATTATGGGAGTGGGACTCAACGACAACTACGTAAGCGGTCTGGCACGCGGAAACGAATGGCGAACCACTCCGTTGTGGGGCATAGGCTTGCAGGAAAAAGTAAACGGACACACCTATTT
>JADIMW010000024.1 GCA_017694415.1 Candidatus Caccoplasma merdipullorum
GTTTTGATTATGCCGAGTGCTGTTTATCTTCGGAGATAGCCGATTTAATATAAAAGGTGAGTACAAATAAAAACAGAAAGGCAATATTTGTGGCTCGGAAGATTCTTTTTCTGCGCTTCTGCGGCATTCCATGTTCCGCTGCTGCGGCAATATTGAATTGATAAACAGCACCGTCTCTCTTTTGAGCGAAATTTTCAGACTTATGATGCTGCGTGTTTTGCCGATGAGGCATATCGGGTGGACTTTTTGTCTTCTTATTTTTTATATCGGTTTATACTGACTTTTTTAATACGTGGTTGAAACGTTATTAATATTTTTTTATAGCTTTGTATTTAGATATGCATGGCTTTCTCGTACGGTGAAAAACCGACAGGGAGGAACAGAATATCGCCGAGGGTATTATTGATTACTTCTTCGGGAAGGGGCGGACGAAAAGGAAAATCGTATTGTTGTTACAGCAAGTCATTTTCAGGGTATCGCCTGTTTTTCCTCCGTTTATATGTTGCGGCGTTTCCCGCACACTCCGGCAGAGGTTATTTTTGTTGGTATCTAATTATTGATTGTATATATATGAGAAATGAGAGTCTGGTCTCGATAACCGATTATTCCAAGGAGGACATTCTGGAAGTTTTGGAGAATGCCCGTCATTTTGAAGAGAATCCCAACCGCAGATTGCTTGAGGGAAAAGTTGTTGCCACACTGTTTTTTGAGCCTTCTACCCGTACAAGACTCAGTTTTGAAACTGCCGTAAACCGTTTGGGCGGCAGGGTAATCGGGTTTTCCGATGCTTCTACGACAAGTTCGACGAAGGGGGAAACGCTGAAGGATACGATTATGATGGTAAGCAACTATGTGGATTTGATAATTATGAGGCACTACCTCGACGGTGCAGCCCGGTATGCATCGGAAGTATCGTGCAAACCCATAATAAATGCGGGGGACGGTGCCAACCAGCACCCGTCGCAAACAATGCTCGACTTGTATTCGATTTATAAGACGCAGGGGAAACTTGACGGCCTTAATATAACTATGGTCGGCGACCTTAAATACGGACGTACGGTTCATTCGCTTATTATGGCCATGTCGCATTTTTCGCCGACGTTCCACTTTGTCGCTCCCGACGAGCTTAAGATTCCGGATGACTACAAGAAATTCTGCGACAGCAAGGGGATTAAGTATTACGAGCATGACGAGTTTACCGAAGAGGTGATAAACAATGCCGATATATTGTATATGACGAGGGTACAGAGGGAGAGGTTTACCGATTTGATGGTTTATGAGAAAGTGAAGGATATTTATACGCTCCACAACCAGATGCTGGAAAACTCCAAACCTAATCTGCGCGTCTTGCATCCGCTGCCCCGCGTCAATGAAATTTCTACCGATGTGGACGACAATCCTAAGGCTTACTATTTTGAACAGGCCAAAAATGGCGTTTATGCACGTCAGGCTATTATTTGCAAAGTTCTGGGTATAAAACTTTAATCTGTTACGTTATGGGCGAATTGAAAAAAGAACTTAAAGTTGCGGCTCTCGAAAACGGGACTGTAATTGACCATATACCTTCCGATAAACTGTTTAAGGTTGTAGAGATTCTGAAACTATCCGATATGGACAAGAGTATTACTATCGGCAACAACCTTATAAGCAAGCGTATCGGCAAGAAAGGCATCATAAAAATTGCTGATACTTTTATTGAGGAGGAAGAGATTAATAAAATTGCGATTATTGCTCCTAAGGCCAAGATTAATATCATTCGCAATTATGAGGTTACCGAAAAGCACGAGGTTGAACTGCCGGACGAGTTGCACGGAATAATAAAATGCAACAATCCGAAATGTATAACCAACAACGAACCGATGCAAACGGTATTTTATATTCAGGACAAAGATTCCGTAAGGGTAAAATGCAAATATTGCGAACAGGTTATAAATCGCGAAGATATTAAACTTACCTGATTTCTCCGATTGTCGAAGGTATGGCGCATCAGGTTTGGAAACCGGGGACAATGATATATCCGCTGCCTGCCGTTCTGGTCAGTTGCGGCGGGGACGAAAATGAATATAATCTTTTTACGGCAAGTTGGGTCGGCACGATATGTACCGACCCTGCGATGTGTTATGTCTCTATCCGTCCCGAAAGATTTTCTCACGGAATAATAAAACGGAACGGGGCTTTCGTGCTGAACCTTACAACGGAAAGAATGGCGCGTGCCGTTGATTGGTGCGGTGTCCGCTCGGGTGCAGATTTCGACAAATGGAAAGAATCGGGACTTACACCCGTTCCAGCACCGTCGGTAAAGGCTCCATATATTAAAGAGTCGCCGCTGTGTATTGAATGTCGCGTAAAGGAGATTTTACCGCTCGGCTCACACGATATGTTTATGGCTAATGTGGCAAATGTTCTTGCCGATGAAAGTTTTATCGACCCGGATACGAACAGGTTCATGCTTGAACGTGCTGGTCTGATAGCATATTCGCACGGTCATTACTATTCTCTGGGAAAGGAACTGGGAAGATTTGGCTGGTCGGTCATGAAAAAGAAAAAGAAGAGACAATGATAAAACGCATGTGCAGCATATTGCCTCTCCTGCTGGTTTCGCTCAACTGCTTTGCTTTGAAACCGATTGGGAATGATGTGAAAGCCAAACGGTTTAACTTCGGAATAAGAGCGGCCGTGGACGCTCCGTTCATAAGCCACCGTGATTTGTATATCGACTGGGTAAAGCAGGAATATGCTCCCGACTATGAATCGGGAATAGGTGCGAGTCTGGCAATATTCGGCAGAATGAATTTTGACAGGCACTACCTTCAAATAGAAGCAGGTGCGTCGTATTTCAGTACAAGCGCAACATTACCGACTTATCTGTTTTATGACGAATGTCATGAAATATCCGAAATATCGGGTCGCACCGTTACTATCGATGTGCCGATTTTGTACGGTTACAGTTTTGTGAAAAAACCGCCGTACGAATTTTCGTTTTTCGGTGGTCCTAAATTCCGATATAGTTTCGATTTTGCAAATGAATGCGTAACTACCAACAATTATATTCTTTCTGTCGATAACGATATCAATCCGGCTTCGGCCTGCTTTATTGTCGGCCTGGCGGCAAAGATATCGCGATTTACTATCGACTTCCGGTATGAAATAGGCATAACTGTCGATAAGAGACCGGGTAAATATATGCTTTATCAGGATAATATTCCTGTCAAATCGGGAAGCATATATATGAAGAACGGGATAAATTTATTGAGTTTTTCTTTGGGGGTAATTTTGTAAGTGCTACCTTTGTACCTGCATTATATCCTATATTCACGAAATATATTTTTACATGGAGAGAGACAAAAAGATATTCGATATCATCGAAAGGGAGAGAGAAAGACAGATGAAAGGCATTGAACTCATTGCCTCCGAAAACTTCGTAAGCGAACAGGTAATGCAGGCCATGGGCTCCTGTTTAACCAACAAATATGCCGAAGGGTATCCCGGCAAAAGATATTACGGCGGTTGCGAAGTTGTTGATGAGTCGGAACAGTTGGCTATTGACAGGCTGAAAGAACTGTTCGGCGCCGAATGGGTCAATGTTCAACCGCACTCGGGAGCTCAGGCCAATATGGCTGTTTTCATGTCGGTTCTGAAACCGGGAGACAAATTCCTCGGTCTTAACCTTTCGCACGGCGGCCACCTTTCGCACGGTTCACCCGTAAACTTTTCCGGAGTAATGTTCCAAGCTCTCGAATATGGAGTTAAAGAGGATACCGGATATGTAGATTATGATATGATGGAAGAGGTGGCTCTGAAAGAGCGTCCGAAATTGTTAATCGGTGGCGCTTCGGCTTATTCGCGCGAATGGGATTATGCCCGCATGCGTCAGATTGCCGACAAGATAGGCGCTATCTTCATGATAGATATGGCGCATCCTGCCGGACTGATTGCTGCCGGATTGCTCGACAACCCGCTTAAATATGCCCATATTGTTACTTCTACAACCCACAAGACATTGCGCGGCCCTCGCGGCGGTATTATACTTATTGGTAAAGACTTCGACAACCCGTGGGGCAAGACTACTCCTAAAGGGGAAATCAAAAAGATGTCGGCATTGCTCGATTCTGCCGTATTCCCCGGCGTTCAGGGCGGTCCGCTGGAGCATGTAATAGCTGCCAAAGCCGTTGCTTTCGGAGAAGCATTGCAACCTTCGTACAAAGAGTATCAGACTCAGGTTAAGAAGAACGCTGCCTGCATGGCAAAGGCATTTATCGACAAAGGGTACAAAATCATATCGGGCGGTACGGACAACCACTGCATGTTGATTGACCTCAGAACGAAATTCCCCGAACTGACCGGTAAGGTTGCCGAACGTGTCCTCGTTTCGGCCGATATTACGGTAAATAAGAACATGGTTCCGTTTGACAGCCGCTCGCCGTTCCTTACCTCCGGCATAAGAATAGGAACTCCGGCCATAACGACCCGCGGTGCGAAAGAGGACTTGATGTTGAAGATTGTGGAACTTATAGATACCGTACTCTCTTCGCCCGAAGACGAAAATGTTATAAAGAGCGTTAAAGCGGAAGTAAACAAGACTATGAAGGATTATCCTCTGTTTGCTTATTAAATACATTCCGGACGGTTCGCTTCAGTTATACCCGATAGCAACCGTTGATAATGACGAAAAAAGAACCGTACCAAAATTATTTGGTTCGGTTCTTTTCTATATATAAAATTAGGACTGCAGGTCGCGGTTTTAGTGAACAAAAGAGGGTCGTTTATATATATTACGACACAAATTTTTATAATGCACCGAGATATTATATTACCGCATCTTTAATACATGGTATGTTGTGATTATTCGACGAACAGGCGAGTTGGACGCCACTGCTTCATCACAGCAACCAGTATTGCACTTACAGAGAATGCGAATATCGCACCGAGTATTATTTTTACCGGAACGGGGAGAGTCAAGGGTGTCAGCATATCATATCCCACCTGTACGAAGAAGAAATGACAGAGATAGATTCCGAATGTGAGTGAGGCTGCACGTGCCAGCCACTTGTTCGGGTGTACGGGAAGTTTCTGTATTATTACGAATATGGGCAGGGTCATCATAAAGACATTTATTCCTGTAAAGAACCATATTATTTCGAGGTAGGCGTAGTTGCCGGGATAATATCGCTGGACTTCGATAAATCCGAATGATGTTATTGCGTATCCTATCAAAAACAGAGGTATGCCGTATAGCAGCGTTTTTGCAAGGCTTATTTTTAACGGGTAGGTTACGAGATAGTACGCAAGGACTAAATAACCGATAAACCCGGAAATGTAATAGAATGTACCGTATTCGTTCCAGTCGCAGATACCGAATATTCCCATGTTCCCGTAATTGCCTGCGTACCCGAGCACAGGTGCGAACATCTTTATATAGGGGATGAACAGGGTTATAAACCAAACGGAGAGGAAGAGCCGCAGTTCTTTTCTTGTAGCTTGTACGAGCCATGCGTTCAGCAGCGGGATTATCAGGTATAATCCTATCAGCATGTAGAGATACCACAACGGGGTTGTGGTATAGTTGAAGTTGAATATGAAGGTTACGGCTCGCCGTAAGGTTTCGAAGAGGGTATAATCGGCGGGATTGATTGCGGGATTTGTCGATAGAGGTATTCTGTTTATATAGAGGTAGTAAAACAGGGGCAGGGCTGCCGACCAGAATATCAGCGGGGGAAGTATTCGCCCTATCCTGCGCCGATAGAACTGCGACATGGTTCGGGTTGTCGGCAACAGCAATACGCCCGTCATCATTACAAACAGGGGCACGCTGCTGCGGGTAAGGCTGCCGGAGAATACTCCTGCAAGAAATGTGCTTCGGTCGCTGTCGAATACTGCGACATAAGGGTCGCAGTTATGCGAGAACACGACCAGAAAACAGGCTATTATCTTTAGCAAATCGACCCATGCTATCCGTTCTTTTTCCATATAGGCAGGTTTTGATTATGACTGTATCGGGAGAATTTTAGTCTTTATCCGTTTTTACAAAGGTAGTTGATTTTTATCGGGCGAAATAAAAAGATAGCGGTATTGCAGTACCGCTATCCAACTGTTTATTCATTTATTGCTTATTACTCCCCTCCTATACTGTTTGTCTGGAATGTTACTGTACGGGAGGCTATTATCGGGGGCTCTACACCGGCTGTCGTAAGGGTCTGTATCAGATTGAACGTGCACACGGTATTGTCTTCTACATTGATACCTTCGACAAATTCTGCTGTTCCCATATAATCGCACTTGGAGTTGAACATCTCTTTTGCTGCAGTTTCTGTTCCATGAAATGTCATTTCTGTTTCGCTACCGTATGTGTAATATATGACTTTTGTCCTTAACGTCATGTTATTTTCATAGTTCCGGGACATGTCTTCACTTTGAATTAGGTAGAAGTGTGTAACTTCTTCCTCGTTCTTGTCCTTGTTACATGAAGTCATAATAGTCAGCGACAGTGTCGATAACAATAAAAGAGAAAGGATTCTTGACAGATAAGTTTTCATAATCGTAGCCGTTATTTTTGTGGTAAATATTATCCTCTTATTCTAATATATTCCGTGCATATATGACTGAAGGCGAGAGCAGAAAACGTTGAACTCGTTCGAACGGTCTTTGCCGAGCCGAATCCTATATTATTCAAATATAGTGAAAGGCGAGAGCAGAAAACGTTGAACTCGTTCGAACGGTCTTTGCCGAGCCGTATCCTATATTATCCAAATATAGCGAAAGGCGAGAGCAGAAAACGTTGAACTCGTTCGAACGGTCTTTGCCGAGCCGAATCCTATAT
>JADIMW010000025.1 GCA_017694415.1 Candidatus Caccoplasma merdipullorum
ATCCTCTATCTGGGCGCCGTTCTTGGCCATTTCATATTGCGACTTTGCAGCCCTCTCGGTTGCAGCCATAGCTTTGTAATTCGCTTCAGCCTCATCCCTTTTCTGCGCTGAAACGACACCCTTTTTGTAAAGAGCCTCCATTCTGTCGTACGATTTCTTTGCAATCTCGACACCCGCAACAGCCTTTTGCCACATATCGTATGCACCGGCGATCACCTCTTTTCGGGCACCGGCATCGACCTTTTGGTTCTGAGCCATATAAACATTTTTCATTGCTTCGGCCTGCATAAGTTTCGCTTCCGCATCCGAAGAGAATATCTCTACCAGCGTATCCCCCTTGCTTACCATTTCCCCTTCAGTAACGAAGAACGCGGTTACACGCCCCGGTAGTTTGCCGGATATTCTCACCTGTGTCGCTTCGGCCTGACCCTGAATAGTTTCATCACCTTTTGAAGTCAGAAAGAAACCTATGATTGTCAGTATCGCAATCAAGATTACCAGAGAAACCAGTCCTATGGCTATACTTTTCTCTTTCTGTTTGCGGGAAGTGTTCATATCGCTAAATATTAAGAAAGTTTATAAATCAGTTCCGATAAATCAGTATGACATTTTACCCAACGCTTTGGACAAGTAAATGTCGCAAAGGCGGGCATCAATTTTAGCATCCAGCAATTCCGATTTAGCCTGCAGCCATGCAGTTTGAGCCTCCATGACGTTGGAGGCTGTAAGAACCCCCTCGGCAAAACCGACATTAGCGTTTTGCAGGTTCTCTTCCGCCTTTTCCATGTTCTTTGCAGTCATTCTCAACTTTTTATAAGCCTCGTTCAACTTGAAGGCCGCCTGATTAACCTGCAACTCAATTTTCTCTTTAGCATCTTCCATAGTCAGTTTCGCAATATCCGATTGAGTTTTTGCCGCCTTTACCTTAAACAAATCGGCAGTATGGAAAATCGGTACACGCAAAACCACGCCCACATTGAACAGGCCCCCCACACTCTTGTCGAATCCGTTTAAAATGTTCGGGTTAGAGAAAGAATAACTTCCCACAAGAGCGATATTTGGCAACATGGCCGAAAGTTCCACGCGGCGTTTGTTCTCGTATATTTTTGAAGCAATATCAAGGCTTTGTATCTCTTCGCGGTTCGAGAAAACCTCATCCATGTTTATCTCGGCAGTATTCCCCGAAGTTTCGGCCAGAGAGACATTCTCCTCATCTTCAAGTTTAAACTTGGCATTAACAGGCATCCCGCACATTTGCGCGAGCAACATTCTCGACAGAGCCAAACCGTCTGTAACCTTTGTCAAAGTTATTTCCGCTTCATTCTGTTTAACGGCAACGGTAAGGCCGTCCGATTTAGTTGCAACACCCTCCTCTATAAGAGCCTCTACATTGAACTGCAACGTATCGACAAGTCGCAGATACTCTTCGGCAAGCTGCTTCTTCTGTACAAGCGAAACTACCTGCCAGTAAGCCTCGTCCACGCCGAATACAACATCTTTAACCGAGGCGTCCTTTTGTTTCTCGGCAATATCCTCGGCATAACGGGTTATCTTGTTGTATGCAATTATCTTTCCGCCGGTAAATATAGGCTGAGTAATAGAAACTATCCCGCCCCACATGTTTTTAGTATCGGTACGTAATGCATCGACCAAAGACGAGCCGACACTGTTCATCGCATCGCCTATGCCGCTTGCCAAAGGTGCAAGTTTTGCGGCCAGAGCAGGGTCTATGGCTGCAAGTTGCGTCAGGTAGTTCGATATGGGAGAACTCATCTGAGTCCCAAGATTCGGCAGCAGGGACTTCTGGTTGTCGTTCAGCAGCGATATTTCCCTCGAACTGTACAGATACCCTCCCGATACGTCGATAGTCGGGAAATAGTTGGCAAAAGCCGATTTCTTGTTGTATGAAGCCGCTTTTGCATTAGCCTCGGCAATTTTCAGAGACTTGTTGTTCCTTATCGCCATATTCCGGCACGAATCGAGCGATAATACCGTTTCGGCCGAGACTGTGCCCGTGCACAGTAAAATAACGAAAATAACGCTAAATAACCGTTTCATAACAAACAAATTAAGAATCTTATGCTGTTTGACCGATTGGCAATGTGGCAGATAATTTGCTTAAAACCAAACCGGCATTTATCGGCAAGCTGCTGGCTTTTTTTGTGTTTTTATGCTGCTTTTTATAGCCCGTGCTGCTAATGTGGAGTTTCGATAACGCCGATTATTTCTGCAATGTTATCGATTTTTCTCCTATTTTTTCATTGTCGGCAAATAATTCCATCCGATAGACGCCGGGATAGAGATACTCCTCCACAGTCCAGTATAACGTTACCGGGGTCTCTTCGCTGTCGTATTCCACGAGTTTTTTCGCCGAATAGTTTATTTCGGAATCTTCATAAACAAACAGGTCGTTTCTGTTTTTTATGAGCACATCGTTGTCCGGTTTGATAATCCTTAGATATACATATCTTTCTCCGGGTTGAGCAGTAACGTTTTTTGCAATGGAAAAGTTTACCTCGATATATTCGATTTTGCTGATACGGTTGGTATTCTTCCCTTTTGAATTCAACGTGTTAATCGATATGCCTATCGCATCGAGTTTCGAAGCCAGAGAAACCTTTTGAGTCAGTTCCTCTTTGTCCTTTTGCAGTTGGGTTGCAGTTTCCGTAGCCTCTCTGTATTTGTTGCTGACTTCACGGTTTTCGGCTGTAAGTTTTTGATTCAAGGCATTAAGAGAGTCAATCTGAATAACGTATGCTCTCATTACCGACCTTAAGGTGGCAAGTTCCTTTTTCAACTCGTTTATCCTTTTGGCATCTATGTTTTTGGTGGTTTTCAGTTCTTCCTGCAGCCGCTGGACTTTCAGTTTTTCATTTTCCAACTGGTTGATAAGCGAGTCGTTGTTTATAAGCATCTTGCTTCCCTCAAATCTGTCGTATTCAAAAGCAAGATTCGCATATTCCGCTTCGAGGTTCCTTTTTTCCTCTTCAATAGCAATCTGAGTCTTTATATCGTTCATCTCCTTACGTTGAGCCAATATAAAGAAGAGCGAAACGGCAAGGATTATACAGAGTCCCAAACTGATAAAGACCCATATATTCGCTTTCCTTTTCAGGAACTCTTTAAAATTACCCATTATTATTTTTATTACAGGTTATAAGTGATGGCAAAGGTAATCTTTTTAGTCTAAAAATACAGAATACTACCGTTAAAAGATTTATAAAGCAGTAAATACGTAGCCAATATAACTTTTTAGGTTTGTTTGAGAAACCGAACAAATTGGTTAACTTCGCACCGGATAACGGCATACATCAAAAATATGTTCAAGAAAATACTTTCAAATATATGGAATAACCGTATAATAAGGCATTTGATATACATGTTTGCGGCATTTATCGGCATAATAATAGCCGTAAATATATGGCTGATGTATTACACGCATCATGGCGAAGGTGTCCGAGTCCCCGAAATAAAAGGGCTGAAAGTCTCCGAAATATCGCAAATACTGCAACGGCAAGGACTAAATTACGAAGTGATAGACTCCCATTACGTAACCACGGCGCGTCCCGGGGTAATACTCGAGCAGATACCGAGGGGCGGAACCTCCGTAAAACACAGCCGTACGGTATTTCTTGTTATAAATTCCCTCGAACCGCAGAAAATGGCCATGCCCGACTTGTCCGATATATCCGTAAGGCAGGCGCAGTCTCTACTCGAGGCATACGGTTTTCCTACGCCTCAGATAGAATATGTCTCCTCACCATATAAAGACCTCGTAGTCGGGGCACGGGTCGGTTCCCGAAAAATAGAGACAGGCGAAAAACTCCCTGTAACCACACTGATAACACTGCAAGTGGGGAGCGGCTACGACGAACCATAAGTACCGTAACAAAATACGAGCAGAGAGCATAACAGGTTTAACGAACATGCTACCGACAGAAACGACAGAATCCCTTCCCGACGACGATATTATGGACGATATGCCCGATATACCCTCCGACGCACAAGGAGAGATGTATGAGCATTATCGGTTCACGGCCGACAAGGGACAAACCCCGCTGCGGATAGATAAATTCCTAACCGTCAGGACAGAAGGAGTCTCGCGCAACAGAATACAGCAAGCCGCCGAAGCAGGATGTATTCTGGCAAACGGAAAACAGGTAAAATCCAATTATAAAGTAAAGCCGGGCGACGTAATAACGGTCGTAATGGACAGGCCGCGATACGAAACCGAGATTATCCCCGAAGACATACCGATAAACGTCGTTTACGAAGATTCCGAACTGATGGTCGTAAACAAACCCGCAGGATTAGTCGTCCATCCCGGGCACGGGAATTACACAGGCACGCTCGTAAACGCGCTGGCATATTATTTCCGCGACGATAAAAATTTCGATGTCTCCGACCCCCGACTCGGACTCGTCCACCGTATCGACAAAGACACGTCGGGACTGTTGGTAATAGCCAAGACCCCGATAGCCAAGACGTCATTAGGGCGGCAGTTCTTCGAAAAGACCACCGACCGCAAATACTTCGCCCTCGTATGGGGCAGGACAGAGCAAGACTCCGGCCGCATAGAAGGCAACATCGGGCGCAACATGCGCGACAGGCTGCAAATGGCCGTCTATCCCGACGGCAGCCAAGGTCGCAGTGCCGTAACACACTACACCGTGGCAGAACGCTTCAATTACACAACACTCGTAGAATGCCGTCTCGAAACAGGACGCACCCACCAGATAAGAGTCCACATGAAATATATAGGACACCCGCTGTTCAACGATGCCCGATACGGAGGCGACCAGATACTCAAAGGCTTGCCGACGGCCAAATACCGTCAGTTCGTACAAAACTGCTTCGACCTCTGCCCGCGTCAGGCATTACATGCCGCCACACTCGGTTTTACACATCCGACAACGCGCGAACGCCTCTTTTTCAACTCGCCGTTGCCGCAAGATATGAGCGAATTGCTGGCAAAATGGCGCAATTATTCAGCCAACAGGGAAAATTTTGAAAAATAAGTTATAAAGTATATCTTTGTATATCGAACGACAGAAAACAATGAATAAAAAACGTCGTATAGCAATAGTTGCAGGAGGATATTCCTCAGAATATCCGGTTTCATTACGAAGTGCCGAATCGATAAAAAACTTCATGAATCCGGAACTGTATGAAACAAACAAAGTAATAATAGAACACACATCGTGGCAAGTCGAACTTGCCGACGGAACGCAAGTCCCGGTAGATAGGAACGATTTCAGTTTTACGGAAAACGGCGAAAAAAAGAGGTTCGACTTTGCATATATCACAATACACGGCACGCCCGGAGAAAACGGTTTGCTGCAAGGATATTTCGACATGACAGGCATCCCCTATTCCTGTTGCGGAGTGTTCGCGGCAGCGCTCACATTCAACAAATACGCGTGCAACCACTACCTCGCATCATTCGGAATAAACATCTCGCCGTCGCTGCTGATAAAAAAAGGCGACAACGTAACGCCCCGTGAAGTAGGCGAAAAAGTATCATACCCCTGCTTTGTAAAACCCAATGACGGAGGATCGAGTTTCGGAACCACAAAAGTAAAAACCCCCGAAGAGTTCCTGCCGGCATTAGAACGGGCATTATCCGAAGGCGAAGAAGCCGTAGCCGAAAAATTCATGTCCGGGACGGAAGTAACCTGCGGATGCTACAAAACCGCAAAAAAAAGCGTGGTATTCCCGATAACCGAAGTAGTAAGCCGCAATGAATTTTTCGATTACGAAGCAAAATACAAAGGAGCGGTAGAAGAGATAACACCGGCACGCATACCCGATGAAGTAGCCGAAAAAATAAAAAACACCACATCGCGCATATACGACCTCATAGGGTGTAGAGGAATAATCCGTGTCGATTACATAATAATAGGCGACGAACCGTACCTGCTCGAAGTAAACACCACGCCCGGAATGACAGGCACATCGTTCATTCCCCAGCAGGCAAGAGCAATGGGCGTTGAAATGAGGGATGTATTGACGGAAATAATAGAAGACACGATAGAAAACACCAAAGCAAAAAAACAAGATACAACAAATTAAGCAGAAAAAGGATATGGATGAGCAGTTTGATGATATACGACCGTTCAATGACGACGAGATACCGGCAGCGGTGGCAAGCCTGTCAAAAGAAGAGTATTTCAGAAAAGCCATAGGATTTTTACCCGGAGATACCGAAACATTCATGAAAGAATTCTCGACAGTCTCCACCACCGATGAATTCCAGACCCGGATGCTTTTTCCGTTCCTGAAATGGATAGCAGCCACCACATCCGACTCCCTGCGCGGAGTAGGCTTCGAAAACCTCGACCCGTCCAAATCATACACCTATATATCCAATCATCGCGACATACTTCTCGATGCCACACTGTTGGGATTGCTGTTGGCCGAGCATGGAATACCCACGCCCGAAACGGCATTAGGCGACAACCTGCTGGTATATCCGTGGATGAGCGAGCTCGTCCGCGTAAACAAAAGCATCATCGTATATCGCAATATGCCGATGATGAAAACCCTCGAAGAAGCGCACCGCCTATCAGGATACATCAATCACGCACTGCGCGACAAGAACCGTTCCGTATGGATAGCCCAGCGCGAAGGACGGGCGAAAAACTCCGACGACCGAACACAGGAGAGCGTTATAAAAATGCTGGCATTCGAAGGAGAAGGCGACATACGCCACAACGTAGAAGCATTACACATCGTCCCCGTTTCCATATCGTACGAGTACGACCCGTGCGATTACCTTAAAGCCCGCGAATTCCAGTTGAAGCGCGACAATCCCGAATTCAAGAAATCCCCAAAAGACGACTTGAACAGTATGTCCACGGGACTTTTGGGCAAAAAAGGAAACATCCGCTTCACAATATCAGGCTCTATAAGCGACGAAGCGGCAAAACTGCCGTGTCATCTAAAGCGCGCAGAATATTTCACGGCGGTAGCAGGAATAATGGACAGACGAATACACCAAGGATACTGCATGTTTTCGGGAAATTATGTAGCATACGACCTTCTTACCGGAACAGAACAATTTGCCGGAAAATACACCGAAGCCGAAAAGCAGAAATTTCAGGACTATCTCGAAGGCCAGCTCTCCAAAATAGACAATCTGCCGAATCCCGACTACAAATATTTAAGGACAAAGATTCTGGAGATGTATGCAAATCCGCTGCGCAACAAAATGGCAGTAAGCGACATGCCGTAACGCTCCGTTAAAAAACCGCAGCGGCTGTTCGCCACAGCAGCACGCCAATACCTCGGCAAAGCAAAAAAAGAGATGTATCTTTCACCGATACATCTCTTTCCTTTTAATGGCCGTCGGCATTGCCGCATAAGACACAACCCAAATGCCGCAAAACCGAATATCCCTTCAATAAAATCCTTATCCAAAAAACCGTCGGTCGATTAAAAACGCAAATCACCGATACCCTGCCGTATAATCTTTACCTCGTCGCCCGTGCAGTCCACCACGGTAGAGGCAACCTCGCCTCCCATGCCGCCGTCGATAATTATGTCGGCCGTGCCGGAATATTTTTCCGCAATAAGTTCCGGGTCGGTAACATATCCTATTTCGGCATCATCGTTCAACGACGAAGAGAGAAGCGGATTCCCCAGCACTTCCGACAATACTCTCGGTATCGAGTTGTCGGGAATCCTTATCCCCACGCTTTTGCGGTTTTTATACAACTTTGGCAACCCCGATGCAGTAGGCAGAATAAAAGTAAAAGGCCCCGGAGTATTGTTTCTTATCAACTTGAAATTCAAATCGTTTATCTTTACATATCTGCTAAGCGAACTGATGTCGTGCCCTATAATGGAAAGGTTCGATTTCAGAGGATTTATCCCCTTAAGTTTGCAGATACGTTCGGCAGCCCTTACGTTCAGGGCATCGCACCCTATGGCATATACCGTATCAGTAGGATATATCACCACCCCGCCATTGCGCAGCATGTCGGCAATCCTTTCAATCTCGCTCAGCCTCGGATTGTTTTCGTACAGCCTGATAACCATTATGCAGAAAGATGACTATTTAAGATGAGGCAGATTATGTCCCATACGGTTTTTCTTTGTCTGCATGTAAAACTCGTTGTACTCGTTAGGCTCTATTTCGATAGGCACGTTGCAGACAATCTCCAGACCGTACCCCTCCAGTCCGATACGCTTAACAGGATTGTTCGTTATCAGTTTCATCTTATGGACGCCGAGTTCGTGCAATATGCTCGCTCCCACGCCATAATCCCTTTCGTCGGCAAGATGCCCGAGTATGATGTTGGCATCGACAGTATCCATTCCGTTCTCCTGTAACTTGTAAGCCTTTATCTTATCCATCAGGCCAATTCCGCGCCCCTCCTGATTAAGATAAACAAGCACCCCTTTACCCTCGCGCTCAATCATCTCCATTGCCTTATGCAGTTGCTCCCCGCAATCACAGCGTTTCGAACAGAAAATATCCCCCGTGTAGCACGACGAGTGGACGCGGACAAGAATCGGTTCATCCGGCTCCCATTCCCCCTTAAACAAAGCAACATGTTCAAGACCGTTCGACTTTTGCAGGAACGGAATCAATCTGAAATGTCCGTGTTCGGTAGGCATGTCCACCTCCACGCCCTTTTCCACGATAGATTCCTGTTGCAGGCGATAAGCAATCATGTCGCGAATCGAGATAAGTTTCAAGCCATATTTATCAGCCATTTTGCGCAGTTCCGGCAGGCGGGCCATAGAACCGTCCTCGTTCATTATCTCCATAAGCGCACCGGCAGGATACAACCCGGCCATTCTTGCGAGGTCGATAGTCGCTTCGGTGTGTCCGGCGCGGCGCAGCACCCCCTTTTCCTGAGCGTAAAGCGGATTTATGTGTCCCGGCCGCCCAAAGGTGGAAGGAGTAGAAGCAGGGTCGGCCAAAGCCTTTATCGTAGCAGCACGGTCGGCGGCAGAGACACCCGTCGAGCACCCTTCAAGTTTGTCTATCGTAACGGTAAAAGGAGTTCCCAGTACCGATGTGTTGTCGCTCACCTGATGCGGCAAGTCGAGCTCTTTGCAGCGCGACAACGTAATAGGAGCACAAAGCACGCCACGAGCATTTTTAAGCATGAAGTTTACTTTTTCGGGCGTTATCTTCTCCGCGGCAATAATCAAGTCCCCTTCGTTCTCGCGGTCCTCATCGTCCACCACAATAACGAATTCCCCCTTTTTGAATTCTTCGATAGCACTCTCTATACTGTCGAGCAATATTTTATTTTCCATAACTTTATATAGTTTCGTTGTTTTCCTTTTCTTTCATCTCCTTTTCGACAAGGAACGTTATTTCGGTATTGGTTTTCCTTATGACGCCAAGTTCCCGTTTCAAATCCTTCTGTTCAAATAACCCCACAAGATAAATCGGAATCGAGAGCGGCAGAATAAGAGCCGCCACCGTACCTATCTTGCTGTTGCCTCGGCATGGCGAGTAGAAAAACGATTTGCGTAATATAGGGTAATCCATAAGTTTCAGAATAACCAGTTTCGAGCGAGTATTAGTTGCATATTCAACAAAGCCCTCCGTTTCATTGCGCAGCCTGTCGAGCAGAGCCATATCGACACCCTTCCTCCAGTACGATATGAAATTCTGTATTCCCTTTCCGCAACTCTCCTGCATGGCTTTGCATGTCTTGTCCAGTTCGGCAACCCTTTGCAGCATCTCGCTGTCGGAAATATCGTCCATGACAATCTCCTTCAGTTCCAGTTTGCGGGTCAGGTGTCGCTTGAACACTTTCTTGAAGAAGTTCATGTAAGCATCCTTATTGAACAGCGAGGAGTCGTTCATGGCCTTATAGGTAAAGAAAATTCCGAGCGGAAGCAGAACGGCCGAACTGAGCCATATCCCCTCCCATACAGGCCATACCCCGTCGCGAGCCATTTTATATCCCGAGTTGTCGATTATATAGTAGAAGATAAACAGGAACACCGAAATAACAATCGGAGTACCGAGTCCCCCCTTCCTTATAATAGCGCCGAGGGGAGCTCCGATGAAAAAGAAAATAAGGCAGGCGAACGACAATGTGAATTTTTTGTGCATCTCTATTTCATGCCTTCTTATCATCCCCTTTTGAGCATCGGCATTATAACTTTTGAACTCATACTCCTGCTTTACGTTTCTTGCCCTCGTCAGAGCCCTGTTGAGCCAGTTTTCCCGTTGTTGAATAGGGGCGGAAGCATAAACCTCGTCGATATCGAAGTCCCTTATCGGATTGTGTTGCGGAGGAGCGATGGAAAGCGACGGCCGGTTGGTAAGGTTATAATACCCCGACCTTTTAAGGTCGTTGCCGATGTCCATGCCGATACTATCTACCTTCAACGTCATTGAGTCGATAGAACTCTTCAGTTTTGTAATGTTTTTCCCTATATGTTGGTCGGCCATCGACGATTCGTCCATTCTGTTGAATCCGGCGTCGAAAGGAATAAGAATATCCTTGAACGAAAAGACCTCACGCCGGTACGGAACACTACCCGTTGCGCCGCGCTGGTCCTTAAGGTTCTCGAACGATTCCCCGCCGTATAATGTCAAAAACAAGTACTTCTTGTCATCGGTAAACTTAAGACGTCCCGAGTCGGCAAGAATTATCATTGCATTCTCAAATCCGTCCGAAATATCATATATTATAATATCCCGCAAAATCCCGGTTTCCCGGTCTTTCTGCTTTACATAAAGATTGTACCCCTTTATCTGGTCGTAGAACACGCCTTCAGGAATCTCCAGTTCAGGCGATTTCTGTTTCATCGAATACAGCAGCGAGTACATCTTGACTTGAGTCTTGGGCAAGACGTCGTTTTGGAAAAAGAATGCGGCAACCGAAATGATAACTATCGTAATTATAAGCGGACGCATCATCTTTATCAACGATACCCCCGAAGCCTTTATCGACAATAGTTCCAGGCGTTCGCCGAGATTTCCGAAAGTCATCAAAGAAGCAAGAAGAATTGCCAGCGGGAGAGCCAGCGGCACCATCGACAAAGCGGCATAAAAGAAGAGTTCGGCCAATAATTCAATCTCGATGCCTTTCCCCACGAGGTCCTTTATATGACGCCAGAGAAATTGCATCAATACGATAAAAAGGCATATCGCAAACGTCATAAAGAACAACGGCAGAAATGTCTTAAGTATAAACAGATATAGACGCTTAATCCTGAACATCTTTTATCGGCAAAAGGCAAATAGTAATGCAGCCGACGGCAAAGGTACTAAAAAAACGGCGAAACCCTTTTATATAAGAGTGTAAATTTACTGTAAGCGTTTTTAACGGCAGGCTTTTAATAAAGAATACAGGCAAGAATCAGGTACCTAATTTTTTTCGCAAAGTCGAAATCTGTTCATCCCATAATTTCTTGCAGTCGTCAATCTCCTGTTGTTCGGCGAAATCCGTAACTACGAGAATTACGTTGCTTACAAGTTCGTTGTATAAAATTTTCAGTTCGAAATAAGTTTTAGGATTGTTGTCGTCAGTCCAGTGGAATCTTATGTGCGAGCCTTGGCGCATACCGCTTATTTCAGCCTTATGTTCCTCCTTCGCCCAAAAGAACGAAATGTTTTTTCCGTCAGCCTTTACCTCGTCGGCAAACCACGTTGCGAGCCCGGTCGGGGTGCTGATGTATGACCATAAAAGGTTAATCGATATTTTGTTAAGGTCATACTCTTTATAATACATTAGCTTTTCCATATTATTGGAAATTTCAGTTCGGAGGCGAATATATATATATTTTTTTATTTTATCATTAACGCTAACTTTTTTTTTGGGACTTTTTTTGTAAAAAGGGATACGAGTATGAAAAAAATGTATATCTTTGCGGGAGATATACCCCAAATTGGGTTCTTGCGTGTGTTAAAATTGAAACGATTTTAACATAAAATCAGAAGGACAAAAAAGAGGCCGGATATATCTGCAGAACAAAAGAGGCAGGTTTGGAAAACCTTTGTCGGTCGCATTGCAGGCAATATGCCGCTAACACGGTGCGGCTTTTGTTTGAGGGGATAGAAAGACGAAATTTTAATCAATATATTAACAACAAGAACATAGTCTATGAGAAAAGAAATTCAGCACGACAGCCTTCTGGCAAGGTGCGTTTTTGCCTGTCTTAGTCCGACTTTGATTACAAAGCTCGGAATGAGTCTTCTTTTAGTGGCTTTGCTTCCGCTGACAGCCAATGCTGCCCGAAAAGCCAAGGCCGAAGCCGTCTCTTCGGTAGAAGGAGTTGTCCAAACTTCAGGGTTTGTAGTAAAAGGAACCGTTATCGACAACACCAAAGAACCGCTTATCGGTGTAAGCGTATCGGTTGACGGAACAACTATCGGTACATCTACCGATTTCGATGGAAATTACGAGTTGCAGATACCCGACGGGAAGAAAACCCTCGTATTTTCATATATAGGGTATGCAACCCAGAAGATTGCCGTTAATAACAAAAACACGATAAACGTAACGCTGAAGGAAGACGACCAAGTACTTTCCGAAGTTGTCGTAACGGCAATGGGTATAGAAAGAAAATCCGAATCATTGACATATGCGACCCAGCAGGTTGGAGGTAAGGAATTGACCCGAGCAAAAGAGTCGAACTTCATGAACTCGCTGCAAGGAAAAATGGCCGGTCTTAACATTACCCCGAACTCATCAGGTGCCGGTGGCGGTTCATCGAAGATAATCCTCCGTGGTGCAACCTCAATGCTCGGTAACAACCAGCCTCTTATCGTGTTGGACGGTATTCCTCTATCCAACGGTATGACATCGCAGACCAGTGAGGTAGCCGTAGAAGGAGGTCGAGACGGAGGAGACGTCCTCTCCATGATTAACCCCGACGACATAGCAAGCATGTCCGTGTTGAAAGGCCCGAACGCAGCAGCCCTTTACGGTAGCGCAGCAAACAACGGTGTCATAATAATCAACACCAAGGGAGGTCGTGAAGGAAAAATAAGAATCGACGTATCGAGTAACATCACTCTCGAGACCCCGCTCTTTACAATCGACAAACAAACCGATTTCGCTCCCCAAATCACAGGAACAACAATAGCAAACAACGGATGGGGAAAACCGGTAGGGCAACTCACCGACGATGAATTGGCACTTTTCCCGTACCTTACAAGAAATGCCAAAAATCAGACCAACGATTTCTTCAAAGTAGGACAGACCTACAACAACAGTATCTCGTTGAGCGGTGGTAACGAAACCACAACCGCATACTTCTCATACGGTAACACAGTACAAAAAGGTTTGCTCGAAAACAACCGTTTCGTACGTCATAACATATTGTTCAAGGAGACATTCAACGCATTCAACAACAAACTGAAAATCGACCTCTCATTGAACTACATAACACAGAAAACCGAGAATCGTCCCTCTATCGGTAAAGCGTTCAACCCTCTTACAGGTTTGTATCGTATGCCGACCGCTGTCGATTTGAAATACTTCGACAAAAACAGAACCCACACCGGAACGACAGACGATGAAATAGTGGGAATAAACAAATACCTCGCAGGACAGCCCGTACAGACATGGCCGTTCGGTGGAGACGCATGGGTAAACAACCCGTACTTCCTGCAAGATGCAATAGACGACGATTACAGCAAAGACCGTATATTGTTGAACGTAACCGCAAAATACGAGATAATAAAAGGTCTCGACATTCAGGCGCGTGTAAGTTTGGACAAGAACATGACCGACAACTACAACTACCGTATAGCAACAATCTGGTCCGACCAGTTCCAGACCCGCGGTGCATGGTATTACAGTTCAGAAGCAACAACTCGCGACATCTACTCCGACTACTTGCTTACATATAATAAAGACTTCAAGAACGTATCGTTCAACGCAACATTGGGTGCCAGCTTCAAGAGAACCCGTAACTCAAACACATCCATAACGACATGGAACGATACCACGTTCGTATATCCCAATATCACATGGCCGGGTCAGAGCAGCAGCCTTTCAGGAAACAACAAGGACGTCCTGCTTCAGGCAACAGCATCAGGCATAACCGACAACTGGGAAACCGCAATCTTTGCAACAGCACAGATAGGACTCTGGGAAAAAGCATACATCGACGCATCAATACGTAACGACTGGTCGAAAGCATTCCAGCAGTTTACCACAGCAAACGAAGGCTATCTGTCGTTCCCCTACTGGTCTGTAGGAGCGAACCTTTTGGTTGACAAGTTCTTCAACAGGAAATTCCGCAACCTGCAGCAGTTGAAGGTAAGAGGTTCATACTCAATAGTAGGTAACTCCATACCTTTGAGCGACTATAACGTGCAGACCATCAATCCTCTGACAGGAGCAATTTCGGCACGTAACGCGCCATTCGAAGATCCCAAGCCCGAGACCACCGAAGGTATAGAAGTAGGTATCGACGGTATAATCCTCAACAACAAGTTGGACTTCGACCTTACATTCTATCAGAACACCATGTCCAACCAGTATTTGAACATAACCAATGCTGCAGGACAGACACAGCCTATCAACTCAGGTAAGATTCGCAACCGTGGTGTTGAATTTACAGCCAACTATCACATGCGTTTCGGAAAAGAGTTCCGTTGGACCACAGGTATCAACCTCGCATACAACGACAACAAGATACTCGAAACCTATACACCGTCCGATGGCGGACAGGTAGAGATAACCGTAGGAGCAAGTTCGCTCTCCATACAGTCCAAATATAAAGTAGGCGGTTCGTACGGCGACCTTTACGGAAAAGATTTCGTACGCGACCCGAATACCGGACTCATACAGGTTAACTCCAACGGACAGCCGCAGATATCATCGACATACGACAAATTCATCGGTAACACAACCGCCAAGTTCACTTTCGGATGGAACAACACCTTCTCATGGAAAGGACTCTCTGTTTACATGTTGATAGACGGTAAAGTAGGTGGTAAAGTAATATCTTTGACCGAAGCAGATATGGACTTCTACGGATTGTCCCAGCGTTCAGCCGATGCCCGTCTCTCAGGCGAGACCGTAGTATGGGACGGTGTTGAAGTAGCTGCAGTAACACTCCCCGACGGACAGAAAGTACCTGCACAATCATATTACGAAGCAGTCGGCGGTAACCAGCTCGATTGCGCATACGATGCAACCAATATACGTTTCCGCGAAATATCGGTAGGCTACACATTCTACGATTTGTTGGGCGTATCCAAAAACCTTACAATATCAGTAGTCGGCAGAAATCTCGGCTTCATATACAAGAAAGCTCCGGTTGACCCCGACATATCTGTAACGGCAGGTAACAACTTCGGTGGTGTGGAATCATACTCGCTCCCGACTACCAGAAGCTACGGATTCAATATAAAGGTTACGTTCTAATTTAGAAATTAATAAAAAGATATAAAGTATGAACAAGTTAATCCAAAGTTTAGGAACTGTCTTGCTTGCCGGCACACTTTTCTCTTGCGGACCCAAGCAAGAGCTTAAGATGTGGCAAATAGACATTGTGCAAGGCGAAGAAAACGCTACCGAGGTTACAACATTGGAGACCATTATAGGTGAGCTTCAGACCGCATTGTCCAATGCAGTTACATCCGCGCAGCACGCATATCAGTACGAAAATACCAATACTGTCGATGTCTTTGCAGGTTATCTGGCAGTAAACCGTTCAACCTTCCAGTACGGAGGTCCCCTGCCGTTTACGTATTCATGGCCTAACGACTATTATCCCTCGGCAGGAAGCATAGGCCCGACAGATGCACTCTACCATGCATACACGCAGGCCGAATCGTTCGGCAAGCCCGAATACAAGGCAATAGCTCAGATAGTTTACGGTATGACGGCATTACGTGCCACTAACGTAAAAGGAGCGATATCATACGTTGACAGCCGAAATCTGAAATCATCGCGTCCTTTGGCATATCAGTCCCAGCAGGAAGTATACGATATGATACTCTCCGATTTGAATGAGGCAATCGCTACTCTTGAGCAGGTACAACCCGATGCTGCAACATTGCAGGCAATAGAAGGAGAGAAACTGGCACAAGGCGAAGCAACAGCCGCATATTCCGGCTACAGCTGGCAGAACTGGGTAAAACTGGCAAACACGATAAAACTCCGTTTGGCGATGTGTCTTGCAAAACCCAACCCGACATTGGCACAGCAAGTAGCAACCGAAGCATTGTCCGGAATAGGCGTATTGGATGATGATTTCGGCGCAACATGGGTTCAGGGAACGACCGTTCATCCGGTATATTCAATATCATCCACAAAAGAAGGCTGGGCCGACTGCCGTATGAATGCCTCTATCGAAAATGCAATGAAACGTTTTGCAAACCCGTTGATAGGTTCTTACTTTACAACCAACTCAGGACAGATAAACGACAAGACTACCGGAGCATCGATGTTGGCAGCAGGAAAAGACTATGTCGGAATCCGTCAAGGTGTAACAATGGAACCCAAGTCGGCAGGAGTAGGATATTACAATTTCTCCGAGGTAAACACGCCGGTTAAGTTTATCCGTTGTCCATGGGTTTGCAAAGAAGAAGTATTCTTCCTCAAGGCAGAAGCAGCACTCCGTTGGGGTGTAGGCGGAAGCGCACAGCAGAATTATGAAGACGGAATCAGAGCATCGTTTAGCAGATATGGAGTATCGGGCGTAGATGAATATCTCGCACGCACCGAAATAGAGAGAATAAACGGTAAGAACATCGATTATATCGACTATTACGTAAATTCCAACAGTTGCGACGGACGTATAGCAATAGGTGTAAAATGGGATGAAAGCGAGTCGAACGAAACCAAATTGGAAAAAATCCTGACTCAGAAGTGGATTGCAATGTTCCCCAACGGAGGATACGAAGCATGGACCGATTTCCGTCGTACAGGATATCCGCGCCTCTTCCCTGTGCCCGAGCAGAACAAATGGACGGGAACACCGACATTCCCTGTTGAATTGCAGTTGCGCAGGGTACCGTATAACGAATCCGACGAGAACGTGTTGATAGATATACCTAATATAGAAGCAGCACTTACCGTATTTGGCGTATCAGGTTTCAACGGAGGTGGAATGCGTATGTATTTCGAAGGAGATCCGGCACAATATCCATGGACATACGATGAAGACGAGTCCGTATATTCGTACGGGTGGCCGATACCAAAGAATTTTTAATAAAGTAAAATATTGAACATTATGATAACGAGAAAATTTTTATTATCGGCACTTACGATGCTTGCGATAATCTTTACGCCCGGGTGTAAAGATGAAGAGACCGAGTTCGTATCGATGAATGTTACCACAAAAAGCATAAGTGTCGGCGAAGAATATCAGTTCTTCGTATCAGTGCAGTCCACCGGCAATTCGGTTTACGGTGGAACAGTGAAGTGGTCGATAGACGATGAAAACATAGCATCCATCGACCAGACAGGTAAAGTAATAGGAAAGAGCGAGGGCGAATCGACCGTAAAGGCAACCCTCGATAACGGACGCTATGCAATAGCAAAACTGTATGTAGGAGACCGTACCGTATCAGCAGCCGACTCTATCTATATTTCACGTAATTTGGTATATATGAATCAATCGTCAGTAGATACCCTGAACGTATGGATAGCACCCGAATATGCAGATGCGACCTGTTTCCCCGTCAGCGCAGCGTTAGCCGATATCAATACTTCGTCAGATGTAACCGCAGCGCAATACGAACTGCTTTCATACAAAGATTACATGACAGCATACAAGCCCGAAGTAGCCGAACCCGGCGATTTGCCTGAAGGTTTTACACGCGGAGCAGTTTATGTATTGGTTTTGAAATCGGGTGGTGAAAACGAAGATTTGACAGCCTCGGTAACAGTAGGAGATTTGACGCAACAAATCGAAGTACATGTAGATTTTGCACTCTATTTGTCTTTCAATACGATAGAACCCGGCAATCCGTCCAATAATCCCGGACTTGCAAAGTCGTTGTCTATCAATACCGGTGAAACATCACTGCTTCAGTTCAACTTCTATGTTGAAGACAGCAACTCTCCCGAAGAGTCGTTCGATAAAGTCAAGACTGCACTTTTGGATAAATCGAACTACACACTGACAGGTTCGGCAGGAATTGTTCTCGGAACTCCGTCAGTAGATATCGATACCTACCAGCCCGGAACAGCTTATTCATTGACGATGAATATAACGGCCGGAGATGTAGCAGGTTCAGGAGTCCTCAAGGTTAATGTATTCGGCAAAGAATTATCTGTCAATTTAACCATCGATGACGGAAAATCGTATGACAGGGTATATATCTCGTTTACAAAACCGAATACATATACCATACCTCCTACGGAGATGACATTGACGACATCAATAACGACCGATATGAGTATAGACGAAAGTGCCCCCAATACGTTCAAGATAAGAGTTTACCATGACGTATCGCCCGACACGCGTGCACCCTATATCGACTGGCAAGTATCGCAAAGCGGCGACCCCGTAATAATACCGCTTGGACGTCAGTGCTCATCCGACAACCTCTATACCGAATTCGAGTATCAGGTAGGAACATCGGCAGGTTCGGCAAGCGTAGTATTCAGCGTATATAATCCGCAGGGTGAATTGGGAGGCGATTATGCAGAATATCTCAATCAGTCGATAACGGCTACCATAACCGTTCAAGACAAGTCGGCCATATCTGTAAATTCCGTAACATTCAATCCCGATGATATTGTTACCAATGCAGCAGCTGTACCTCTCGAAGCTGTAATGGATCCGGCGACATCAGCAACAGCATGGCCTATCCAGTATTCGATAGTAGAAGGAACAGATTTGGCATCCATATCGGAAGGTACCAGCGAATCAGGCGAAAAAACCTACCAGTTGAATATATTGAAGGCAGGTGTTATAAAAGTTAAAGCTGCCGCAGGCGAAGGCGCAGCTGAAAAGAGCGACATCCTGACTGTAACTGCAATGCTGAGACTTGACCAAAATGCTACCAAACCGTTGGAGATAACAAATGCTCCCTCTACCATGTATGTAGGCGATAACGGAACAGTTACAAAACTGTTGCATGCAAACTATACCGTAGATGAAAGTCAGTACACATGGAGGTCTTCCCGTCCGGATGTTATAGAGGTAGATGCACAAGGAAACATATTGGCTAAGGCAGAAGGAAGAGCCGATATTATAGTAGAAATAAAAGACGACTATAATTCGTATGCATCCGACCAGAGGACGATAGAGGTTAAGACACTCGACATCAGTGCCGACCTGAATACCCTCCCGAGCGAATACTATGTAGTATATGACGGTAACCCGGAATTCTGGGTAGATACCGAAGACGGTTCGAGCGACTACTATACATTCTCACTCGATACAGACATACTTTCCAGTGCAGGAACACATACTGCAGGAGTTGATTTCAACGGTTCAGTAACGTTCCCCAACAACAAGGGAGCAACGGTTTGCGAAATAACCGGAGGTACGATAACCGTATCGGGTGGTAATGTAACATTCAACTTGACAGTAGCGTACGGTTCTGCAACAGGTACGATAACCGGAACACGCGAGTTGTTGACTTTGTAAACGAAGAACAGCAGACGCTGTTTAAAAATAAGTAAGCAAGATGTGTCGGAATTCAATATTCCGGCACATCTCTTTTTTATCCCAAAAGTTCCGAATTAATATCGGACATAAATTGCCATTTACAAAAAATTCAAATCCCATATATAAATGTCGCAATCCTGTTGAAAGTTACAAAGACGGTGAATCGACTTCTCTTTGTTGCAGTAAAAAAGATTATAGTTATTGATATTCATCCTTTTTTTGTAAGTTTGCCGTTCAATATGGGACGTATATTATCTATCGACTATGGAGCAAAGCGGACAGGGCTTGCCGTAACTGATACTCTGAAGATATCGGCAAATCCGTTAGATACTGTCGAGACAACATCGTTGCCCGATTTCCTTACCGCATATCTCTCCGCTGAGAACGTTGAGGAAGTAGTAATAGGAGCACCACGAAAAAACGACAATACCCCGTCTGAGAACATGGCACGAGTGGAGCGGTTTGTAAAAAAATTCAGGACGCTATTTCCCGACATACCAATTACTTTGTATGACGAACGCTATACGTCAGTTCTTGCGCACAGAGCCATGATAGACGGAGGACTCAAGAAAAAGGCGCGTAGAGACAAGGCTTTGGTCGATAAGGTAAGTGCCGTTATCCTGTTGCAGAACTATATGGAAAGTAAACAATATAAACGCACCTGATATATGATATTGCCAATCTATTTATACGGAACGTCGGTATTGCGCAAGCAGGCCGAAGACATAACAAAAGAGTATCCCGAGTTGCCTAAACTGATAAAGGACATGTATGAAACGCTCGAACGTTCAGAAGGGATAGGACTTGCCGCACCTCAAGTAGGATTGCCTATACGCTTGCTCATACTCGATTTAAATCCGTTGTCGGACATCTATCCGCAGTACAAGGGCGTTCTGAAAACAATGATAAATGCACATATCGAAGAAACGGACGGTTCTCCCGTATCGCGAGAAGAAGGATGCCTGAGTTTGCCCGGCATACACGAATCCGTTACCCGTAAAGAGAAGATAAAAGTTACCTATCTCGATGAAAACTTCGAGCAGCATACCGAGTGGTTCGAAGGCTATATGGCAAGAGTCATACAGCACGAGTACGACCATCTCGAAGGCCGTTTATTCATCGACCATTTGTCTCCAATCCGCAAGCAACTGATAAAATCGAAACTAAACGCCATTCTAAAAGGAAAAGTATCTTGCGATTATAAGGTAAAAGGTATAAAGTAAGAGACTGTATGGCAGGGTGGGGCGGCAGCGTATTTCAACCCCTTCACGTTACAGGCAGATGCCGAACCTGTATAGCCCTAAGATACAGGCTAAGTAAAACAGAAACATAAAAAATAGAAACAAAAAAGCAGTACGCCCGTTATCGTTTGCTCGATAACAGGCGTACTGCTTTTCCTTTCACATATACGAGGGGTTACATTATTTCAATAAGCGTAATATAAATAAATGCCGCGGGAGCTGCAATAAATATACTGTCGAAACGGTCCATCATTCCTCCGTGTCCCGGCAATATCTTCCCCGAGTCTTTCACACCGTAATTCCTTTTCAGAAGAGATTCCGTAAGGTCTCCAAAAGTTGCAGCTATCGTTACTATGAGAGCCAGTCCCAGCCATTCGCCAAGCGAAAGAACCCTGTATCCCATAGCTCCGTACCAGTAGTATATCCCTACCGATGCAGCTAAAGAAAAGAACATTCCGCCGAACACACCCTCCCACGATTTTTTAGGAGAAATGCGTACAAACAGTTTATGTTTGCCTAAAGTGCTGCCCGTAACATAAGCACCCGTATCATATATCCAAATAAGAATAAAGAATGCAAGCAGAATATATGGAGCATAAGGCATTATGAACGACAAACCCGGATATGCGGCAATATAGCTCAACAATCCGCAAGGAACGGCGATATACATATGGCCGGCAAGAACTTTTGCATTATCGGCAAAAGGCGATTGGCTGCGGCTGTAAAGGCCGGAAATAAACAGCAGGCATACGTAAATTATATAAGGGGAGAGAGAGAGAGCTACCGACCATTCCGCGTTAAGAGGGTTAAACGCAAAAAGCCACAACACGGTAGTTACATATATGCCTGCCGCTATATGAGCGGCATATTGGACGGCAGGCAGTTTGCCCTCGAATATGATTTTATAGAACTCGAACAGAGCTACTCCGGTAATAACCGACGACAAAGCCCAAAGCGATACAGGATTGTTTATTATGCACCATACTACCACTACAATAAATAGTATTCCTGTTACAGTGCGAGTTACCAGATTCTTCATTGTTGATACCTCTATGTGTATAATTATAATTCAACCATTCCTGTACCGTAATCTGCCCGATTTATCCGGATACCGTCGGCAGGCATCTCGAGGCTCTGCCGGGCGAAGTCAATCCGGCTCAAGCGGATTACAATGCCGATTAAGGAAGAAAACAGCACCTCCCCGTCAAAAATGATGCAGGAGTTATTTGTCGCTTTTACTGTTGCTGTCGGGCGAGTCCTGTTTCTTGTTTACATCAGTATCCTGTTCGGAGAGAATACCCTCTACCGTATCCGTATTGTCATTCTTATCGGCGGAATCTTGAGCAGGAGCATTATCACCCTCTTTTACAACAATCTCGTCCGCGTCTCTTTTGTCGCTCTCCTCCTCGGCCTGCATTATCTCGTCCGAGCGGGAGCTCCATTGCCGTTTACCGAATATGTTTTCGACATCTTCCGTGTATATAACCTCCCGTTCAAGCAGTATTCCTGTAAGAGCATGGTGTCCTTCAGCATGTTCCTTCAACATCGATTTGGCACGCTCATATTGTTCCGCAATAATACGTCCCACCTCTTTGTCTATCATTCTTGCCGTCTCTTCGCTGTACGGCTTGGTAAAGCCGTATTCCTGTCCCGTAGAGTCGTAGTACGAAATATTGGGCATTTCGGGGCTCATACCGAAATATGCGACTATTGCATAAGCCTGCTTCGTTACCCTTTCGAGGTCGTTTGCCGCTCCTGTTGAAATGCTGCCTATAAACACCTCCTCGGCAGCCCTTCCGCCGAGAGTGGCGCACATCTCGTCGAGCATCTGTTCCTTAGTCGTAATTTTGCGCTCCTCAGGCAGATACCATGCAGCACCCAAAGCCTTACCTCTGGGAACGATTGTTATCTTGACCAACGGATTCGCATATTGCAGGAACCAGCTCAATGTAGCGTGTCCCGCCTCGTGGATGGCAATAGAGCGTTTTTCATCATCGGTAGTTATCTTGCTCCTTTTCTCAAGACCACCCACGATTCTGTCCACCGCGTCCATAAAATCCTGCTTATCCACGCTCTCCTTATTTCTTCGGGCAGCGATAAGAGCCGCTTCATTGCAAACATTCGCAATATCCGCACCCGAAAAGCCCGGAGTCTGGCGCGCCAGCAAGTCTATGCTCACGCTGCCGTCTATTTTTATATTGCGGAGATGAACGGCGAAAATGGCTTTTCTGTCGTTCAGTTCCGGAAGCTCTATATAAATCTGTCGGTCGAAACGGCCGGCGCGCAACAAAGCCTTATCGAGAATATCCGCACGGTTCGTGGCCGCAAGAATAATTACTCCGCTGTTCGAGCCGAATCCGTCCATTTCAGTCAGCAACTGGTTAAGAGTGTTTTCGCGTTCTTCGTTCGACCCCATGCCGATATTCCTTCCTCTTGCGCGACCCACGGCATCGATTTCGTCAATAAACACTATACACGGAGCTTTCTCCTTAGCCTGTCTGAAAAGGTCTCTCACGCGCGATGCGCCCACACCTACGAACATCTCCACAAAGTCCGAACCCGAGAGAGAGAAGAACGGGACATTCGCTTCACCCGCCACAGCCTTGGCCAGCAACGTCTTACCCGTTCCCGGAGGGCCGACGAGAAGAGCTCCTTTCGGAATCTTTCCGCCGAGTACGGTATATTTGTTAGGATTTTTCAAAAACTCTACAATCTCCTCCACCTCCTGTTTCGCTTCCGACAAACCCGCAACATCCTTAAACGTAACCTTTACCGGGCCTTCCTTATCGAACAGTTGGGCTTTCGATTTACCCACGTTGAAAACCCCTCCGCCGCTGCTGCCCGACGACATGCGGCGCATCATGAAAAACCAGAAGGCAAGTAGCAGGACAACAGGGCCGAAAGCCCACAACATATCCCCGAAATCGCTGCTCTTTTCATAATTTATCGGAGCCTTAAAATCATGTTTCTCCCGCCATTCCGCAGCAACTTTGTCGAACTGGTCGGCCGACGGGATATTTACGCTGACCTTCGGCGATTTACCGAGTTTCTCTAAAGGACGTTCAAAAATCTTTACAGCCATGCTGTCGGTAAGCACGGCGTTCAGATAATCCTTGTTGCTATATACGGTAACCTCTTTTACGCCCCCCTCTTCAGCTATCTCGCAGAACTTAGTCCATGAAATCTCTTTCGAGGCCGATTCATCGTTCATATAATACAGCCCTATCAGCGATACGGCAATTAACAGATAAATCCAGTACAGGCCGTTTTTAAAACCCGGTTTTTTGTTTTGGTTTATTGGATTTTTATTTTCCATATTCAGTTTTGAAAATCAGAACTACTCTTCATTTGGAACATACGTAAAATCAGCATCGTTCCAGAGTTGTTCAAGTTTATAGTAATTTCTCGTCTCGGGAAGAAATACATGGACAAAAAGCTCGCCATAATCGATAACAATCCACTGCGAATTTTTATAACCGTCGTAAGCGTACGGTTTAGTTCCGGTTTCAGACAGAAGCCGTTCCCTCACATTATCGGCGATAGCCGTAACTTGTGTTGTGGATTTTGCGCTGCATATAATGAATTTCTGAACAGAAGCACATTCAATTTCAGACAGGTCGGCGATGACAATATCCGTCCCCTTTTTCTCCTTGATACTCTCGACTGCGGTGTTTACAAGATTTTTTCGACTTTCTTCCATTTAGGTAAATAAAATGCAAAACACGGGATTAAAGCATGTTGTTCTGCCGAAGGTATCCAAACCGCTCGTTTTCACGTCCCGCCAGTTGCAGAACCTGAGCATATCGGGCTCTTGCCGGCAAAGCAACATGCCGATACAACCTGCCGCTAAAGCGGAACGAATCCATACGTTCCATTTCAGTCGGGTTTCCATACGGAATAACCCCGAAGCAAAACTCCCCATGCATAATACAATACGCAAAGATAAAATGAAATACTTAAATAGAATCCATATCGAATCTAATTTTAAATGCAAATTTCTAAAAAAGGGTGCAAAAGCAGATTGTTTGGCAAATAGGTCGGATATTATTAATTTCGCGGCGATAACACTGTTGATATATGATAACGATAGAACAATTAAAAGAGACGGAAGAACGCAAGTTGGCGTTGAGGAGGTATCTTTGACCCGGAAGGGAAGAAGATAGAAATGGAAGAAGAAGAGCTTCGGACGCATGTACCCGATTTTTGGGAAGACCGCGAAAAAGCCGAAGCCCAGATGAAAAAAATAAAAGAGTTGCGTTCGTGGATTGACGGTTACAAAAACGTTGAGAATGCAGTAGAAGAACTGCATTTGGCGTACGAATATGTAAAAGAAGGGATAGTAACCGAAGAAGAAGTCGATACAGCCTATCGCAAGGCACATGAAGCAGTCGAAGAGTTGGAAATGCGCAACATGTTGCGACGCGAAGAAGACCGTCTCGGAGCAGTAATAAAGATAAACTCAGGAGCCGGCGGAACCGAAAGTCAGGACTGGGCCGAGATGCTAATGCGCATGTATATGCGCTGGTGCGAAGCAAAAGGGTACAAGTTGGGCGTAGAGCACATAATATACGGCGAAGAAGCAGGAATAAAAAGCGTAACCCTGCAAGTAGAAGGCGATTTGGCATACGGATACCTGAAAGGCGAAAACGGTGTACACAGGCTTGTCAGAGTATCGCCGTACAATGCCCAAGGAAAAAGAATGACCTCGTTCGCATCCGTTTTCGTTACCCCGTTGGTGGACGATACAATCGAAGTAAAGGTCGATCCCGCAGCCATATCGTGGGACACGTTCCGTTCAGGAGGCGCAGGAGGGCAGAACGTAAACAAAGTCGAATCCGGAGTAAGGCTTCGGTACAAGTTCAAAGACCCCTATACCGGCGAAGAAGAAGAAATATTGATAGAAAACACCGAAACCCGCGACCAGCCCAAAAATCGCGAAAACGCCATGCGGCAGTTGCGTTCCATATTGTACGACAAGGAACTGAAGCACAGAATGGAAGAACAGGCCAAGGTCGAAGCAGGAAAAAAGAAGATAGAATGGGGTTCGCAGATACGCAGTTACGTCTTTGACGACCGCAGGGTAAAAGACCACCGTACAGGGTGTCAGACATCCGACGTACAAGGCGTAATGGACGGAGGAATCGATCCCTTCATAAAAGCGTACCTGATGGAGTTCGGAGGAAAAGAATAAAAGCAAAGAAAGATGGAAAAACTAACACTTATAAAAGTAGGCGGAAAAATAGTAGAAGACCCCGAATCGTTAAAGCAGTTGCTTACCGATTTCGCCAAGATAGAAGGGTACAAGATACTCGTACACGGAGGAGGCCGTTCCGCCACCAAATTAGCCGAGCAGTTAGGCATAGAGACAAAGATGATAGACGGCCGCAGGATAACCGATGCCGAAACATTGAAAGTCGTAACGATGGTCTATGCCGGATGGGTAAACAAGAATATCGTGGCGCAGTTGCAGGGAATAGGCGTAAACGCCATGGGAGTATGCGGAGCAGATGCCGGCATAATACTCTCGCACAAACGTGCCGTAGCCGGAATAGATTACGGATATGTAGGCGATGTCGATAAAGTAAACGGCAGGATGTTGTCCGACATAATAAGCAACGGCACAGTACCCGTAGTAGCCCCCATAACACACGACGGAAAAGGAATGTTGCTTAACACAAATGCCGACACCATAGCAGGAGAAGTAGCAAAAGGCGTAGCCGGATATTTCGACGTAACGCTGGTTTACTGTTTCGAAAAACCCGGAGTATTGGCCAATGAAGCCGATGATACGTCCGTAATCCCCGAAATAGACCGCAGCATATTTGCCCGCTACAAAGAAGCAGGAGTAATCTCCGGCGGCATGATACCCAAGTTGCAAAGTGCATTCGATGCGTTGGAAAAAGGCGTAGGAGAAGTAGTAATAAAACAAGCCTCAAGCATAGCCGACAAAGCCGCAGGAACACATATACGGTTGTAGCATAAAAGCAACAGCAAGATAAAAAGATTGCGGACAACACCAATGGTCGTGTCCGCAATCTTTTTTTTATGCAAAGCGTCCCTGCGTAAAAAACGGTAAGTATATCAAATATCCGAACAAAGGCCGATTCGCTAACACAAACGTTAAAACAGCGGGCAATGGCGTATCAGGTCAAATCCCGGTCTGAAAATATTTATAGCAATAAAAAAGCATATCGTAAATCCGATGAAACGATAAAGCTCCGCAACACCGTTGTTTATGCACAATCAAAATCCCCCCCCTGTAAAAAAATAATCTCCTGTAAAAAAATAAGAGACCGACTCGAATAGTATTACAGAGTCGGTCTCTTTTATGTTTGGGAGAGAATAACCCCTTAAAAAACAAAGGCACCCTCCACAGATGTTAAATCTTATTCAGCAAGGGGGGCGGTTATTTAACACCGTTTACTTCAACAGTATCGTTAATGCGCTTAACCATTCCCTGAAGAGCATTACCCGGTCCCACTTCGGTAAACGAATCAGCACCGTCGTTAATCATGTTCATAATCGACTGAGTCCATCTTACAGGAGCAGTAAGTTGCGCAACAAGATTAGCCTTTATTATTTCAGGGTCGGTTTCAGCTTGAGCAGTAACATTTTGGTAAACAGGGCATTTAGGTTTGTTGAATACCGCCTTTTCAATAGCTTCGGCAAGCTCCACGCGGGCAGGTTCCATAAGAGGCGAGTGAAAAGCTCCGCCAACTTTAAGTCTTGCAGCACGTTTAGCACCGGCAGCCATCATTTTTTCACAAGCAGCATCCACGGCAGCCTCCTCACCCGAGATTACAACCTGACCCGGGCAGTTGTAGTTGGCAGCCACAACAATACCCTCCTTTACCGAAGCACATATCTCTTCAACCGTTTCATCCGATAATTTCAGAACGGCAGCCATTGTAGAAGGCGTAGCCTCGCAAGCCTTTTGCATGGCCGAAGCGCGGGTTGCCACGAGTTTCAGACCCTCTTCGAAAGAGAGAGCACCGGCAGCAACCAAAGCCGAAAATTCGCCGAGCGAATGGCCGGCAGTCATGTCGGGTTTGAAATCATCACCCATGCTTAAAGCCAGAGCAACAGAGTATAAAAATACGGCAGGCTGGGTAACTTTTGTTTGTTTGAGATCCTCTTCGGTGCCGTTGAACATTATATCCGTAATGTTAAAACCAAGAACCTCATTCGCCTTATCAAACAAGGCTTTAGCTTCACTGTTCGTCTCGTAAAGTTCGCGACCCATACCGGGGAACTGCGAACCTTGTCCGGGGAATATGTACGCTTTCATCCTCACAGTTTGTTTAATAAAAAATATGGGGCTTTCACCCCTATAGTTACAATCGGTTTATTGATGCAAAAATAACTAATTTAAGGATACCATGCAACCATAACCCGCCATATTTTATACACTTTCAGCCCAATAATTTGTATTGTAAATACAACGTACTGATAAACAAAGAACTATAATATATTAAAAGAGAAAGTCCCAAACCCTGTAAAACTCAGGCAGTCAATAAAACCATTCCGATATTTGCCTGTAAAAATACAATTATTTAACTTTGACCACAGAAACATCCCATCTTCCGTGCAACGCACAAAAACAGGAAGGAGGTTTTGCTATATCGAAAAATCTCTAACTAAACACTACGATATGAACAAAGTCTATGCAGCGGTAGCGGCGAGCGTATTATTGCAATCCCCGGCGTTGTTCGCCCAAAAAGCCGAGTCGATACCATTCGGGAATATGGACAAGTGGCAAACAAGAGTAATAAAAGAGTCCTTCCTCCTCGGAGGCGACACAAAGACAATGCATGCGATAAACAATCCCAAAACAGTAGAAGGAGCTGTTCCGTACAAGCGTAACACCGTTTCGCCGTGGGCAACCTCCAACGTATATGCCTCACCTGCAGGAATCGTCAAGACAAGTGTAACAGTGTTTCCCGAAAAGCGCGGAAACGGATATTGCGCCCGTCTGGAAGTAAGAGAAGAACGGTGCAAGGCCGTCGGTTTGGTAAATATCGTGGTAGTAGCGTCAGGTTCTGTTTTTTTAGGAGGGATGGACGAGCCTATAAAAAGTGCGAAAAATCCCATGAGCAAGTTGGATCAAGGGATACCATTTAACAAAAAACCGATAGCCGTGCAATTCGATTATAAAAACAAGAGATGCGCACGCATGTACAAGGCAACTGGCGGAACACGCATAAGCGAACTCTCCGGAAGCGATCAGGCAGAGGTAGTCCTCTACCTGTTGCATCGTTGGGAAGATGAACAAGGGAACGTATATGCCCGCAGAATAGGTACTGCATACGAAAAATACGGCAAGACCGTTTCGAATTGGATAAACAACCATCAAGTAAAAGTCCATTACGGCGACATAACCAAAGAACCTTTCTATAAAAGCTATATGGGGTTGATACCCGAAAGCAATCCCTATTATACGACCAACAGCAAAGGAGTCATAGTGCCGGTTCATGAAGTAGGCTGGGGCGATAAGGACGATACCGTAACCCATATCATGTTGCGTTTCTCCTCAAGCGATCAAGGGCCCTATGTCGGAACAGTAGGCAGCACTTTCTGGATAGACAATGTAAAACTCATATATTGATATGTAAATAATAAACTTATTTAACTATTATTTGTATAAAAGTAAAGCAAAATAAGAGTACATTTGTACAATGTTTTTCATAGTATTAGATTTAAGGTTATAGAACGGCGCTCGTTGTGAAACGGTCGCCGTTCGCATTTTAAGCCACCAAGTGTATATCTGAAAATATTTATGCGCTATTGGATTTATATACAGAGTGTTATCTGTTTGCGTATTGATGATGCGACAATATCGGGATTAGTCCCGTTACCTTATATCTACGATTATGGCAAACACAACCGTTTCCGCATAAAATCCCGAAGAAAAAGTTTTTCTTTACGACACGAAAGAACTCGATTTTTTAAGAGCAAGTCATAAAATACTTCGTATGGCGTGTAAAAGAAGAGCTGCGATGAAAAATACTCATGTCCGAATACAAAAAAACAGAATCGCACACGGAGACCGAAAGAGTGTCTCGTTGCCGAGCACCACGTTTTTTTATCTGGCACGGTAAAAAAATAAAACCGTTCAATTAAAGTAAAAACTTAACAGAACGGTTTTCGGTGACCTCGGAGGGGCTCGAACCCTCGACCCAATGATTAAGAGTCATTTGCTCTACCAACTGAGCTACGAAGTCGTTTTTATGTCGGTTTGCGGGTGCAAAGGTAGTTTATAGATTCGATACAGACAAGTTTTTTTCCAATTTTTTATTTCAAAATAAATACCGGCGACGCTTTTGTCCTTGCCAACGGGATAACATCGGCAAATCTCTCCTCGTTAAATCCCCTTTTTGCAAGCGACTTGCATACACAATCAAAAGCAATATCGGGCGAATTGTTTTCCGCGCTTATATGGCAAAGAAAAGCCTTGGAAACACCCTCCTCGAAAGCCTCGGCAATAAACTCCGCAGCATCGCTGTTGCACAGATGACCGTTGTTGCCGGCAATCCTCCTCTTCAAAAATTCCGGGTATCTGCCGGTTTTCAACATATTGTCGTCATAATTGCTTTCCAGAACAATATAATCAGCCTTTTTCAAAAGCCGTTTCACTTCGGGAGTAAGACTCCCTATATCGGTGGCGAAAGCAATGCAAATGTCTCCGTGGCGGATTACGAACCCCGAATTGTCCGAGCCGTCGTGCATCACGTCGAAAGCCGTTATCTCGAAGTTCCCTATTTTAAAAGGCGCCCCTTTGACAATAAACCTGTGCGATGTATAAATCTTTTCAGGCATTCTGAAATTGCGGTTCATCCCACCTATGGTTTCGCGGGTGGCATAAACCGGAATACCGCAACGTTCGCCAATATATCCCGCTGCAATAATATGGTCCGAGTGGTCGTGCGATATGCATAACCCCTTTATTATGCCGAGGTCGATACCATGCTCTTTCAGCGTCTTGTTTATTTTGCGCGCGCTTATTCCCGCATCAATAAGGATGCCTTCATCCGTATTTCCCAGAAAGTAGCAGTTTCCGCTGCTTCCGCTCGACAAACTTAAAAACTTCAATCCGTCCATTTTCCGAACCTTACAAAATCACAATCATAAATAAAAAGCAACGGCAGCATCCGTGCAGGTTGCCGCCGTTACCCTTATAAAATTCTGTCGTACAGTTACGGCATAATCATTATTTTACGGCCGCTCTGAAAATCCTCCTTCCGTTTTCCGAAGTTACCTCAATCAGGTAAATCCCTTTGTAAGGAACGGAAATCTGCGCGTTGCCAGATACAGTCTCCTCCCTTACAAGTACACTGTTGAGCGAGTAAACCCTAACGTTTGCGCTTCCTTCGACACCTGTTACCATTATGCCTCCCGATATGCCGTAAACATTGATACCGGCGGCAGCAGAAGCATCTTCAACCCCCGAAGGCCTTTGTTCTATGGTCAGCGAATATTTGGCGGTAGTTTCCAAATACTTGCCCCATTCAGCCTGCGTTGCGGTTATCTCCAGCCATCCTGTACCCAATATCGTTACAGTTCCGGTTCGGGCATCTATCGTGGCAACGTTGTCGCCGCTGGAATCCGATATTTCATAAGTAATCTCACCTTGCGAGTCGGTAGCCGAAGCCGTTTGGGTAAATGTACCCTCGTCCGAGTATATGCTTATCGCGGTCTCTTCAAAACGCAAGTCGCTGTTAATCTTTTGTGCGAAAACGGCAGTAAACGCGAGGTCTTCCGTTACATTGGCGACAGTATATTCTGCATTGCTGCTTACCGGTCTGCTTGAGCTGTCCATCCACCCTTCGAAAATGTATCCGTCCTTAGCCTCTGCGGTAATAGTTACACTCTTACCGTCTCCAATCTGTGCGCTTGTGCTTCCGGTATTGTCTCCGACATAAACGTTACCCATCGTTTCGTCGCACGATACACTTACCGTATGCGTTATTTCGCGGAATACGGCAGTATATGTTACGTCTCCCGATATTGTTATCCGGCAAGAGGCGTCGCTGCTGAAATACTCACCGTTGCTGTCTCTCCATTCTACAAACTCGTAATGTTGGTTTGGTGTGGCTTTAATTGTTGTAGTTTCCCCTTCGGAAATATTGATTGAGGTCGTGCCCGAAGACATTATGTAAACCGAACCCATTTCGGGGTTGTTCGACGCGACAGATGCGGTATAAGTTTTGTAAAAGGTGAATGTGTAAACATGCTTGTTGTCGGGGTTCTCCGATATGTCGCCGCCCTTTACCGTAATTACGGCAACATTGTCCGAAGTCCATTCCGTCTCGTATGTGGCGGAAACGCCATTGGTTTTTGCACTGGTAAATTGCGGATACTTAAGGCCTTTATCCAAAGTTATTCTGTAGGAGTCAATCCCTTCTGTCGTATTAACCTCCATGCCATCGAAAGTGGCGCTCACCAGTTCCGAATTATAAATCATCTCTACGTCATCGATGTAAACGGCATCGTTCTTGCTCCCTCCGCCCGGGGTCTCGCTTGTGGAGTACGATACGAGTATGTATGCCGGAGTCTTGTCCCCGCTTTCATAGGAAAACGGTATGGAGAGGCGTTGCCATCCGTTGTCGGTAGTGGCCGAATAGTTCATTTGAGCCTTTGCGACCACGTTGGTATAAGTAGTTGCTTCGGGGTCCTGATAGCGCGAGTTTTCGTGGATAATAGCCGATACACGAGCCTTGTCGCCGGCATTTACGGGTACAAACTTTACCCATTGCACAATCGAGTCGGGTTTTCCCGTAAAAGTCTGGTTGTAACCCGTGTTGGACGGATCCGAGAAATTGTAGTTGCCCTTAGCGTCCGTTGCACTTGTCGAACCGCCGTATATCTGTCCGGTGGTAAGGTTGCCGTTTGCCACAACGCTAAAAAATAATACTTTTACAGCATTAGCCCAGATCTTTGCCGACTGGGTACCGGTACTTCCCGGACGCACATCGTTCGACGACTCCAGTTTCAAAGCTATTGCCGAATTATAAAGCGAACCTCCGGTTTTCATAGACAAGAACGAATGCCAGCCTGTCGGTTCGTATCCCGACTTGCTGTTCTGGGTTACGTAGTTCCACTCACCTTCAAATCCCGGGTTGGGGAGCTGATACTGAGCAGAAGCCGTTGTTACAACGGCGCTTGATAAAAGAGTAATTAATACAAGGAGTTTAAATCTATTCATTCTCGATAATTTTAAAATTCGCTGCAAAGTTACTCAAAAAATGTAATGTCCACAAAAATAAGCACGTAAATACGTGCGCCTCAATTCTTTTCATGGTAGTTAAGTCTCTTTTTATTAGTCGGTTAATATGGCTTGTGCGGGTGTAAGAAATGATTGGTGTAATATTTTTGCAAACTCCACCTTGCAAACCCCAAAAAAAACAGTTACCTTTGCCTTGCGAACGTAATAATCCGCCAATTCGCGGATATACGTTAAAATTCTCTGATATATAGCAATATGCACTAAGCTATAATAGTGGAACTGTTTCAAAATAATCGCCGACAATAACAAAACTCTCTATTATGGACCTTTTTTATAAAACGCACAAGTATCTTGTGGAGCATGTAAACTCTCCGGTAGAGAGGGAGTTGATGCAGGAAATAGACTGGTCGCACCGTTTGATAGGAATAAAAGGGAGCAGGGGCGTGGGTAAGACGACGTTTCTGCTGCAATATGCCAAAGAACATTTCGGAACCGACCCGTCGTGTTTGTATATCAATCTGAATCACCTCTGTTTTACCGACAAGACTCTGGCTCAGTTCGCCAGCGACTTTGCAGCTGACGGCGGCAAGACTCTCCTTATCGATCAGGTATTCAAATATCCCAAGTGGTCGGAAGAGTTGCGGTATTGCTATGACAATATCCCGCAGTTGAACATTATCTTTACCGGCTCGTCCGTAATGCGGCTTAAAGATGGCAATCCATACCTATCGGGAGTAGCCAAATCATACAACCTGCGGGGATTTTCTTTCAGAGAATACCTCAACCTAATGGCATGCACCGATTTCCGCTCGGTAAAACTCGAAGAACTTCTTGCCAACCACGAAGAGATAGCAAAAGAGATAACGTCGAAGATAAATCCGTACGATTACTTTACCGCATATCTGCATCACGGTTTTTATCCGTTTTTCCTCGAAAAGAGAAACTTCTCCGAGAATCTGATAAAAACTATGAATATGATGATGGAGGTAGATATACTCTTCATAAAACAGATAGAGCTTACATATCTCTCCAAGATACGCAAATTGCTGTACCTGCTGGTAAAAGACGCCCCGTGCGTACCCAATATCAGCAAACTGAGCAAGGAGATACACACGTCGCGTGCCACGGTTGTAAACTATATGAAATACCTGTCGGAAGCACGATTGGTAAACATGCTGTACAAGCCCGGCGAGACGTTCCCGAAAAAACCCGCCAAAGTATATATGCACAATACCAATCTGATGTATGCGGCGGGGCCCGAAGACCTCGACCCGCAGGCCGTACGCGAAACGTTCTTCTATAACAACCTGTATAAGGACAATGCCGTAAACAAAGGCGACAAGAACACCCATTTCCTGATAAACGGCAAATACCGCTTCAGGATAGAGGCTTCGCGTCCCAAAAGCAACCGCAAAGATGTTCTGTATGCCATCGACGGCATAAAAGAAGGAGAAGGCAACATCATACCGTTGTGGCTGTTCGGATTTTTATATTGACCAGAATTTACTAACACAAATAATTTTCGAGAAAGATGAAAGAAAAGAAAATGTTGACATGTGACGGCAACCAGGCCGCTGCGCATATATCATATATGTTCAGCGAGGTAGCCGCAATTTACCCTATCACTCCGTCGTCGCCAATGGCCGAGTATGTGGACGAATGGGCGGCAGCCGGACGTAAAAACATCTTCGGCGAAGTAGTATCGGTACAAGAGATGCAGTCCGAAGCCGGAGCAGCAGGAGCACTCCACGGAGCATTGCAGGGAGGAGCATTGGCAACCACCTATACCGCATCGCAGGGACTTTTGCTGATGATACCCAATATGTACAAGATAGCCGGAGAACTCCTTCCGTGCGTATTCCACGTATCGGCCAGAACATTGGCATCCCATGCACTCTCGATATTCGGCGACCATCAGGACGTAATGGCCTGCCGTCAGACCGGATTCGCCATGTTGGCCGAAGGTTCCGTACAGGAAGTAATGGACCTTTCAGGCGTAGCACATCTCGCAACAATCAAATCGCGCGTGCCGTTCCTCAACTTCTTTGACGGATTCCGCACCTCGCACGAGATACAGAAGATAGAGATGCTCGAAAATGACGACCTCGCCCCGCTTATCGACCAGAAAGCCCTCGCCGAGTTCCGTTCACGCTCGCTCAATCCCGAATCGCCCGTAATGCGCGGAATGGCAGAAAATCCCGACACGTTCTTCCAGCACCGTGAAGCAAGCAACAAGTACTACGAAGCAGTACCCGAAATAGTACGCGAGTACATGCAGAAAATATCCGAGATAACAGGCCGCAAGTACGACCTCTTCACATATTACGGAGCAGCCGATGCCGACCGCGTAATAATCGCCATGGGTTCGGTAACCGAAGCAATACGCGAAACCGTTGACTACCTCACCGAAAAAGGCGAAAAAGTAGGATTGGTAAACGTACACCTCTACCGTCCGTTCTCGGCAAAAGACTTCATAGCCGCCGTACCGGCAACCGCAAAACGCATAGCCGTACTCGACCGCACGAAAGAACCCGGAGCAACCGGCGAGCCGTTGTACCTCGACGTAAAAGACTGCTTCTACGGAAAAGCCGATGCCCCCGTTATCGTAGGCGGACGCTACGGACTCTCGTCAAAAGACACCACCCCCGCGCAGATACTTGCAGTATATGAAAACCTCGCGTTGCCGCAGCCCAAAGACCGCTTCACAATCGGTATCGTGGACGATGTAAACTTCACATCGCTTCCCGTAGGCGAAGAAATAGCAATGGGCGACAAGGGCGCATTCGAAGGAAAATTCTTCGGACTCGGTGCAGACGGAACAGTAGGCGCCAACAAGAACTCCGTTAAGATAATCGGAGAAAACACCGACAAATACTGCCAGGCATACTTCTCGTACGACTCCAAGAAGTCGGGAGGATTCACCTGCTCCCACCTGCGTTTCGGCGACAAGCCCATCCGCTCCACATATCTCGTAAACACCCCCAACTTCGTAGCATGCCACGTACAGGCTTACCTGCGCATGTACGACGTATTGAGAGGTATCCGCCAGAACGGAACATTCCTCCTCAACACCGTATGGAACGAACAGGAGCTGGTAGCCAACATGCCGGCAAACGTAAAACGCACACTTGCGCAGAAGAACATAACCCTCTATACGATAAACGCAACACAGATAGCACAGGAGATAGGTCTCGGAAACCGCACCAATACCATATTGCAGTCGGCATTCTTCCGCATAACCGAAGTAATCCCCGTCGATCTCGCAATAGAGCAGATGAAGAAGTTCATCGTAAAATCGTATGGCAAGAAGGGTGAAGACGTAGTAAACAAGAACTTCGCAGCAGTCGATCGCGGAGGCGAATATGTAAAAATAGCAGTCGATCCCGCATGGGCGAACCTCGAAGTAGAAAACAAAATTGACCATAACGTGCCCGAGTTCATCGACAAGGTAGTACGACCCATAAATGCACAGATGGGCGACGACCTCCCCGTATCGGCATTCGTGGGAATAGAAGACGGAACATGGCCGGCAGGAACAGCCAAATACGAAAAACGCGGAGTATCGGCATTCGTTCCCGAATGGACCTCGGCAAACTGTATCCAGTGTAACAAATGTTCGTACGTATGTCCCCACGCAGCAATACGCCCGTTCGTGATGACAGCCGACGAACTCGCAGCCGCACCGTTTACCGATACCGTAAAGGCAATCGGCAAAACGTTCGAAGGAATGACCTTCCGTATGCAGGTCGATGTAATGGACTGCCTCGGCTGCTCCAACTGCGTTGATGTATGCCCCGGAAACAAACAAGGCAAAGCCCTCAAAATGGTTCCGCTCTCCACGCAACTCTCCGAAGCTGCAAATTGGGATTACTGCGTAGAAAAAGTCTCCACCAAACAGTCGCTTGTCGATATAAAGGCAAACGTGAAGAACTCGCAGTTCGCAACACCGCTGTTCGAGTTCTCCGGAGCATGTTCCGGTTGCGGTGAGACACCGTATGTAAAACTTCTCAGCCAGCTCTTCGGCGACAGACAGATGATTGCCAACGCAACAGGATGTTCGTCGATATATTCAGGTTCGATACCCTCGACACCGTACACCAAGAATGCCGACGGAAGAGGACCTGCATGGGCAAACTCACTGTTCGAGGACTTCTGCGAATTCGGTTTCGGTATGTATTTCGCAGTCGATAAAATGCGCAACCGCCTCGTAGAGTTGATGACCGCAGCACAAGAGTGCCCCGACTGCCCCGAAGAAGCAAAATCGCTGTTCAAAGAATGGATAGCAAACAGAGAAGACGCCGAAAAGACAGTTGAACTCGAAGCCAAGATAACCCCGATAGTAAAAGCAGCAGCCGACAAGTGCGGATACTGCAAGCAGATAGAGCCCCTCTGCAAGTTCCTTATAAAGAAATCGCAGTGGATTATCGGCGGCGACGGCGCATCGTACGACATAGGCTTCGGCGGTCTCGACCATGTACTCGCAACAGGCAAGGACGTAAACATCCTCGTACTCGACACCGAAGTATATTCAAATACCGGAGGACAGGCATCCAAGGCAACGCCCGTAGGAGCAATAGCCAAATTTGCGGCATCCGGAAAACGCGTACGCAAAAAAGACCTCGGTCTTATAGCCTCAACATACGGATACGTATATTGCGCACAGATAGCCATGGGAGCCGATCAGGCACAAGCGTTGAAAGCAATACGCGAAGCAGAGGCATACCACGGACCGTCAATAGTGATAGCATACGCACCGTGTATCAGCCACGGACTCAAGAAAGGTATGGGTATGGCACAAGCCGAGCAGGCCGCAGCCGTAGCATGCGGATACTGGCACTTGTGGCGTTACAACCCCGAACTCGAAGCCGAAGGAAAGAATCCGTTTACACTCGACAGCAAAGAGCCGCAGTGGGACAAATTCCAAGACTTCCTCAAGGGCGAAGTACGTTTCGCATCCGTAATGAAACAGTTCCCGGCAGAAGCACAAGAGTTGTTCGATGCAGCACAGGCAAATGCCCAGTGGCGTTACAACAACTACAAACGTCTTGCAAAACAGCAGTGGGGAACAGACGTAGAGTAATATAAAGTATTGTTCGATAAATTGGAACTGTGCCGAAAGTAAATTTCGGCACAGTTTTTTTATTCAGGTAAAATGGCAAAAACAAAATTGAATCAGAACGATGTCCCCACCGAACCTACATTCGGTTAATCCCGCCCTTTGCAAAAACCGGTATCCATGTTAGGAAAAGCCCTGTTACGCTTTAAATAAAAAAATAGGCATACTGAAAAGGTATGCCTATTTTTTTATTTAACGTTTATTTGAAAAACCGCTGCATGACGGACAGACCTTTATCCTGCCGATGCGATTTGTCGGTATTGCCGGGCAATTTTTTCCCGACCCTTATCCGAAAACGAAAGACCCCTGTATATATCTGTTGCTGAAATACAATTCATCGTTCTGTTCACGGCAGAATATTTTCCCTTCACGAGCCAGCCAGCCGATAGCCGCAAACAAGTCGGCAGTCTTCAAGCCTGAAAGTTCTTTCATTTGTTGGACGGTCAATTCGGTGTTCCTTTCCAGAACGCACCATAACTTACCTGCATTTTCTCCGATAGAGCAAGTTAGAGGTTTCATAACGCAATATAATTTGGTTAATATTTGCAGCCAAATTAAGATAATAAATTGTTAGAAACAATATTTAATCCATAAATTATCTAATCTCTTTTTCTATAAGAGTAGTCAATTCTTCTTTCGATTTATATCCCATCCAACCCTTTACGGCTTTGCCATCCTTAAACAAAATTAGAGTAGGAATAGACGATACGGCAAACTTTCTTGCCGTGTCGGGAGCTTTGTCCACATCCACTTTCGCAACGGAAACTTTACCTCTGAAATCGTATGCAATCTCATCGATAACGGGCGAAAGCATTCTGCAAGGAGGACACCATGTAGCCCAGAAATCTACAAGAACATACCCCGATTTTATTCCGTTGTCAAAACTGTTGTCGTCGAGGTGAATCACGCCGGCATGCTGAGCCGATGCCTCCAAGCCGCTTGAGGCCAACAAAAGAAGAGAAACAGATATGGCAGTCAAAAACTTTTTCATAGCGTACCAATCAAAATTTAAAATTAAAGCGTAAGTATAGTCATTTTATGCGTTACGACCAAACCCGTTTTCAATTTTTTTTGTTAAGTTAGCACCCTGTATGACATTTTAGTTACAAATGCTGGATTTTGCTATGACATCGTTGATAGGAGAGTGGATAAAGTCCTCGTTGTTTTATCTTATACTTCTTTTAAATCTGGTATTTGTCATAATCATCATTTCAGAAAAACGCAATCCCGTAAAATCTTTGGCATGGATTTCCGTACTGATGTTCATGCCCGTCGTAGGGTTTATCTTCTATATCTTTTTCGGCAGAGACCAGCGGTCGCAGCGCATGATATCGCGCAAAGGAAAACGTAAGTTGAAAAGGCTCGTAGAGAAAAACAAGGATATGAGCGATACCGCCGTAACCGACCTCGATGCCGAAAGCATATTGCAGATAAAGCTCGGATACAATCTGACCGGGGCCACATTGACGCACAACAACAAGATAACGCTTTTTACCGACGGAAAGTCGAAATTCGAAGCGCTGTTCCACGATATAGCCGAAGCCAAGTCCTTTATCCATTTACAGTATTATATTCTCGACAACGACGATATAGGCAGCGAACTGAAGCAGTTGCTGATAGAAAAAGCGCTGAACGGCGTAGAAGTCAGGATACTGTATGACGACGTCGGGTGCTGGAGCTGGCGGATAGGGCATCATTATTTCGACGACCTGATAGCCGCAGGCGTACAGGCCAAGCCGTTTTTCAAAGTAACCTTCCCGCAGTTGGCAAACAAACTCAACTACCGCAACCATCGCAAGGTAGTAATAATCGACGGGAAAAAGGGGTATCTCGGAGGAATGAACGTAGCCGACAGATACCGCGAAGGCGTATCATGGGGGATATGGCGCGACACCCACATAAGAATCGAAGGAAACGCAGTACACGAATTGCAGTCGATATTTTTGGTCGACTGGAACTTTACTACGAAAGAACTCCTTTCGAAGCAGACGTACTTCCCCAAAATAGAACCCAACGACGGAAAAGAAAAAATACAACTCGTAACCAGCGGGCCGCTCGACGAAAACAAGCCCATAGCCCTGATGTTCCTGAAAGGCATAACCACGGCTAAAGAGAGGATATATATCCAAACCCCATACTTCCTGCCGAGCAGCGAGTTCATATATGCCATACAGATAGCGTCGCTGTCGGGAGTAGATGTCAGGATAATCCTGCCCGAACACTCCGATTCGCCGGTACTGCAACGAGCCTCACAGTCATATATAACGCAAATGTTACGTTCCGGAGTAAAAATATACTTTTACACGGCGGGGTTCATGCACGCCAAGGCAATGGTAATAGACAACGAGTTTACGACAATCGGTTCCACCAATTTCGATTTCAGAAGTTTCGAGCAGAATTTCGAGATAAACGCATTTATATACAGCCGCGACTTTAATGCCATATATGCAGCCGAGTTTGAAAAAGACCGCAAAAACAGCCGGAGAATAACACTGCGAAGCTGGCGCAAACGCTCCATGTGGCGCAAGGTTACCGAGTCGGTACTCAGGTTGCTCAGTCCGCTGCTATGATTCCCCGCCCGAGTCCGCGACGAACATTTCGGGCATATTTATCAAATAAAGCCTTTCCGTAGCCCTCGTAAAAGCCGTGTACAGCCAACGGTAAAATTCCGTACCCAACGCATCGGCATTGATATTCCCCATATCGAGGAAAACATTCTTCCACTGACCACCCTGCGCCTTATGGCAAGTAACGGCGTATGCATATTTAACCTGCAACGCATTATACCATACGTCGCTTCTCACCCGTTTCAACCGTTCCCTTTTTTGCTTCACATCGGCATAATCCTCCATCACGCGGTTAAACAGCATGTTGTTCATGTCGGGAGTAAGCGACGGCGATTCAGTATGCAAAGTATCAAGTATTATTTTTGCATCTATTTCAATATCGTAATCTATAAGCAGCAAAGTAACATCGGCAAACCTGAACCCGTACATCGACTCGTAGTGGTGTACCCTCATCACCCGTGCCGTATCACCGTTGGCGATAAAATCGATACCCTCCGATTCCTCACCCCAAAAATAGTTGTTTCGGGCAATAAGCAGCAGGTCGCCGCAGGTCAGTTCCTCCTCCCTGTAAAGAAGACGGTTTCTTACGCCGTCGTTGAAAATATTGGCTCTTTTGTTCGAACGGGTAATTATGACCGTCTCTTCAATACCGTCGTGCGAATATGCCGAATCAAGTTCCTCAATCAGCATCTCGCCCGAAACCCTTCTAATATCGGCAAACCCCTTTATCCTTAATTCGGGCATGGGAGCAGGGAATACCCCAATCTTGTTCCTCAGTGCCGTGGCGTTTGTAAGTATCCCCGAATCCGATTCCTGTCTGACAACCTCTTCCAGTTCCATTGCGGTAACAGAAAAACCTCTTGCCGTCAGAGCCTCGGTATCCAAAGCCGGACTCTCGCTCTTCCCGACCGGCGGCAGCTGTGCCGAGTCCCCTATTAAAACAAGTTTGCACCCCGGAGCGGAATATACGAACTCCAGCAAATCGTCCAGCAGACTGCCCGAACCGCAAAAAGCCGAATCATTCGACGAGTCGGCAATCATCGAAGCCTCATCCACAATAAAAAGCGTGTTTCTGAACCTGTTCTCGGTAAGCGAAAAACCGGTCATATCGGGCGAGAACCCTTTTTGGCGATATATCTTTTTATGAATGGTAAAGGCAGGAGTTGCGGCATACTGTCCGAAAACCTTGGCAGCCCTCCCTGTCGGAGCCATAAGAACCGACCTTATCCTGAACTGCGCCAATGTCTTTACAAAAGCGCCAACCAGCGAGCTCTTTCCAGTACCGGCGTACCCCTTCAGCAAAAAAATGTCCCGTCCCTGCATTTCAAAAGAGAATTTGGCAAGCCGTGCCATAAGCAAAGCCTGCTCCCCGGTAGGAACATATTCGAGATTCTCCGAAAGCCTTTTCAAAAAATTACCGTATAACATAAGCACAGGGAAACATCATACAAAAATAGCTTATATGATTTTATTTTTCTAACTTTAGCAGCGCAAACCATACCGACAAAGATGCGAATAATAAGTGGCAAATACGGGCGTCGGCGTTTCGACGTACCGACAAATATAAAGGCAAGGCCGACAACCGACTTCGCAAGAGAAAACATCTTCAATGTCCTCTCCAACATGATAGACATGGACGGTATGACGGCATTGGACCTCTTTGCCGGAACGGGAGCAGTAACATTCGAGTTCGCCTCGCGCGGATGCCGCAGAGTCGTGGCTGTAGAGAACTATCCCGTACAGTACAAATTTATCTGTAAAGTGGCAGAGCAGTTGAAAGCCGACGAAGTCTTACCCGTAAGAGGCGACGTATTCAAGTATCTGCAAAATGCCGGTGAAAAATTCGATATAGTATTTGCCGACCCGCCGTACGACCTGCCGGGATTTAACGAAATACCCCGAAAGGTAATAGATTCGGGAGTAATAGCCCCCGGCGGAGTATTTATCATGGAACACCCCTCGACAAGCGATTTCAGTTCAATAACCGGAGCTATCGACCACCGCCGGTACGGAAGCGTTAATTTTACGATATTCAAGATAGAGTAACCGATGAGCGACAAGCAGATATACCTGTCCGCGGAGTTTAAGACCCGATTCCCCGAATACCGCAATATCAGCATACAGGCCGATGTGGTAAATCGCGGGCAAGACGAAGAGTTGTGGTGCGAAATGCAGGACGCCTCGGCAACCATCCGCACGACCATTACGATAGACGACATAAAACATATCCCGGCCATAGCTGCCACGCGGAATGCGTACAAACGTTCGGGAAAAGACCCGAACAGATACCGGCCGTCGGCCGAAGCGTTGATGCGCAGAATAGTAAAAGGCGAAGAACTGTACAGAATCTCAGTACTTGTCGATTTGATAAACCTCGTATCAATACGCACGGGGTACTCGATAGGCGGATTCGACGCCTCGAAGATATGCGGAGACGTAACTATCGGAATCGGCAGGCACGAAGAAAAATTCGAGGCCATAGGACGCGGCGTGTTAAATATCGAAAATCTGCCGCTGCTGCGGGACGACAAAGGCGGAATAGGAACACCCACAAGCGATGAAGAACGCACCAAACTCACACCCGACACGACGGAGATATTGATAGTAATCAACGGATATTCGGGAGAAGAAGGGTTGCAGGAAGCCGCCGATATGACATGCAGTTTGTTACGGAAATACGCATCGGCGGCAAATATAAGGCAGCAGCGGTGTGTCTGAATCCGTTACGCCCCTCTTGATGCAAAAAGACGAGCCATAAAACTCCCGCATTGCGTAAAACAAGCAAATACGAATATAAAAATTATTCCGTTACGACGGGCGATATTCTTACCCCGATACGTTCAATCCCCTCTATTATGTCTTTCCTCATACCCTGTGATACGGAAATAGAATAAGTCCCTTGTTCACCGAGCTTTATACCGCGCTTATACGGAAATCTCTGTTGAAAAGAACTGCCCCATCCGTCCCCTAACCATTTGCCGAATTCATCAGCCAGAATACAGTTTAAGGTATCGCGTGCAATCACCTCCCTGTCGGCATTCTCCACCGTAACAAACAGATACAGATTACGGTAGCCGTAGTTGTTGCCGTAGTTCAGTTCCACGTCTATATCGTACGCCACATCAGTCGAATCGATATAAGGGAAGAACTTCTGTATATTCCTTTTGTCCCAACCCCTCGCGGGAATATCGTTGAACTCGTGAAACAAATCCGACCTGTAAGAACAAGCCGCACATATCACGGCCGATAAAAATACCGACGCCAATATGTGCGGTAAAAAACGGGGTAAATGCCTGCGAATCATTTTTTGTTTTTATTTCCGCCGCCCTGTCTGTTACCGGCGTTGCGGTTGCGGTTTTTGTTCTTGCTCTTGCGCGAAGTCTTGTCGAAACGAGTTACGCTGTCCTGACCCACGACATCCTTAAATTCCTTTTTCTCCTCTTTTACAGTCTGTCGGTTGTTGAGAGTCTCGGGCTTGTTCCCGCGCTTGTTCATGGCTATTACCTCAAAAGCCCTCGATACATGTACCGTAACGAGATTCTCCGGAGTCTCCTTATTGGTCGAGTAAGTAATCTCTCCTTTGAATATATCGGTCTTAAGGTGAAAATAATCCCCCTCTTGAGTCTGCAGGACAACCTCTTTCGAAGGCATGCGTTTTGCCCCCTCCACATAAGCATCCACTTCGTAGTTTATGCAGCATTTCAGTTTGGCGCACTGACCGGCAAGTTTTTGCGGATTCAGCGATATGTCCTGATACCGCGCGGCGCTTGTCGATACAGATACGAAATTCGTCATCCACGACGAGCAGCACAACTGCCGTCCGCAAGGACCGATGCCACCGATACGTCCGGCTTCTTGGCGCGCACCAATCTGTTTCATCTCTATCCTCACTTTGAACGTCTCGGCGAGAACCTTTATCAACTGCCTGAAATCGACGCGGTCGTCAGCTATATAGTAGAATATGGCCTTAGCCCCGTCGCCCTGATATTCCACATCCCCTATTTTCATATTCAGGTTCAGGTCTTCGGCAATTTTTCTTGCCTGCAACATGGTGGAATGTTCCAGAGCCTTTGCGTCGTACCATTTCTGTAGGTCGCTCTCTTTAGCTTTGCGATATACGCGTTTAATCTCGATCTCCTTTTTAGTCCCGAGTTTGCGCATCTGCAACTTTACAAGCGGGCCTGTAAGAGTTACTTCCCCTATATCGTGGCCGGGGTTGCTCTCCACTGCTACAATATCGCCTTTTACCAAATCGAGGCCGAGAGAGTTCAGGTAGTATCCTTTGCGCGTATTCTTAAACTGAACCTCCACTATATTGTCGCTGCTGCCCGGGGCGGGCGGAATATCGGCAAGCCAGTCGTATGTTTCAAGTTTACGACACCCGTAAAAATCTTTCTTTTTCGGAACAGTGTCGTTGTTTTCAGGTATATTGCTCATTTCGAAAACTCTTTAAAAACCGGTTGCCCCGTACGGGTATTCGCCGGGGCAGACCGTCGATTCCAAATCAATATTACCGTGCCGAGCCGCTATTTCGCGTAACTTACGGCGCGGGTTTCCCTTATTACGGTAATCTTAACCTGTCCGGGATAAGTCATCTCGTCCTGAATCCGTTTTGCAATCTCCGACGAGAGGTTTTCCGTTTCAATATCATTTACCTTGTCTGCACCGACAACCACGCGTAACTCCCTGCCGGCCTGGATAGCGTAAGTCTTGTTTACGCCGGGGTAGGAGAGAGCAAGCTGTTCGAGGTCGTTGAGACGTTTTATATAAGCCTCCACTATTTCGCGTCTTGCACCGGGACGTGCACCCGATATGGCGTCGCAAACCTGAACTATCGGAGCCAGCAGCGATGTCATTTCCGTTTCGTCGTGGTGAGCCCCTACTGCATTGCATATTTCGGGATTCTCCTTATATTTCTCCAACAGTTTCATACCGAGCAGAGCATGCGGCAATTCCGGTTCGTCGTCGGGCACTTTGCCTATATCGTGCAGCAGACCGGCGCGTTTCGCCTTTTTCGGATTCAGACCCAGCTCGCTTGCCATTATGGCGCACAAGTTTGCAGTTTCGCGCGAATGTTGCAACAGGTTCTGCCCGTACGAAGAACGATATTTCATTTTTCCCACGAGACGAATCAGTTCGGGGTGCAGACCATGAATACCGAGGTCTATGGCCGTTCTCTTACCGGTTTCGATTATTTCGTCTTCAATCTGCTTCTTTACTTTGGCTACGACCTCCTCGATTCTTGCCGGGTGGATGCGGCCGTCGGTAACAAGCTGGTGCAAAGCAAGACGGGCAATCTCCCTCCGTACCGGGTCGAATCCCGAAAGCACTATTGCTTCAGGAGTGTCGTCCACGATTATTTCAATACCCGTGGCAGCTTCCAGAGCCCTTATGTTGCGTCCTTCGCGACCTATTATGCGCCCCTTTATCTCATCCGAGTCGATATGGAAAACCGTAACCGCATTTTCTATTGTCGTTTCGGTAGCCACACGCTGTATCGTTTGTATCACTATCCGTTTAGCTTCCTTGTTCGCCGTCAGTTTAGCCTCGTCCATAATATCGTTTATATACGATGCAGCCTGACTTTTTGCCTCGTCCTTAAGAGTCTCTACAAGACGCTCCTTTGCTTCCTCGGCCGATATGCCGGCAATCTTCTCCAGTTTCTCTATTTCCGACTTGTAAATCTTGTCGAGTTCGAGTTTTTTCTTATCAACGACGTCCAGTTGGGCATCGAGGTTTACCCTCATCGCTTCCAATTCTCCTTTTTTGCGTTGAATCTCCTGCTGTTGCTGGTTTATCTGGACTTCCCGCTGTTGAGCCCTCGATTCCGCCGATTGCAGTTTGGCATATCTCGCCGTAATCTGCTGTTCCATATCGGCCTTCATCTGGATACACTTTTCCTTTACTTCAAGAATCTTGTTGCGTTTGATTGACTCGGCCTCCTTTTTCGCATCCTCTACGATAGTTCGGGTTTTAGATTTCAGCGAAAACCGGATTACCAGCAGCCCGACCGCAACTCCGACCAACAGTCCCACAATTGTTATTATTATACTCTCCATTGTGTATTACAGTTTTTAGTAGTTAAAAAAAACACCACGGCAAAAGGGACTTAAAAATCCCCTTTGCGGCAGTGCGGATTATTATATATTAAAAAAATTGTCAGTCTGATAACAACGCATCCTCTATTTCCTTGCATATTTCAGCAATAGCCAGAGAGTTCTTGTTGTTTTCCGATTGCACGGCCACATAAGCCAGTGCCACCCTGAAAGCTGCCATGGTCAGGATATCCGATTCCTGAATATCCTGTTTTCCGCGGTAGTAAGCTATCTGTTCATTAATTATTTTGGCGGCTTTTCTGTATGCCTCCTCCAAATCCCTGTTTACAGTCAGCTTATAACGCCTTCCGGCAACCTCTATCGTTATTTTAAGTTTATCGGTCATAGCATCTATTCATTCAACAAAGAGATGCACTTGTCGATTTCCCGCACTAATTTGTTCACCCGTAACCGGGCGTTCTTCACATCACCTTCCGTCATTACGAAACCTTGTGAAGTTATCAGCATGTCATATCTGGCTTTCATCTCCTCCAACTGCTTTTTCAATAACTTGTGCTCATCGCGCAGCGAAGTCAAGAGACTCTCGGCTTCATCCCTTTCGGCAACAGCCTCGCGATACTTTGCGAGAAGTTCCGAAACATTGTTTTGAAGCCTGCTTATAATATCGTCTTTATTATTACCCGACATCGATATGCAAATATCTATTACAAAAGTATAGAATAAAATCCTAATTATGCAAACCGCGAGGTATTTTTATTCTATTTTATTATTTGAAGAGCCAAAATCGTAAAAAAACATATTAAGCCGATAAAGAAACCCCATCATCCCGCCATAAACAAAACGCACGGGGGAGCAGATACCGGCTTTACCGCAAGCAATGCCGAAAAAATTTCCCTTATACCCCTCCCCGTGCGGCAATAAACCCGTGTCCGGCAAAAAATAATCTCGCGATAAAATTACGTACTAATAAAAAAAAATATAATTTTGCAACCATAACGCCCTCTTTGCAGTAAAACGAAGCAACCGGATACTGCATGGAGAAAGAGGAGAAAATATATCACATGATAAGAAAAACGGCAACATTTGCAGAAAAGGCTTCCGTTTCCATATGTGCAATTTGTCGAACGGGGACATACCTCCCAAAAAGCGTTCTGTTATATTTATGTCCCGTCCCGTAAACTTAAAGTCGCAGCAAAAAATCAAATCAAAAAAATACAAATATGAAAGTTCTTAAAAAGTGCGGTATTCCAGTTATGGCAATAGGCGGATTACTGTTTGTGTCGATATTCATGTCCGGATGCAAAGGCGGAGAACAGCAGCAATCCGTACCCGAGTATGCCGTAATGGAATTAAAGCCCACACAGGTAACGGTAAACAACATTTTTCCGGCAACCGTAAAAGGTGCGCAAGACATAGAAATACGGAGCAATGTAAGCGGATTCATCGTAAAAGTTTGCGTGGACGAAGGGTATAAGGTAAAAAAAGGACAGGTTCTTTTTGAAATAGACCATTCCATATACGAAGCCGACTACAACAATGCCAAAGCCAATCTCGGCGTAGCCAAAGCACAATTGGAAACAGCCAAGCTGACATCGGCCAACAAAAACGTCCTTTACAGCAAAGGCATAATAAGCGAGTACGAAAAACAGTTGGCCGAAAACGAACTCGAGTCGTGCAAGGCAGCCGTGGCACAAGCCGAAGCAAATCTCCGCAGCGCCAAGACCAATCTCGACTACAGCTATGTGGTAAGTCCCTCCGACGGAGTAGTCGGGTCGATACCGTTCAGAATAGGAAGTCTCGTAAGTCCGACAACAACCACCCCCCTTACAATCGTTTCGAAAATAGACGAAATGTATGTCTATTTCTCCATGAACGAAAAAGAAGTATTGAATTTTTCGCGAAAAGGAGGAGACAACAATCTGTTGAAGCACATGCCCGAAGTAGAACTGAAACTGGCCGACGGCACATTCTATCCGTATAAAGGAAAAGTAGAGACCATAAGCGGAGTACTCGATGCCAATACGGGAGCAGCCAATATGCGTGCAGTGTTCAAAAACCCCGAAAGGCTGTTGCGCAGCGGCAATACCGGGTTGATATACATACCCGAGAGCAGCGACAGCACACTTGTAATACCGCAGTCCGCAACGTTCGAACTTCAAGATAAAAAATTCGTATGCCTGCTTAACGACAGCAATATCGTAAAATCGCAGGAGATACACGTCAATGATTTGAGCGACGGTCTTACATACATCGTTACCGAAGGCTTGAAACCCGGCGACAGAATAGTAATAGAAGGCGTGGGAATCTCCGTAAAAGACGGAATGAAGATAAAGCCCATAACCAAAGAAGAGGCCGAAGCCAAGCTCAAAGCCGCAACTACCAAGAATGAAAATTAAGAAACAGTAATGCGAGGAAGAAAATGAACTTAGAAAAATTCATAAACCGCCCAGTCCTATCCACCGTAATATCCATATTGATAGTGATACTGGGTATTCTCGGAGTTGCCACCCTGCCCATAACGCAGTACCCCGACATAGCCCCGCCGACGGTACAAGTATCGGCATCATATCAAGGCGCCAACGCCCAGACAGTATTAAACAGCGTCATAGCTCCGCTCGAAGAAGAAATAAACGGTGTGGAGAACATGACATATATAACCTCCACGGCCACCAATACCGGCGATGCCACGATAAACGTATATTTCAAACCCGGCAGCGACCCCGACATGGCAGCCGTAAACGTGCAGAACCGCGTAGCAAAAGCCCAAGGATTCCTCCCGTCCGAAGTAACCAAGGCAGGAGTCATAACCAGCAAGCGTCAGTCCAGCATATTGCTTGCCGTAACCATATACAGTTCCGACGACCGATACGACGAAACATTCCTGTACAACTACATGAAGATAAACCTCGCGCCGCAGATAAAACGAGTAAGCGGTGTAGGCGACGTAAACGTTCTCGGAGCAGAATATTCAATGCGGATATGGCTGAAACCCGACGTAATGGCGCAATATTCGCTGATGCCGTCCGACATACAGGCACTACTTAACGACCAGAACATCGAGGCTGCCCCCGGACAGTTGGGAGAGAATTCCAGCGACCAGTCGTTCCAGTACATATTAAAATACAAAGGGCGTCTGCAAACCCCCGAAGAGTTCGGCGACATGGTATTGCGTGGCAATACCAACGGCGACGTTCTAAGATTGCGCGACGTAGCCGATATAGAACTCGGAGCATTGAGTTATTCCGTAACATCGCGTTCCAACGGGCATCCCGGAGTAACAACCATGATATTCCAGACAGCAGGTTCCAATGCAACGGAGATTATAAACGAAACGACGAAACTTATAGAACAAGAATCCAAATCGTTCCCTCCCGGAGTAAAATACGACCTGTTGCTGAACACCAACGACTTCCTGTACGCATCCATACACGAAGTGCTTAAGACCCTTGTCGAGGCCTTTATACTGGTGTTCCTCGTCGTTTACATATTCCTTCAGGATTTCCGTTCAACCCTGATACCCGCAATAGCAATACCCGTGGCGTTGATAGGAACATTCTTCGTACTGAAGATAATAGGTTTCAGCATCAACCTCCTTACCCTTTGCGCGCTGGTACTTGCCATAGCCATAGTCGTCGATGACGCGATAGTCGTCGTCGAGGCGGTACACGCCAAACTCGATCAGGGAGCCAAGTCCGCACGCAAAGCCTCCATCGATGCAATGAGCGAAATATCGGGAGCTATCGTCTCCATTACGCTTGTCATGATGGCCGTGTTTATCCCCGTCAGCTTTATGACAGGCATAACCGGAACATTCTACCGGCAGTTCGGGCTGACAATGGCCATAGCCATAGGTATATCGGCGATAAACGCACTAACGCTCTCCCCGGCATTATGCGCCATGTTCCTTAAGCCGCACGATAAAAACGCCGAAAAAAAGACCACGTTCATAACCCGCTTCCATACCGCATTCAACACAGCGTACGATGTAACGCTGCGCAAGTACAAACGCGGAGTCTCCTATTTCGTAAAGCGCAGGTTGCTCGTATTCGGCTCCATAATAGCCGGAGTCGCCCTGCTGGCATATTTGATGTCCACGACCCCCACCGGACTGGTACCCAACGAAGATACCGGAACAATCTTCATTTCTGTCGATATGCCTCCCGGCACATCGCTTGAAAAGACAAAAGGCACGCTCGACAAAATATCCAAATTAGTCGAAGCAAACCCGGCAATCCGTTCATATACCGAAATATCGGGATACAGCATCCTCAACTCCGCATCGGGAAGCTCCTACGGTTCGTTCATCTGCAAGCTGAAAGACTGGGAAGAGCGGGACGAAACGCAGAGCGCCGACGCCGTCAATGCACAACTCTACATGCAGGCGCGCGAACTGATAAAAGACGGAAGAGTCCTTACATTCTCGATGCCGATGATAACAGGTTACAGTATCTCCAACGGGTTCGAGTTGAATCTCGAAGACAAGACCGGCGGCAGTCTTGACGACTTTTATGCAGTGGCGCAGAGATTTTTGGCCAAGTTGAACGAACGACCCGAGATAAGCGCGGCACAAACCTCGTTCAACCCCACGTTCCCGCAGTATATGGTCGAAATAGACGCAGCCAAATGCAAGCAGGCCGGCATACCTCCCTCCGACATACTCTCGGCGCTGCAAGGATATTGCGGAGGAATATATGCCTCGAACTTCAACCGGTTCGGAAAACTCTTCAGGGTAATGATACAGGCACGCCCCGAAGCCCGAACCGATAAAGAATCGCTCAACAACATAAAAATACGCAACGGCGACAAGATGGCGCCCATAACGCAGTTTATCGACCTCAAACGAGTTTACGGGCCCGACAATATCAAACGCTTCAACCTGTTTACCGCAATGCTTGTAAACGGAACGCCCGCCGAAGGATACAGTTCCGGCGAAGCCATACAGGCAATAAAAGAAGTGGCCGCCGAAACACTGCCTCAAGGATACGGATACGAATTCTCCGGCATGACCCGCGAAGAACAGAACCAGAGCGGTGGCGGATTGGGAATAATACTTATGCTATGCATAGTGTTCGTATATCTCCTCCTGAGTGCGCAGTACGAAAGCTACATACTGCCGTTGGTAGTAATGCTCTCCATACCGTTCGGTCTGGCCGGGACATTCATATTCGCCCGCATGATGGGAATCGACAACAACATATATCTGCAAATAGCCCTTATAATGCTAATCGGACTGTTGGCAAAGAACTCCATACTTATAACCGAGTTCGCGCTTGACCGCCGCAAGTCGGGCATGAGCATAGTGGCGGCAGCCATGTCGGGAGCTTCCGCACGACTGAGACCTATACTTATGACCTCGTTGGCCATGATAATAGGACTCTTGCCGCTGATGTTCGCGCACGGCGTAGGAGCCAACGGCAATCAGGCGTTGGGAGGAGGAGCCATAGGCGGCATGCTTATCGGTATGATATGCCAGATATTCGTCGTGCCGACGCTGTTTGTCGTATTCGAAAACATACAGGAACGCTTTACGCCAATGGAATGGGATGATCTCGACAATACCGATGTAAAAGGCGAAATAGAACAATACACGAAACAGATAAGAGAATGAAAAAGTATATATATACCGTAGTTGTGGCATTGGCATTAAGCGGATGCCACATATACAAAGCCTACGAGCGACCCGAAAATATCGAAGTAGCCGACTCGTTCAGGATGCCCGATTCCGTTGCTCAAACGCCGGGCGATACGGCCACCATAGCCGATTTGACATGGCAGGAAGTCTTTACCGATCCCAAGCTGCAAAAATTGATTAATTACGGACTGGAAAACAACAACGACATGTTGGCGGCAATAGAAAAAGTAAAAGAAGCAAAAGCCGCGCTGATGACCACCAAACTCTCCTTCCTGCCGTCATTGACACTTGCCCCGCAGGGCGGAGTAAGCAGTTTCGACCTCTCAGCCCCGTCGTGGACATACAACGCATCCGTATCGGCAAGTTGGGAAATAGACCTGTTCGGCAAATTGATGAATGCCAAACGACAGGCAAAAGTCGCCATGCTCCAGAACATGGAATACCGACAGGCCGTACGCACCCAGTTGATAGCGACGATAGCCGATTACTATTACACGCTGGTATCGCTCGACAAGCAACTTGCCATATACGAAGAAACCGAGCAGAACTGGCGTTCCAGTGTAACCACAATCAAAGCGATGAAAGAAGGCGGCATGGCCGACGAAGCGGCAGTATCGCAGAGCGAAGCCAACTACTATATGGTATTGGCGTCGATACCCGATATAAAAGCCTCCATATTGCAGCAGGAAAATGCCCTTAGCGTATTGCTCGGCAACACCCCCGGCATAATAGAGCGCGGCACGCTCGACGAGCAGAAAATGGATATACCCATAGAAGCAGGATTACCCATACAGCTTCTCTCCAACCGTCCCGATGTCAGAAGTGCCGAATACCAACTTGCAGGAATGTACTATTCCACCAATCAGGCACGCGCATCCTTCTATCCGCAAATTTCGATAGGCGGGTCGGCAGGGTGGACGAATTCCGTCGGAAGCGTAATAGTAAATCCCGGGAAACTTCTGTTGTCGGCACTCGCCTCGCTGACGCAGCCCCTTTTCTACCGAGGCTCTAACATAGCAAAACTGAAGATAGCAAAAGCGCAGGAAGAACAAGCGCGCCTTAACTTCCAACAGACGCTGCTCAATGCCGGGCAAGAAGTAAGCGATGCCCTCATAATATACGAGGCCGAAGAAGAAAAACGCGAAGCCCGCGCAAAGCAGATAGACGCGTTACATCGCTCGGTCGAATCCACCACCGAACTGATGCGCCTCGGGACATCCACCTATCTCGAAGTCCTCACGGCACAACAATCCCTTCTGTCGGCACAAATAACCGAGACGCAAGACCGCCTTACCCAGTTGCGTGCAGTAGTCTCGCTCTATCATGCCTTAGGAGGAGGACGAGACTTGACCCCCGAAAACGATACCGCACAATATAAAAACAAATAACTATGATATCACCTCTTGCATATGTCGATTCTTCGGCCGAATTAGGAAAAGACGTAACGGTACATCCGTTTGCGTATATAGGAAAAAATGTAAAAATAGGGGACGGATGTACCATAATGCCGTATGCATCGGTACTCGAGGGGACGGTAATGGGAAAGAACAACTCCGTATATCAAGGAGCCATAGTAGGAGCCACACCGCAAGACTTCAACTATGTAAAAGGGACAAAGACATACGTTTACATAGGCGATGACAACGCCATAAGAGAGTATGTAGTAATACGGCGCGGAACCAATACCGAAGGAGGAACTCGCATAGGAAACGGGTCGTTCCTCATGAAAGGGACCAATGTGTCGCACGATGCGGTAATAGGCGACCACTGCGTAATAGGCAACAATTCCGAAATAACAGGGTGCAGTTGCATAGAAGACTATGCTATAGTAGCAAGTCAGGTAGTAATAAAACCCGGCGTAAGAGTAGGGCAGTGGGCAATGGTAGAATGCGTAACCGTTGCCGACAAAGATATACCCCCATACATAGTAGCCGGCGGCACACCGATAAACTACAACGGCATAAACGCCTATATAATGAACAAACATGGTTTCGATAAAGAACTGATAACCCATATAGCCATGGCATACAGGCAGATATACAAAGGGCACACAAGTCTGGAAAATGCCGTCAGAAGAATAAGGGAAGTAGTAAGAGACTCGCAGGAAATACGTAATATCGTAAACTTTATAAACAACACCAAAGTAGGCATAATGGCAACAGAAGATTAAGACCCGTCTGCAGCCACACGCCGACACGATAAAAGCGGGAGGGAAAACAGATCCCTCCCGCTTTTATTTATCCCCCCCCGCCTTCATTAAAAGGAGGTGTATAGCATACGTGCAGAATAAGGACACATTCTGTCGGTACGGAAAAACACCAGCCAACCCCGTAAAACCCTGTCTTACCCGTAGCCGAAAATAACAAAGGGACACCATATTAACGATGCCCCCGTTTTTTGTCTTCAGAACATATTTGCCGCTTGGTGCGGAAAATATGCTATTTCAGGATATTGTCTATTTTACTGAAGAGTTCCTCTTTCCCTATTGCCCCGACGATTACCTCCGGGTCTCTTCCAACAGGGATGAACATCAAAGTCGGAATACCCTGTATCCCGAAACTCGATGCAACTTCACTCTCCTTATCAACATCCACCTTATAAATATACACCTGACCCGCGTACTTCTTTGCCGCCTCTTTCAGCAGCGGAGCCATCATCCGGCAAGGACCGCACCAGTCGGCGTAAAAATCCACAACGGCAGGTTTGTCCCCGAGATAATTCCAGTTCCTTTCACTTCTGTCCTTATAATTGACAACCTTTGTCAAAAAATCAGCGGTATTCAGTTGAATAACATCGCCCTCTCCGACTTCCGCACTGCTTTGAGCGGTGTTGTCGGTTTTGTCGCTGCCCTTCGAATCGGCGGCTTTATTGCAGCCGAAAAGGACAGACAATGCAGCAATCGCTAAAACAAAACGAAATCTTTTCATAAAACGATATATTATAGTAGTTAAATCAAAACAAACAACGCTTTTCGCAACAGGTTTGTTGCAAAAAAGAGATTCAATCAGAACGGAAGGTCGTCCGTATCGGCCTGCGGTTCGAACTCGGGAGCAGGAGGCGGCGTCATCGATGCGCTCGGAGCATTATCGTTTACCTTATCCAGCTTCCATACGTTTATATTCGTGTACCAGCGGCCGTTATATTCGCGGCTTTCTATGTCGAAATTTACCGAAACCTCTTCCCCTTCGCTAACAGGATATTGGTCCACCCTGTCGCCGAACAGATGCATGCAAATCTTTTTCGGGTACTGTTCATGAGTTTCAACAACGAACTCCTGTTTTTTCCACTCCTTACCGGCCTGACTCGTTCCGCTTTGCAACGGAAGCAATTGTATCACTTTCCCTTTCAGTTCCATAATCAATTAAACAATTAAGGTCGCTAAATTAATCAAAATGAAGAACGATGCAAAATAATTTCGTACATTCGCGAAAACAAACAAAAAACAGAATATGGACGATATGGCGATAGACACCGACGAAATATATTACGATTCATTAACCCTGTTGAAAAGGCTTATAACCATACCTTCACACAGCAGGGAAGAAGACGCCGCGTCAAAAGCAGTGGCGGAATTTCTAACATCAGCATTGCCGCAGTGCGAAGTAAAAACCCTGCACAACAACGTATGGGTTGCGGCACAGGGATTCGACCCGTCGCGACCGACCATAATGCTCAACTCTCACATCGATACCGTCAAGCCGGTGTCGGGGTGGACACTGCCGCCGTATGAAGCAACCGAAGCCGACGACCGTCTTTACGGGCTCGGCAGCAACGACGCAGGAGCATCGTTGGTATCGCTTATAGCCGCCTTCCGCATATTGAGCGAAAGAGAAAACCGCTACAACCTGATATTTGCAGCATCGGCCGAAGAAGAAGTATCGGGCGCCAACGGCATGGAGTTACTGATAAAAGAACTTCCCCCCATAACATTTGCCGTAGTAGGCGAGCCGACAGGAATGCAGCCCGCAATAGCCGAAAAAGGACTTATGGTACTCGACTGCGCCGTCCGAGGCATTTCCGGGCATGCAGCCCGCAACGAAGGAGAAAATGCCATATACAAGGCATTGCCGCAAATAGATGCGCTTCGCAAATACCGATTCTCCAGAATATCGCCGATGCTGGGCTCCGTAAAAATAACCGTTACGCAGATAGCCGCCGGTACGCAGCACAATGTCGTACCCGACCTCTGCACTTTCGTTGTCGATGTCCGTCCCAACGGCATGTATTCCAACCGCGAGATATTAGACGAGTTGCAGCGTGAATTTCCCGAATGTGAAATAAAGGCGCGTTCGCTCCGACTGAACTCGTCCCATATCGAAGAGACGCACCCGTTCGTCTCCCGCTGTACGCTGCTCGGTCTCGAACCGTTCGGTTCTCCCACGCTTTCCGATCAGGCGCTTATCCCCTACAAAAGCGTCAAGATAGGCCCGGGCGATTCGGCGCGTTCCCATACGGCCGACGAATATATCCGTCCCGAAGAAATAAGAGAAGCGATAGACATGTATGTAAGGTTGTTGGACGGCTTGACACTTTAAGGCGTTTCGCGAAACATGTAAGCCGCGGCAGAACTGACAAGCGGAGAATAAATATTGCGTTTCCACCAGAAAACCCTGTTCTCGGAATTCATTACTTTGCTCAATATGCCGTATCTCATCCCGTACTCATTCTCCCGGCGCAGAGGGAAGAGTCCGAGCAGTTCCAGCTTTTTGAGCGTGTCCGACACGAAACCGTCGTCGTATTCGTGCATTATAAGCCGTTTGACCAGCGAAGCGGACGTATAGTCCAGTTTCCTTTCCAGTCCGACTTCCGATAGCGGGTCGCCAAGCATGAACCCGAACTTCTGCAACTCTTCTATGACAGTCAGCCAGTGCATTACGAATCTCTTCTGATGCTCCTCGTCGGGCTTGTTCGTAAGAGACCCCTTTATGCTGTCGTGGAAATAATAGATAAGAGTAGGGATAAACTCGACGCTTTGAGCCAGACAGAAAGCACGTGCGATAAATTCCTCGTGGCAGTGGATATTCTTTTCCCTGAATTTTATCTCCTGTTCGATAAGGAACTTGCGGCGGAACAAATATCCCCACAACACGCTTTCGGGAGCCTGCATGTTCATATACTCCGCGCCGCTCATCTCCCTGCAGTACGGAAACAGTTTGTCGTTATACGGCGACACATTGCCGTTTTCGTCGCATTTCAGATAATCGAAACCCAGAATATCCTGATTATAAAGCGGAATCAGTTTGTTTATCAGGTGGGCGAAATTTTTCGAATCGATATGGTCGTCAATATCCACAAACATAACATACCGGCCTTTGGCGTAATTCAATCCAAGATTGCGTGCCCCGCCCGGCCCGGCCTTATGGCGTGTATAAACCTTCATCTGCGGCGTCTTTTCCGCAAACGACTTAAGCAAATCCAGCGTATTGTCCGTAGAAGAATCATCGACGGCGATTATCTCGTACCGCTCTTTATCAGCCTCCGAATCGACTATGCTTTCGAGGCATCGGTTTATGTACGGAGCCGCATTGTACGACGGTATGATAATGGATATTTCGGGATTACTTTTCATAAACTACGCTAAGATACTATATTTTCGCAGATGCGCCGCGTTTACTTCAGAATAAATCTGAAAAAACTTCCGCCGCCGCGTCCCCCTGCGGCAGTATATCTGAAAACCGACAAGGCGAAAAAACGGACAAACCGTCCCGGACGGACATTGTCGAAAAAGAGCCTCAGACCCCTTTCTGCAGCCGCCGAATCCCCCTCCCTCATGTAATGGGCGGCAAGAATAACGGCTCGGCTGTAAACAAGAGCGGCATACTTTTCCCTGTTAGGCAAATCACTTCCGGCTACAGCATCCGCACTCCTGACTATACTCTCGGCAAGAGCCTGCTCGGAATGTAAAAAGCCGTTGCCGCTGATACTCTCCTCATGCGGATAAACAGTTATCAGAACAGGATGTTTTACCCATGCAACCTTCGGCGATTTCAGCAACATGCGTATCCCCAGATTCCAGTCCTGCCAGCGCATAATCATATCGTCCCACCCGCCGCTGCGGATAAAAAAGTCGCGCCGCACGGCAAAACATTGCGTCGCCAACATGCAGTGCACAATCTGGTCGGCAACCGACGAAGAAAAACAATACTTTTTATTACGCCTTTTCCCGTCCGGGAACTCGTATCTTGCCCTGAACCCCACAATATCGGGATGCTCCCGGAGGAAACATTGCATTATTCTCGATACGGTATCCGGCGACATCGAATCATCATCGTCGAAAAACATCAAATACTCCGCGCTGCACAACTCCGCACCGCGATTACGGGCAGCACAAGCCCCGGGTTTCCGTTCCTCCCCAACGATAACCTCGAAGTCATCCGCAGAATATTCCCGTTTAAACATTTCGGCAACAAGCAGCGATCCGTCGTCCGACCCGTTATCCACAATCACCAGTTGTAAAGGTCGGTATTTCTGCGCCAGTACCGACGACAAGACCCGTCCGAGAAACTCCCTGCGGTTTTTGACAGGAATAACTATACCGAACAGAGGTTGGCCGGGAATCCTTTTGGTAACACGCGAAGAACGTTCATAGCGTATCCCCTCGAGCATTTTGCCGAGAGTCGGGAAAAAGGAGGCTTTCCCCGACAAACTGCTCGACAAGGCAAACTTCAAAGCCCTCGGGTATACCCCGCAGCCATGCAGATAATATGCCGTAGCCCCCCGCGACAGTATATTGGCATCGTTCGAATATAAAGACCCCCCGGTGGAAGCCCCGTAGTGTTCAGTAACAACATGCGGGAAAAACCTTACGGTAAGTCCGGCATCAATACAATCTTTCAGAAAAATATCTTCCTCGCCGCAGTTCAACTTCTCCGCACCGAGACCGAACCTCTCGTCAAAACAGACCCTCCCTTTTACCGATGCGACCCTGAAAGCCATCTCCGCCGACGACGGGAAATACCCGCGGCATCCCTTCACGGGGAAATCCGTGCATTTCCCGGGATACGGCTTATGCTCTTTACCGCCGATGTCGCACGTCATCTTGAAAAGAGCCACGTCCAGACCTTTGTTCTCTTCGAACACCCTCAAAACCGTATCGAAATATTCCGTTTTATATCGGAGGTCATCATCAGCAATCAAGGCAATGTCCCCGTCGGCAAGGCGCAGCGCATTGTTGCGGTTGCGGCAGAGGCCGAACCCCCTCAGAAAATGAACAGCAACATCCTCACGTTTCAGTTCCGGTACGGAAACCGACGGAAGAGCCTCCCCGTCATACTGTACCGATACGACATACGAAACGTCGCATCTTTGCGGCAGCAGCAAACCGGCCACATCCGCAATCCTTTTTACGGTAGTACAAACGAGAATGTTCAGTTTCATGATTCTTGATAAAAGGCGACTTACTTTCTGCAAAAGTAACATATTTATTCAATCGTGGAGAAAATACAACCTAATATTGCAAGTCGGGTACATGCTATTTCAAAGCTGTAATATGCCTCGTTGCATTACTTATTTAAAGCGATACAAACAATATTTGCTGTCCGGTATGAAGTTGAAAATACCGTTTTTACTATCTTTGACTAACGTCGAAAATAGATAGCGGCTCGGCATAA
>JADIMW010000026.1 GCA_017694415.1 Candidatus Caccoplasma merdipullorum
ATTGAGGCCTCGAAACAAAAGCCATGTTATCCAGCCGGTTGTTTTGCATTACATAAATCTTCAGGTCTCCGGCAGGATTTACAATATCGTAATTCTCTCTGGCTATCCTGAACGAAACCTGTTGAAACTCCCCGCTATACCCCATGTCCGTTCTCGAGTTGGCCTCGCAGAAAACCTTTACAGCCTCTTCCGAAACCGAGAAACAAGCATACAAAATCGGTTCCTCCGGCCTGTTTTGCGGAAAAACCTCCACCACATAATTTCCCGACACTTTGAACGAAACATCGTCATTCGGCAGTTGCAGGCGGTAATTCACATAACTTCGGTGAGTGTTGAACGAATACGCCCAGTCGTATAACTGCTGAATATCGAAGCCGTTCATATATTCGAGAGTAGAAAGTTGCGACGGAACCCAATTGGCATTGCAGTGGATAATCCGATAACTCAAATCCTGCTGGTCGTCGCCGAACAAGTCGAAAGATATGACAATAAAATCCTCCCCGTCCAAGTCAATTACAGGCGGGTAAAGGAATCCCCGGCTCGATTCCACCTGAAGCGAATGAACCCTGTCGTCAATACCCGCCGTTCTGTACGCAACAACTTTAGGCTGACCGAGAACCGACAGGCACGCGGTCGCACACAAACAAAAAAAAGAAAAAATATGTCTTAACATTAAACCATAAAATTAAAAAGTTACCGATACGGCAGCACCCGTAATATCCCCCGGAACAGGAGGCTTGACCTTTACTATCTCCAGTTCACCGCCGGTAATCTCCGGAAAGTTTTTCCTTACAGAAGAGATTATCCTTCCGGCCACATGTTCCAGCAAGTTCGACGGCAACATCATTTCACACTTTACAATATCGTAAAGGTCGGCATAATTAACCGTATCCTTTATCGCATCACTCTCCATCGCCTTTGAAATATCGAAAAAGACCTTAAGCCTTATATCATAGTCGTTACCCACGGTTCTCTCCTGAGCGATAGTGCCGTGATAAGCATATATACGGATTCTTTTCAGTTCTATGCAGCTGCTTGTAATTTTCATAAACTCGTCGTTTTAATACAAAAATAGCCATTAATCGCGGTTTTGCAAACAGAATGCTCTATTATGGAAAAAAATCCGTAATTTTTGGTAGAATTAATATAAAATATTGTACCTTTGCGCTCGGTAAAATCCGTAGGAACAATATGGCAAATGTTATAAAGATAAAGAAAGGATTGAATATACCGTTGGTCGGCGAAGCCGACAATGTCATAATCAATGCGGCCAAAAGTACGCGGTATGCACTGATTCCCGACGATTTTCACGGTGTAGTTCCCAAGATACTGGTAAAAAGCGGCGAAAAGGTAAAAGTCGGCACACCGTTGATGTGCGATAAAAACCGTCCCGAAGTCTGCTTCGTATCCCCCGTCAGCGGCGAAGTAACCGAAGTAGTCAGAGGCGAGCGTCGCAAAGTAATGGAAATAACGCTTAAGTCGGACGACAAGTTCGATGCAGTAGATTTCGGCAAACACGAAATATCCGAAATGACAGTAGCAGAAATAAAAGAAATGCTATTGCGCAGCGGACTGTTTCCATATATAAAACAGCGTCCATACGACATAATAGCCAATCCCGAAGATACCCCCCGCGACATATTCGTTACGGCAATCGATTCCGCACCATTGGCACCGGCGTTCTCCCTGATACTCAAACGCGAAGAAGAGAGTCTGAAAACAGGTCTTGCAGTTCTTGCACGCCTGACGAGCGGTAAAGTATATCTCGGCATCGACAATAACGATGCAGTATCCGTATCCGTTCCCGGATGCGAAACAGTACGTTTCGAAGGAAAGCACCCCGTAGGAAACGTCGGCGTACAGATTGCGGCAATATCACCGGTAAACAAAGGCGAGACAGTCTGGACACTTTCCGCATTCGACCTTTTGCTGATAGGACGCCTGTTCAATACCGGCAAACCCGACTTCACAAGAGTCATCGCATTGACAGGTTCGGAAGTAAAACGACCCGAATACCTGAAAACCACGGTAGGAATTTCTGTCGATGTACTGCTGAACGGCAACCTTAAAGAAGACGGGCGCAACAAACGCATAATAAGCGGAAACGTACTTACAGGAACACAAATAGACGAAAAAGGATATTTGCGCTTCTACTCATCGCAGATGACAGTTATCCCCGAAGGAGACGACTGCAACGAGTTCTTGGGATGGGCAACACCCGGATTCGGGAAATTCAGTGTCAGCCACACCTTCATAGCATGGCTTTGCGGGAAAAAACGCAAATACGACATAGACGCACGCATAAGAGGCGGAGAGCGCGGAATAATAATGTCCGGCGAGTACGACAAGGTATTCCCCATGAACATATTGCCCGAGTTCCTTATAAAAGCCGTCATAGCATTCGACATAGACAAGATGGAAAATCTCGGCATATACGAAGTAGCACCCGAAGACTTTGCACTTTGTGAATTTGTCGATACCTCCAAACTGCCGCTGCAAAAGATAATCCGCAACGGACTCGACGAATTAATGAAAGAGATGAACTAACGGATAAAACAAGATATGAACGGATTAAAGAAATATATCGATAAGATAAAGCCGAATTTCGAGCCCGGCGGCAAGTATTCCAAGCTGCGTTCGGTATTCGAAGGGTTCGAGACGTTCCTTTTCGTACCCAATACAACCTCCAAATCAGGAGTCCACATCCACGACGCGATAGACAGCAAGCGAACAATGTCGGTGGTAGTAATAGCCCTGATTCCCGCATTGCTGTTCGGGATGTACAACGTAGGCTACCAGCATTACCTCGCCATAGGCGACATGAGCGCAGGATTCTGGATGATGTTCCTGTACGGCTTCCTGGCAGTCCTTCCCAAGATAGTAGTCTCCTATGTGGTAGGACTCGGAATAGAATTTATCGGCGCTCAGATACGCGGGCACGAAATACAAGAAGGATTCCTCGTAACCGGAATGCTGATACCGATGATAGTACCGGTCGATACCCCGCTCTGGATGATAGCCGTAGCAACAGCCTTTTCGGTAATCTTTGCCAAAGAGATATTCGGCGGAACAGGTATGAATATCTTTAACGTGGCGTTGATAACCAGAGCATTCCTGTTCTTTGCCTATCCCTCAAAGATGTCAGGCGACGCAGTGTTCGTCCGCACCTCCGATACCTTCGGAATAGGAGCAGGCAATGTAGTAGAAGGCTTCTCGGGAGCTACGCCGCTCGGGCAGATAGCAACCCACGTTCCCGGAACCGATATGGTGCTGACCGATACGCTCGGCAACACCCTCTCCACATGGGACATGTTCTTCGGGTTAATCCCCGGTTCAATAGGCGAAACCTCCACGCTGGCCATACTCATAGGAGCCGTAATACTTCTTGCAACGGGAATAGCCAACTGGCGCATAGTCCTGTCGGTATTCGTAGGAGGATACGTAATGGCGTCGATAGCGCACATCTTTGCCACCCCCACATATCCCGGCTCGCTGCTTACCCCGCTCGACCACCTCTGTCTCGGAGGATTTGCTTTCGCAGCCGTATTTATGGCAACCGACCCCGTAACAGCCTCACGTACCACACTCGGTAAATACATATACGGATTCCTTATAGGAGTAATAACAATAATAATCCGTCTCTACAACAACGGATACCCCGAAGGAGCGATGCTTGCCGTTCTGCTGATGAACGTCTTCGCACCCCTTATCGACTATTTCGTAGTAGAGGCAAACATCAAAAACAGGCTCAAACGATTAAAACAAGGAGGACGAGTAAATGAATAAGCAGTCAAACGTATATACGATAATCTACTCGTCGGTGATGGTAATTATCGTTGCAGCAGTACTTGCATTCGCGGCACTGTCCCTTAAAGCGCCCCAGCAGCGCAATATCGAGATAGACAAGATGAAGCAGATACTCAGTTCAATAAAAGTAACCGCAACTGCAGACGATGCACAGCAGTTATATAAAAAGTATATTATCGGCAGCAAGGTAATAGACGCAGCAGGCAAAGAAATAGCCGACGCCGACGCATTCAACGTAAATGTGGCGATGCAGGTAAAACTGCCCGATGCACAGCGTCAGTTGCCCATATTCATAGCCAAAGTCGAAGACGGCAGCACAAAATACATAATCCCCATGTACGGTGCAGGGCTGTGGGGGCCGATATGGGGATATCTGTCGATTGACAGCGACGGCAAGACCGTTTACGGAGCATATTTCGCACATCAGGGCGAAACTCCGGGACTCGGAGCCGAAATAGACAAACCCGCGTTTTACGGTCAGTTCTGCGGAAAAGACCTCTTTGCAGGAGGCGACGAGTTCAAATCCATAGCAGTACAGAAAGCAGGACAAAAGCCCCTTAACGGAGCCGACTATGTCGATGCAATATCAGGAGGAACGATAACCAGCAAAGGAGTAGAAGCCATGCTCTCCAACTCGCTGAAACCGTACGAGACATTCTTAAAAACGTTACAAACACAACAAATAGCAGAATAAAATATGTTCCTGTCGAAGAAAAACAGAGAGACGCTGTTAGGCCCGCTCTCAAAAAACAATCCGGTAGTAGTCCAGATACTCGGTATCTGTTCCGCACTTGCCGTAACGGCAAAGCTCGAACCGGCATTCGTCATGGCCGTATCAGTAACGGCGGTAGTAGCATTCTCAAACGTAATAATATCGCTGTTGCGCAATACAATACCCAACAATATCCGAATAATAGTTCAACTTGTAGTAGTAGCGGCACTCGTAATCATAGTCGATCAGATACTGAAGGCATACGTCTATGACGTAAGCAAGCAGTTGTCGGTATTCGTCGGGCTGATAATAACCAACTGTATCCTTATGGGACGTCTCGAAGCATACGCAATGGGCAACGGGCCGTGGGAATCGTTCCTCGACGGAATAGGCAACGGCATAGGATACGGAATGATACTGATAATAATCGCATTTTTCCGCGAGTTGCTCGGAAACGGCACCCTTTTCGGTTACCACGTAATACCCCAGTCGTTCTACGATATGGGATACCAGAACAACGGGCTGATGATACTTCCCCCCATGGCATTGATTGTAGTAGGATGCATAATATGGGTTCACCGCTCGTTCAACAAGGATTTACAAGACAAATAACAAAAAGACAAGATAGGAAATGGAGACTCTCAATTTATTTATAAAGTCTATCTTCATAGACAATATGGTTTTCGCCTACTTCCTCGGTATGTGCTCATATCTGGCCGTATCGAAGAACGTAAAAACGGCGATAGGTCTCGGAGCTGCAGTAACATTCGTCCTCACCATAACCCTTCCGGTCAATTACCTTTTGGAAAACTACGTATTAAAGGCCGGAGCGATGAAGTGGTTGGGAGCCGATTTCGCAGGCGTCGATTTAAGTTTCCTCTCGTTGATTCTCTTTATTGCCGTAATAGCCTCCATGGTTCAGTTGGTAGAGATGATAGTAGAGAAGTATTCACCGTCGCTGTACAACTCGTTGGGAATATTCCTTCCGCTTATAGCCGTAAACTGCGCAATACTCGGAGGAGCCCTCTTCATGCAGCAGCGCGAGTTCCCGTCGGTAGGACAAGCCACGGTATATGGCATCGGTTCAGGAATAGGGTGGTGGATAGCCATAGTAGCCGTAGCAGCCATAAGAGAAAAACTCGCATATTCCAATATCCCCAAGCCGCTGCGCGGAGTAGGAATAACCTTTATAGTTACAGGGCTTATGGGCATAGCCTTCATGAGTTTCCTCGGAATAAAACTGTAGTATAGAAATTAAAAACAAGAATCGAAGATATGCTAACCATTTATGTAGCCGTAGCCACATTCCTGATAATGACGTTGGTATTGGTGGCAGTCCTGCTGATAGCAAAAGCCAAACTCGTGCCATCGGGAGATGTAAAAGTAGAAATAAACGAAGGAGAGCGCGAAATAACGGCAAAATCCGGAGGTTCACTGTTGAATACCCTCTCGTCCAGTAAGATATTCCTTCCGTCGGCATGCGGCGGACAAGGAAATTGCGGAATGTGCAAATGTCAGGTAGTCAGCGGCGGCGGAGAAATACTTCCCACCGAAGTAGGCTTCTTCAACCGCAAGCAGATAAAAAACAACTACCGTCTCGCCTGTCAGGTAAAAGTAAAAGGCGATATGGAAGTCCACATACCGCAGGAAGTCCTCGGAATAAAGAAGTGGGAATGCGAAGTAGTCTCCAACCACAATGTCTCGACATTCATAAAAGAATTCGTTGTAAAACTGCCCGCAGGCGAGCGGCTCAACTTCAAGCCCGGAAGCTACATACAGATAGACGTACCCAAATACGACGCGATAAAGTTCTCCGACATGGACATCGACGAGCGGTTCCGTCCGGAGTGGGACAAAGTAAAAATGTGGGGACTGGTAGCAAAGAACGACGAAGAAACATACCGTGCATATTCCATGGCCAACTATCCGGCCGAAGGCGATATAGTGATGCTCAACATCCGAATAGCCACCCCGCCGTTCGACCGTGCCACAGGAGCATGGAAACCCGTAAATCCCGGAGTATGCTCATCATACATCTTCTCCCGCAAACCCGGCGACAAGGTAACAGTATCAGGGCCTTACGGAGAGTTCCACATACTCGACACCAAACGCGAGATGCTGTATATCGGAGGAGGCGCAGGAATGGCACCGTTGCGCGCACAATTGCTGCACCTGTTCAAAACGCTCAAGACAACCGACAGAAAAGTCTCTTTCTGGTATGGAGCACGTTCACGCAAAGAAATATTCTACGAAAACGATTTCCGTCAGATAGAAAAAGAATTCCCGAACTTCTCGTTCCATATAGCATTGTCCGACCCGCAACCCGACGACAACTGGACGGGGTTCACAGGATTCATACATCAGGTAATCTATGACAACTATCTGAAATTCCATGAAAACCCCGAAGACATAGAATATTACATGTGCGGTCCCGGCCCCATGGCAGAATCAGTAAAGAAGATGCTCTGGAATCTCGGAGTACCCAAAGAGATGCTCATGTACGACGACTTCGGTTCATAAAACCGTTCTGTACAAAAAAAGACAAAAGGCGTTTGCAAGCCATACAGGGCAGAGCAGACGCCTTTTCTGCATAAAAAAGCAGCGATGCAAAAAGGCGGGACAACGGCAATACGAAAAATAAAAAACATATCAAATCCCGCAGTCGCAAAAAAATAGAGAAATACATAACCGAACCCGTACAAAAGCGGCGACAGATTGTTATCAATAATGCAATAGAAAAAATCTATACGCAGATTCCGTTCAAAAATATACCTTTGTAGCAGACAAACAAGCAAATCTCACAAAACCGATACAAAAGAAGTATCATAAAAACAAAACTAAAAAACATGAAACTGCGCCTGTCGATACTCCTGACCCTGACATTTATAGCAAATATCTCCGTTGCTCAGATAGTAAACCCGGTAAAGTGGAGTTTCACACAGACACAAGAAAACGATACCACAATACTGCTGCACTACAAAGCCGAAATAGAATCCGGCTGGCATCTTTACGGCACGGAACTTCCCGACGGAGGACCGCACCCCACAACAATAACATATACCACCATGGACGGGGCGGAGACGGCCGGAACGATAGAAGCCGACCGTTCGGCAACCGAAACCTACGAACCCCTGTTCGAGCAACTCCTCACGTGGTATAGCGGAGAAGTAACATTCACCCAGAAAATACGGATAACATCCCCCCGATACAAGATAGAAGGGTACGTACGGTATATGGGGTGTAACGACATGACCTGCCTTCCGCCGACAACCGAGGAGTTTCTCTTTACCCCGCAAGCAACAGAAGCAGACGATGCATCAGCAAACCCGTCCGTTGAAAATAGCCAAAGCGGAATCCCTGCATCATGGACGCCCGTAACATCCGCGATAAAGCAGATGGATAATGCCGTATCGACAGCAGGACGACCGTTGTGGTACATATTCATAGCCGGCTTCATAGGAGGGCTGATAGCACTTGTAACCCCGTGCGTATGGCCAATGATACCACTTACCGTAAGCTATTTTATAAAACAAGAAGGCAATCGGCGTCGGGCAATACGCAAGGCGTTGCTGTTCGGAATATCCATAATAGCGATATACCTCGCATTAGGGCTTATAATAACGACGCTGTTCGGAGCAAGTACCCTCAACGACCTCTCAACAAACGCCTATTTCAATATCTTCTTCTTCCTGTTGCTGATAATATTCGCCATATCGTTCTTCGGAGCTTTCAACCTCGAGTTCCCCGCATCATGGACTACCCGGTTAGACGCCAAGGCAGACGCGGCAACAGGATTCCTCGGCATATTCCTTATGGCCTTTACGCTGGCATTAGTCTCATTCTCCTGTACAGGGCCCATAATAGGAACGCTCCTCGTAGAAGCCGCCACGTCGGGAATAACAACAGGTCCGGCAGTCGGCATGTTCGCGTTTGCATTAGCATTGGCCGCACCCTTCACGCTGTTTGCGATATTCCCGTCGGCAATCCGCACCATGCCTAAATCCGGAGCATGGATGAACAGCGTAAAAATAGTATTGGCATTTCTCGAACTTGCGTTTGCATTAAAATTCCTCTCCGTAGCCGATTTGGCATACGGCTGGGGAATACTTCCGCGCGAAACCTTCATATCCCTTTGGGTGCTGATTTTCGCACTTATGGGGCTGTATCTGCTCGGCGCAATCCGTTTCAAACACGACACGCCGGTTCAGTACCTGAGTGTAACACGCCTTTTCCTCGCAATCATACCGTTGTCATTTGCCCTCTATCTCGTTCCGGGGTTATGGGGAGCACCGTTAAAATCCGTATCGGCATTTCTCCCTCCAGTCTCCACACAGGATTTCAACCTGCACGACATAGAAGCCGAGGCAGTATTCGACGATTATGACAAGGCCATGACGTATGCAAAAGAGCAAGGTAAGCCGGTTTTTGTCGATTTCTCAGGATACGGATGCGTGAACTGCCGTAAAATGGAAGCCGCCGTATTTACCGATTCACGAGTAAAAGAACTGTTGGACAAAAAGTACGTGTTCGTAAAACTTATGGTAGATGACAAACGACCTATGGCAGAACCGATGAAAGTCGTAGAGAACGGAAAACAAAAGACGCTCCGCACAACAGGCGACAAGTGGAGTTTCCTCCAGCGGTACAAATTCGGAGCCAATGCACAACCGTACTACCTTCTCCTTTCGCCGTCGGGCGAGCCGTTGGCTTCGCCCTATGGATATAACGAAAATATAGACGCGTTCGTGGAGTTTTTACAACAAGGGTTACAGTAAAACAAAAGAATTACGCGCCGGAGAACGACCACAACTTAAAGCCCCATATCAACGCCTCCATTATAAGAAACGCCATCAATACGGCAGGCTTGTCGATGATGCGGCAGAAGAAGACGAACGAGCGATACAGCAAGTCATCTTTCCTCAGCACGTCGTACAACGAGCAAAGAGGAACATATACCAAGCAGGCAGCAACTATAAAAGAGTTGGGATTTAACCCGAAAGCCGTTGAAATATCCCCGTTGAACAAAGCCTCAACACCATGAGTAGTACCACATGCAGGGCAGGGGATACCCCACAAGTTTTTAAAAAAACATACGCTGAAACCGTCAGGAATCAGCGTCTGCGATAAAAACAGCCATAAAAAGCCGCCGATACATGCCGTCAGCAGAAAAAGGTATGCCCCCTTTTTTTTCAGCATTACCGTTTCGTTTTATAAAAACGACATTAATTTGTCGAAGTTTTTCTTCTTTGTAGCTCCCATTATCAAGAACAGGTCTATTATTGCCCAAATACCAAACCCTCCGCAGGTTAGCAGCTTCAATAAGCCTAATGTGTTATCACCTATATAAAAGCGGTCGATGCCGATTCCGCCGACCAGAAAAGAGAGAATAAGAGCCAGAATCGGGTCTTTGAATTCCAAAATGAAAATACTGCTCAATTTAGAGTCATCGCAATCCTCCAACCGTTGCTTAATAGAAATAAGATACGCCTCCGGAAATTTGTCCTTATTCGAAATAATAAAAAGATCAGTCTTACTTATATCCATGACAAAATAAAGTTTACGCAAAGATACTCATATATAACAAAAAAGACGCCATAACGAGCCGGAATATAACATCCGACAATACAAGCAGCATACAAGGAAAAGGCATAAAAACAGTCCGACGGAAAATAAAAACGTACATATAAGTAATAATGAGAAGATATTTTACCGAAATTTGTACCCGCAATGAAAAACCATATAAAAACATATCTCCTTCCGGTAGCGATGCTGCTCGGAATACTGTTCTATCAAGAGATAGAATACCTCGTATTTCTGTCGCCGTATTTGATATTCATGATGTTGCTTGTACCGTATTGTCGTCTTTCCATAAAAGACATACGTATAAAGCCGCAGCATCTGATGTTGTTGAGCATACAGGTCGTCGTAGCATTGGGGGTCTATTTCGCACTGTTGCCATTCAACAAGATAGTAGCCGAAGGAGCCTTTATCTGCATGTTCTGTCCAACGGCAACCTCATCGCCCGTAATAACCTCCATGCTCGGAGGCAGCATAGCGTCGGTCATATCGTACAGTATGCTCAGCAATCTTACCGTAGCCCTTCTATCACCGTTTCTCTTCTCGTTTATAGGGGCACATACAGAGTTGCCCTTCGGCGAATCCGTATGGCTCATTTCGCGGCAGATATTCCCGCTGATAGTAGCCCCCATGATACTGGCGTTCATAATGCGCAAGGCTTTCCCCGCACTCCACAAGTTTTTCTATGAAAGCCAGTCGCTCTCCTTCTATCTGTGGGCGTTGGCATTGATAATAGTATTAGGCCGTTCCATGGGGTATATAGTAAGCAACGGCGAAGAAAAAGCCGCATACGAAAGCATCCTCGCCATAGCGGCATTAGCCGTATGCGTATTCCAGTTTTACATAGGCAAGAAAATCGGGGCCCGATATGGCGACAAAATAGCCGGAGGGCAGGGATTGGGGCAGAAAAACACCGTACTGTGTATCTGGATGGCCTTTACATACCTTACCCCCTTATCGTCGGTAGCCCCGGCAGCCTATATCGTATGGCAAAACATAATCAACTCATGGCAGTTGATAAATCACGAACGCCGTACAGCAAAAAATCAACAATAGCCGGTATCACATCCCGGACATACAATCATACGGCAGGAAACCCGATTTATAAAAATTCGGCATAACATGAAATTATTCCGAACAAGACAAGTCCGCCTTTTGGGAAAACCGTTCCGACCCTTCTCGAAACAACAAGAAAATCAAAATAATAGCAAAAGAATATTGCACAATTTGGAAAAACAAATACTTTTGCAAAAGTAACCGCACATACCGATTTACAGCAACATCCGTTTTATTTATAACAGAAGAGGATGGCTTGCCAAAGAACCGGAATTGAAAAATAGAGAAGAGGAACTTTAAAAATGAAGAACATTAGCAGTCTTATTATCACTACGCTTCTTGTTTTGACAGCAGGGTGCAGTCTCGACGAATCGGCACAAACTTCAATTACCGACAATATCGACCCGTTATTTGCAAGAGAACTGCAGAGGCGCGGATATATATCGGATGCACGGAACATAACACAAGGCGAAGTCTCCGGAATAACCGAACTCGATTTGTCGGGCGAATCCTCATATTCGGGAGTATTGGTGTCGCTAAGAGGAATAGAATGTTTCGAGTCGCTGCAAAAGCTGGATTGCAGCAACAATTATCTGCTGTCGATAGATTTAAGCCGTAATAAGCAACTTGTGGACTTGAGATGCAGAAACAACCGTTTAAAATCTCTCGACGTAAGCCAAAACACAGAACTCGTAATATTGGATTGTTCAGAAAACATGATAAGAACGCTCGATGTTTCCGCCAACAAGATGCTGACGCGTTTCACATGCAGGAGCAACAGGCTGGAGACATTGGACATTCGGCAAAATACGGCTCTGACGTATTTCGAATGTTCATACAACCGAGGAATAGGAAATTATTTCCCCGTTTCTGCCTGGTTCAGCAACAACAGCATACCCAAAAATTTCCAGACAGGAAGCTGGAATTATTACGGACGGACGGTAACCGTCGATTATTGGTAATCGCAAAGCGGCAATAACATAAAGACAAGCGTCTATAAATACGTTTCGGCAGGACAAACAGTCAATCCGCATAAAAACAAGACGCCCTCTGCCTGTCAGGCAAAGGGCGATTCATGTAATGGCTGTAAAAGGAATACCCCCTCTTACGATATGGCCTTAATCATGCCCGAAATGGTCTTAACCTGATAAACGCTCTCTTTAGCAATAGTTTCCAGTGCGTTCTTTGCATTATTTAGCGTATTGGTAGCACTAAGAATTTTCATCGGGCTGCTTTTCAGTTCCTTCAATCCCTTTGCCGCATCTATCGACAATTTCGATGCTTCAGTAACAGCCTTAGCCAGATTGTTGATACGCGTGCTCAATTCAGTAAGTTCCGACAATGACGGAGTATTTGTCTTGTTAGTAATCCGTTGATTCATTTCGTCCAGTGCCGTCGATATTGCAACACTTTCATCAGCAGCATCCTGTACAGCCTCGACAAACTTGTCGAGCGATTCAATACCGCTGTTTGACGATAAATTCAGATTCAGCAATTCCGCAATACGGTTTTTCGAGGCCAGAGTCTCCTCATCCGTTTGAGCATTAACAATGCCTGCCGAGCAAATAAAAACAGCCAGCAATATCGATGATAAGAATTTCATAAAAATAAGATTAAAAAAACTTCCTACTCTCTTAGATTTTCGGATACCTCTATCAATGTTTTTCAATATCAGTATATGGTATAAGAACCACATATCGCAAAGTTAGAAAAAGAATACGTATATATTATAACAGAAAGTAAAGTTTTATAAAATAAAAATACAAAAAGGCAGGCGGGAACAAGCAAATCGGAAACATGTAAGACCGGGAAACAAACAAGATGCGCTTTTAAGGAAGATAGCAGTTAAAATAAAAAAGAATAAATAACGCTCATTGTCGGGAATACGAACCCGCTACAATGAGCGTTACACACCAAACCAGTTGTTTATTATGAAATAGATGTAAACATTTCGGCGATGGTTTTTACTTGGAATTCCATTTCCTTTACAATAATTTCCAATGCCTTTTTAGTATCGTTAAGAGACTTCATGGCACCTTTTATTTTCATCGGATTTTTCAGCTCTTTAAGACCTTTGGCGGCCTCTACTGCAAGATTTCCGGCTTCAGTTACAGATTTTGACAATTCCTTAATATGATTCTCTACACCTTTCAGTTCATCCACAGTCGGAATATCCGTTTTGTTGTTTATACGATCTGTCAAACTTACGAGAATGTTAGAGGTTTCAGATGTTTTGTCTGCAACAGACTTCACGGCAGCAGCAAAATTATCTATCGATTCAATGCCGCATTTTGCCGACAAATCAATTTTCAAAAGTTCCGCAATACGTTCTTTCGATTCATTAATAGCGCTCATTTGAGCATTGACGACATTAGCCGAAAAAGCAAAAATTACGACTAACAAAAATGATGATAAATGTTTCATGGAAAATTAAATTTAAGTTATTTCCTACTCTTTTAGATTTTCGGATTTCTCTATCGGTGTATCTCTGCAAGAGAGATACAATGAAATTATAAATACCTCTATATAAGAGCCTGTTGGCATACAATATCAGATATTCGAGCAGCGAATTGAAAAAAATGAGAAAACAAAAATCCGAAAAACAAGGAAAAAAGGATATAACCTCTTGTGTCATTAATAAATTTTGTATATTTGCAGCATCGCTTATGTCTCTCTTGCAGAGATTATTATCCATTATGTAATTTTATGATGCATGCCATTCTTTGGCTGCGACAGGAATAATGCCGGTACAACTGTTCGTATTTTCGGCATCGCATATCTTTCGGGTAACCCCGTCCCCCATACAGATAAAGGTAAAAAGCATATACCCATAAATTTCCGCCCAATTTTTAATCCAGCAGAAAAAACGTCGGCTATAACCGGATATAATGCAAATAGAGAAAATAAATACAATTAAAGCAGTATATTAGCAAAGTAAAAAAACAATATATACAAGCCCGTATATGAACGAATTCGAACTAACCATATTAGGATGCGGTTCAGCGCGGCCGTCAGTACGGCATCTGCCGTCGGCACAAGTGTTGTCCTATCGCGGTAAGCTCTTTATGATAGACTGCGGCGAAGGCGCGCAAAGAGAATTCTTCAGATACGGGTTCAATCTGAACAGAGTAGGGCATATATTCATATCCCACCTTCACGGCGACCACTGTTACGGATTGATAGGATTTATCTCCACGTTGATATTGCAAGGGAAAACAGGCGAACTGACAATACATGCGCACAACGACCTCGAAAAGCTTTTGGCTCCGTCTCTTGAATACTTCTGCCGCAGCGAAGTATTCAAGGTAATCTTCTCCCCGTTGCCGGTAAAAGGAGGAATCATATACGAAGACAAGTCGCTGCAAGTAACGGCTTTTCCGTTAAAGCACCGGGTCCCCTCATACGGATTCCGGTTCGATGAAAAAGAAAAGTTGCCGCATATCGACAAATCCGCGGCCGAGTATTATCAAATACCGTTAAAAGAGTTGCAGGCAATAAAAGAAGGAGCCGATTACATCACCCCCGAAGGAGAGACGATACCAAATAAAAAACTTGTCCTGCCTCCGTCTCCGTCGCAAAGCTACGCATATTGTTCCGATACGATATATACCCCCAGGATAGTCCCCTTTGTAAAAGGCGTTACAGTATTATATCACGAGTCCACATATACCGAAGAATACAGCGAACAGGCCAAAGACAGATACCACAGCACGGCAGCCCAAGCAGCCGACATTGCACGGCAGGCCGAAGTCGGGACACTGATACTTGGGCACTATTCCAGCCGGTATAAAGACGAAGCACAGTTCCTCAACGAAGCACGGCCAATATTCCCCAACACCCTGTTGTCGAACGAAGGGATGAAGTTCCGTTTCTAAACAAACGGCAGCAGGAGGCAAGAACGCGGAACAACCGTCTTTGCCAAGCCGTTATGTCAGCGGTACGATATTGCGCTTTTCAGTTCGAGAAAGAATCTCCTCTCCTCATCCGACAACTTCTCCATAATGCCCGACTCGAAACTCTCCAAATCGACCTGTTCGCCTACCTGTTCCATTATCGACGAACCAATATCGTGCATATCTTTTATGCTTTTGGCGGTAAGCAACTTGCTCGCAGTCTTTATACCGTACGAACCGCCAAGCAAAATCATACCAAGCAGAATCGCCATATCAGGTTTTATCTCAATATCAACCTTTACCTTTTTCCCCTCCATAAAATATCAGTAGTTATCGTTTCGATTTAAAAAAGCCTTTTATTATCCCGGCGCATTTTTCCGCCAGCACCCCTTTACATATTTCGGTTTTCGGGTGCAGAGCCTCCGGCGCGAAACGCGAAAACCCACGTTTCAAATCATCAGCCCCGTAAACAAGCCTGCCGAGTTGCGCCCAGCCCAAAGCGCCGGCACACATTACGCACGGTTCAAGAGTAACATACAGAGTGCAGTCGCATAAATACTTTCCGCCCAACTCCGCTGCCGCAGCCGTTATTGCCTGCATTTCCGCATGAGCCGTAACATCGTTAAGCGTCTCCGTAAGGTTGTGGGCGCGGGCAATAATCCTGTTTTTACAAACCACAACAGCCCCAACAGGAACTTCTCCTTCATCGGCGGCAGCCTCGGCCTCTTTCAAAGCAGCCGCCATAAAACGTTCATCTTCCGCAGTATCCAAAATCAATCCTCCAAAAAGTAATTAACCGATGTAACCACCCTTACCTCCTTAATGTACGGAGTGTTGCTGTCGCGGTCGGATATGGAGAACAGGCCTTGGCTGGCATCCTTTATTTTCCCGAGTTTGCTGTCGGAATCTATCGCGAACTTTTCGGCCGCTTCACGAGCATTCTTTGTAGCCTCCTCAATCATTTCAGGCTTAATCTCATTCAGCCCGTTGAAAGAAAACACCACATTATAACGGTAATCGCCGCCGGTAATCGCCACCCCCTTTTTAAGCAGCTCCACCTGTCGCGTTATCAAATCGCGAACCAAATCCACCTTCTCCGACGAGACGGTTATAACCGAAGTAACATTGTAGCGGTAATCAAGAACATTGCTCTGATAGCGTTCAGCCTCCATATCTATAATCTCTGGAGCCGAAACGAAAATCTCGCTGTCGGTAAGCCCCTCCTTCTTCAAAAAAGACGTTATGATACCGTTTTTGGTCTTTATATTATCGTAAATTGCACTCAGGTTATTACCCGTCTCCTTATAAACAAGAGGCCATATCACATTGTCCGCCTTAACCTCCCGTTCAGCAAGCCCCCTAACATAAACACACCTGTCGGCTTTTTTGAAATTAGTCAAAGCGTTGCCAATTGCCAGACCTCCGAAAAATATGCCCGCCGCCAATATCAGCGCAGCGAACAGCATTTTATTTTTTTCCATAACAAAAGATACTTTATATATATCGGCGAAGATAATGCAATAATTCAATAAAACAATAGCAAAACAGATAATAATCCGGACACAGCAGACAAGCAAAACCGACGCAAATGCCGAGCCGTAAAAAAATAATAGAAGAGAAAAACGGAACAATATGTACAACAAAAATATTAACTTCGCACAAACAACATATAAAGACGGAACACAACCTGTGGCTTGCCATAACGACATAGGGAAAAAAGGAGAAGACATAGCCGTAGAATACCTGACATCCAAAGGGTATTCAATCTGCGAGCGGAACTGGCGAAGCGGGAAAAAAGAGATAGACATAATAGCGATGGATTCGCTCGAGGTGGTAATTGTCGAAGTAAAGACAAGGACGAGCACCGAATACGGCGACCCCGAAGAGTTCGTAAAACCGGCCAAAATCCGCAATATCGCACAGGCAGCCGACGCATACCTCTCGCGCCTACCCCATGCCGTCGATGTCCGGTTCGACATAATATCCGTAGTAATACCCCAAAACCAAAGCGGAAAATATCAAATAGAACATATAAAAGACGCATTTTACCCATACACGCAAAACTTCAACAGATATGGATATTGACCCCACATACATATACATAGAAGAGACCGACTCCACCAACAGCTATCTGTCGCGTATGCTTGCCGAGCAGCCCGATACCCCGGCCTATACCGTAATACGGGCAGCCTATCAGTACGCCGGGCGCGGACAACGAGGCCACCATTGGGAGGCGCAGCGCGGCAAGAATCTGCTGTTCAGCATTCTGTTGCGTCCGCAAAACATAAAAGCGGCAAACGGATTCGCCATACAGCAGATAGTATCCCTTTCGATACACAAAGTCCTGTCGCAATATGCCGACGGATTCAGTATAAAATGGCCGAACGACATATATTGGAACAATAAAAAAATCTGCGGATTCATAACCGAAAATTCCATAACCGGAGAGTATATCGATACCTCGGTCGTCGGAATAGGAATAAACCTCAACCAGAGGGCTTTCATATCATCGGCACCCAATCCCGTTTCCCTCTGGCAGATAATAAACAGAGAAAGTTCTGCACAAGAGATAATGGAGCAGATAACGGCCGAAGTCATCGACGGAATAGAACAGTACGATGCCGCCTGTTCCGAAGCCGTAAGCCGCAGGTATATCCAAGCGATGTATCGTGCACGCGGAGTATATCCATATAGCAGCAAAGGCAGAGAATTCCGGGCAATGATATGTACCGTAACCCCGCAAGGCGAATTGGTTCTGTGCGAAGAAGACGGAACAATAAGCAGTTATCGGTTCAAGGAAGTAACCTATATCATTTAGCCGGAGGAGAACTTTGCAAGGCAGCCGAAGGCAAACCGGACAACTCTTTGATTCGTTCCCTGATAATCCCGACGGTATTCAGCACATAAGGAGTATTTATGTCCATACTGTCCGAACCGAGGTATTCTTCGGCGAGCAAAAACATCGAACGAGCTTCGCCGAGGTAATCGACTCTATCGGTAACCGTAGCCGTCGGAACAGAATCGGCAGCACTTGTTGTCGAGGCCGAGATACCCTTCTCATAAAGTTCCGACCCTTTAATAAAATAGTAGTTTCCCAAAAACAGCCGAGCCTCCATAGCCGTAGAATCGAGGCGCAGGACAAGAGCCATGCAGTCGGCAGCACCCGACAAGTCCCCACTGTCGGCAAGAATCGAGGCCTTAGCATTCAGCAACCTGATATCGTCGGGAAACGACAACAGAGCCTCATCGGCAATAGCCAAAGCCTTAGCATTCTCCTTTCTCTCCATATAAAACCTTAACAGGTATTTATTCACAATACGCTTGAACCAAGGCTGTTCCCCCTTTATACACAACAACATCCGCTCATAAATGCCGTTGTTGCCGATAGCGGTGCAAAGTTGGCGGGTTTTGTCAAAAAGAGAATCAAGCGGAATTCCGCTCTTTTCCGACAGTTCAACAGCCGCCATTACGCCCCTTTTATCCCCGCCGAGATCATTCGAAGCCACAGCATACGCATACAACTCCAGCACGGACGGCGATTCATTAATCAAAACATTGAACATTGCCGCAGCCTCGCGCCATTCCCTGTTTTCAAAATGCGTCTCCGCCTTTCGCTGCAAAATGGAATTTACCTCCTGAGCAGCGACAGACAACGAAAAAAACAAAAAAAACACCGGGCAAAAAAGCGACCTGAACATATCAACAATCAAAAATAGAGTATAGGCACGAAGATAAGAAAAAAGAGACAGAATATGGATTTTTGTTATCGCAGATATAGAATTTCGGCAAAAATATTTTAATTTTGACCGACCAACAACAAGTAGAAATATGAACGTAAAATACAAAAGAATACTGCTGAAGCTGAGCGGCGAATCGCTTATGGGCGAAAAAGGGTTCGGAATCGACGAAAACCGTCTCGCATCATACGCCCGACAAATAAAGGAAGTCTCCGACAGCGGAGCCGAAATAGGAATAGTGATAGGCGGAGGAAATATCTTTCGCGGGCTAAGCGGAACCAGCAAAGGATTCGACCGTGTGCGCGGCGACCAGATGGGAATGTTGGCCACGGTAATAAACAGCCTCGCCCTTCAGTCGGCGCTGACGGCCATCGGCAAAGAAGCACAGTTGCTGACAGCCGTAAACATGTATCCCATAGGCGAACATTACAGCAAACACAAAGCCATACAATCATTAAAAGAAGGCAAAGTCGTCATAATGGCAGGCGGAACAGGCAACCCCTATTTTACGACCGATACCGCATCCGCATTGCGCGGCGTGGAGATAGAAGCCGACGTAATGTTGAAAGGCACGCGCGTTGACGGAATCTATACCGCCGACCCCGAAAAAGACAAGAACGCAGTAAAATTCGACAAGATAACCTACGACGAAATATACGCCCGCAACCTTCGTATCATGGATTTGACGGCAACGACCCTGTGTCGCGAAAATTCCCTGCCGATAATAGTCTTCGATATGGACACCCCCGGCAATCTGGCCAAAGTAGTATCGGGCGAGAACATAGGAACACTGGTTTACATGGCATAAAAATAGAACAAAACAAAACACAGACAAAACAATAACTATGGCAGAAGTAAAAGACATCATGGACGCCGCCCAGAAAAAAATGGAGATGAGCGTTACATACCTCGATGAAGCATTGGCAACGATACGCGCAGGAAAAGCATCGGCACGTTTGCTCGATTCGGTAAAAGTAGATTATTACGGTTCGTCGGTACCCGTATCGCAAGTAGCAACAATAATAGTACCCGACGCAAAAACCATAATGATACAACCGTGGGAGAAAAACATGCTTAGAGAGATAGAAAAAGCAGTACAGAACTCAAGCATCGGCATCACCCCCGAAAACAACGGCGAACATATCCGTTTAGGCATCCCGCCCATAACCGAAGACCGCCGTCGCGATTTGGTAAAACGCGCCAAACAAGAAGCCGAAACAGCAAAAGTCTCCGTACGCAACGCCCGTCGCGATGCAATAGAAGCGTTGAAAAAAGCGCAGAAAGACGGAATGCCCGAGGATATGGCAAAAGGCGGCGAAGAGAGCATACAGAAACTGCACGACAAATACATAAAACGAGTAGATGAAGTCTTTTCGGTAAAAGAAAAAGAGATACTAACCGTATAACACACATCCGGCACAACAACCTATCACAGGAAGCGTCGCAGGAAACATACCTAAGACGCTTCCGCAATAAAAGCGACCAAAAACAACAAAGCACTTGTCAGGTTTGGTAATAAAAAATACAGGCAGCGGTTATCGGGTACAAATGCCCGACGGGCGGTTATATACCTGTAAAGTAAAAGGAAATTTCAGACTAAAAGGAATCCGCACCACAAATCCCGTAGCCGTAGGCGACAAAGTGGAAATAACCGAAACAGGCGAAGGAACAGGCTACATAACGGCAATCGAACCCCGCACCAACTATATAATACGTCGGGCATCCAACCTGTCAAAAGAAGCACACATCCTCGCTGCCAACCTGTCGCAGGCATTGCTGATAGTAACAGTTGCCGCTCCCGAGACAAACGCCGTTTTCATCGACCGTTTCCTCGCAACGGCCGAAGCCTACTCGGTACCGGCAGTACTGATATTCAACAAAGCCGACATATACACCACCGAAGAACGCGGGTTGGCGGCAGCATATCGGGCAATGTACGAAGAAATAGGATATAAAACCCTCGAAGTATCGGCAGTAACAGGCGCAGGAATAGAGCAGGTAAAAGCTCTCCTGCACGATAAAATCACGCTTCTGTCCGGAAACTCGGGAGTAGGCAAGTCGAGCCTGATAAACGCCCTGATACCGGGTCTGTCGCTTAAAGTAGGAGAAATATCTACCGTACACCACAAAGGAATGCACACCACCACATTCTCCGAAATGTATCCGTTGCCGGGCGGCGGATACATAATAGACACACCCGGAATAAAAGGATTCGGGACAATCGACTTCAACGAAAAAGAAGTGGCCCACTACTTCCCCGAAATATTCCGAACATCCGCCAAGTGCCGTTTTGCCGACTGCACACATCGCAACGAACCCGGGTGTGCCGTATTGGAAGCATTGGAAAACCGCGAAATAAGCATATCCCGCTATGCATCATATCTGAGCATTCTCGACGACATAACACAAGGAAAATACAGGGCCGGATACTGAAAAAACACACAAAAGATGAAACAATATCTGCAACTATTACAAAGAGTACTGGACGAAGGCGTCCACAAAGAAGACCGCACGGGCACAGGAACAATATCCGTATTCGGACACCAGATGCGATTCCGCATGTCCGACGGCTTTCCGTTACTCACCACCAAGAAACTGCATTTAAAATCCATAATATACGAACTCCTCTGGTTCCTTAACGGCGACACCAACGTAAAATACCTGCAAGAACACGGAGTAAGAATCTGGAACGAATGGGCCGACCCCGACGGCTCCCTCGGGCACATATACGGATACCAGTGGCGTTCGTGGCCCGACTACGACGGAGGACACATCGACCAGATACAAGAAGCAGTCGATACGATAAAAAACAACCCCGATTCACGCCGAATAATCGTCAGCTCATGGAACGTCGCCGACCTTTCGCGCATGAACCTTCCCCCGTGCCACACCTTCTTCCAGTTCTACGTAGCCGACGGCAAGCTATCGCTGCAACTATACCAGCGCAGCGCCGACATATTCCTCGGCGTACCGTTCAACATAGCCTCCTACGCATTGCTGCTTAAAATGATGGCGCAGGTAACAGGGCTGCAGGAAGGCGATTTCGTACACACCTTCGGCGATGCCCACATATACAACAACCATATCGAGCAGGCACGCCTACAGCTCACGCGCGAACCCCGCCCGTTGCCAAAGATGATAATAAACCCCGAAGTAAAAAACATCTTCGATTTCAAATACGAAGATTTCACGCTTCAGGATTACGACCCACATCCGCACATAAAAGCCGAAGTATCAGTATGACAAAAATATCGATAATAGCAGCCGTCGCGTCCGACGGAGCAATAGGGCAGGGCAACAACCTCCTGTGCCGTCTCAAGGGAGACATGAAATATTTCAAGGAGCTCACAATGGGACACACCATAATAATGGGGCGCAAAACCTACCTGTCCCTGCCCAAGGGCGCATTGCCGGGACGCAGGAACATAGTAGTAACCAGAAGCACCTCACGCTATCCCGACACGATAACATACCGCGACCTCTCCGTTGCCCTCACCGCCGAAAAACTGCTTGCAGCCGAAGAGATATTCATAATAGGCGGCGAAGAGATATACAGGCAGACCATAGACGTCGCCGACAGGCTGTACATAACCGAAATAGCCCATACATTCCCCGAAGCCGACAAACACTTCCCCGCAATAAACGGCGACAAATGGCAGGAAATATCGCGGCAGGAAAACGCGGCCGATGAAAACAACCCCTATCCGTACACATTTGTCGTTTACGATAAAAAAAGCAGATAAAGCAGCTTCATGCCAAACCCAAAACGGTAAAAAATGCGCAAGTTGGCTCAAGCAGCAAGACGCAAAGGCGGGCAAAAAAGCAGAATGAAAAATATTAATCACACAAACGGTTGCACATAACAATAATTAGTTGTAACTTTGCAACCGCAAAAACAAAAAATCAATTTTAAAAGTACAGAAAAATGTATTTAACTTCTGAAAAAAAGAGAGAAATCTTTGAGAAGTACGGAAAGTCCAATACTGATACTGGTTCTCCCGAGTCCCAGATAGCATTATTCTCATACCGTATCTCTCATTTGACTGAGCACCTCAAGTCAAATCACAAAGATTATAGCACAGAAAGAGCCTTAAGAATGTTGGTAGGAAAACGTCGCCGTTTGCTCGACTATCTTGCAAAAATCGACATCGAACGTTACCGTGCCATAATAAAAGAGCTCGGAATCAGAAAGTAAGGCTCATGCTTACAAAAAAACAGAAAAGTGCCGCGGATATATATGTTCGCGGCACTTTACGTTTACGGCAATAACCGGCAACCCTGAAAAATCCACCCGATACACAATACCGGTTTAGGAAAAGAACCGAAGCCCGACGGTAAAATCTCCGGTTGCGACAAAGCAAAAAAGAGATAAAAACCCAAATAAGAGAATACGGCGGAATGCCGATGTTAAATAAATATTTACTACCTTTGCACCGCCTTAAAAACGATAAGACAATATGCAGCAGGACATAAGAAACATAGCCATAATAGCGCACGTCGATCATGGGAAAACCACGTTGGTAGATAAAATGCTGTTAGCCGGAAAACTCTTCCGGGAAAACCAGAACTCGGGAGAGTTG
>JADIMW010000027.1 GCA_017694415.1 Candidatus Caccoplasma merdipullorum
GTTTGTTGCGATAAAGGCGGACTGCCTGCCCCAACCTGTTTACCATAAGGATTTTGATTTGGTTGCTGAATCGTTCTGCGATTTTTTAAGCAGGGATTTCAGGATTTTCGTGCTGAGCGACAGCGAGAAACAGATTGAACGGTTGAAGGATATTTTTGCCGAGCGGGGGGATAACATTGTCTTTACTCCGGTTTTGAAGACGCTGCACGCCGGATTTGTGGACAACGACCTTAAATTGTGCGTTTTTACCGACCACCAGCTTTTCGACAGATTCCACAAATATTCGCTCGAAAGCGACCATGTGAGGAGCGGTAAACTTGCTCTTACGCTGAAGGAACTGAAACAGATTGAGATAGGCGACTACATTGTGCATATAAACTACGGCGTGGGGCGTTTCGGCGGACTTGTGCAACTGGAAACGAACGGACGTGTTCAGGAAACCGTACGGCTTATTTACCAGAACAGCGATACGATTTTCGTAAGCATACACTCGCTGCACAAATTGTCGAAATACCGCAGCAAGGACGGCGAACCGCCGAAGATTGGCAAGTTGAGCGGCAAAGCGTGGGAGAGGTTGAAGGAGCGGACAAAGAGCAAGATGAAGGAGATTGCCCGCGACCTGATTCTGTTGTACGCCAAACGGAACACGCAAAAGGGTTTCGCGTTCTCGCCCGACAGTTTCATGCAGCACGAGTTAGAGGCGAGCTTCATGTACGAGGATACTCCCGACCAGTTGAAAACCACGAACGAGGTTAAGGCGGATATGGAACGCGACAGACCCATGGACCGTCTGGTTTGCGGGGATGTGGGTTTCGGCAAGACCGAGATTGCCATAAGGGCGGCGTTTAAAGCGGCTTGCGACAACATGCAGACGGCTGTTCTGGTTCCTACTACGGTACTTGCTTTTCAGCATTATAATACGTTCAGGGAGAGGTTGAAGGATTTCCCCGTCCGCGTGGAATACATAAGCCGCGCCAGAACGGCAAAGGAAATTAAAGGCCTGCTTAAGGATTTGGCCGACGGAAAGATAGATATTTTAATCGGTACGCACAGGATAATAGGAAAGGATGTAAAGTTCAAATCGCTCGGACTGCTTATCATCGACGAGGAACAGAAATTTGGTGTTGCAGTAAAGGAGAAGCTGAAACAGATTAAGAGCGACGTGGATACTCTTACGATGACGGCGACGCCTATTCCGAGGACCTTGCAGTTTTCGCTGATGGGTGCACGCGACTTGTCCACGATTTCTACTCCGCCTCCTAACAGATACCCTATCCAAACGGAGGTTCATCCGTTCAACGAGGAGATTATCCGCGAGGCTATCGAGTTCGAACTAAGCCGCAACGGTCAGGTGTTTTTTGTAAACAACCGCATTGCGCAGCTTGCAGAACTGGAAAGTCTGCTGCATAAACTTGTTCCGGACGCGAGGATTATAACGGGACACGGCCAGATGGAGCCTGAAAAGCTGGAGAAGGTAATTCTCGATTATACTAATCACGAATACGACATATTGCTTTCTACCACTATTATCGAATCGGGTATCGACATGCCTAATACCAACACGATAATAATAAACAACGCCCATAACTTCGGGTTGAGCGATTTGCACCAGTTGAGGGGTCGCGTGGGGAGAAGCAACAGAAAGGCTTTTTGCTACCTGCTTACGCCGCCTTTCAGGGAGATTAATACCGACGCGAGACGCCGTCTTCAGGCTATCGAAAACTTTTCGGAACTTGGACGGGGTATCCAGATTGCCATGCAGGACCTCGACATAAGGGGTGCGGGGAATCTGCTCGGGGCTGAACAGAGCGGGTTTATCGCCGACCTCGGATATGAGACTTACCAGAAGATTTTGAGGGAGGCTGTTACGGAACTTAAAACGGGTGAGTTCAGCGATTTGTATGAGGATGAAAATTCGTCGGCAGACAAGTATGTCAGCGAGTGCGTCATCGAATCGGACATGGAACTGCTATTCCCTCCGGATTATGTTTCGAATACTTCCGAAAGGATTCTGCTGTATCAGGAACTCGACAATATAGAGAGCGAAAGCGAAGTGAAGGCTTTTACCGAAAGGTTGAAGGACCGTTTCGGAAGGATTCCCCGACAGGCTCTGGAACTGATTCGCATCGTTACGTTGAGGCGTCTTGCCAAAGGGCTCGGCATGGAGAAGGTTACGCTGAAACAGGGGAAGATGAACTTGTTTTTCGTATCGGACGAAAAGAGCAACTATTTCCAGTCGCCTGTATTCGGGAAGATAATAGAGTTCGTACAGCGTGAACCGAAACGTGCCGTTCTGCGTGAGAACAGGGGGAAACGGATTTTAACGATAGATTATATCGACTCGGTGGCTGCCGCCGTAGAGGTGGTGGAAAGGATTGCGGATACTTCGGCTTGAAAGAGCCGGTAAGACAATAACCGATTTGTATCGGATTCGGTTTAATTGTATTCGGCCGTTACTCCTTCTATTTTCGAGAGGGCCGACATAAGGGTATCGGCGTATGTGAGCTGTACAGAAAGCGTCATCCGGCAACGGTTGTCGAAATGGCGTTCTTTTACGGTTACGTATTCGTCTTTTATCAACCGCATTACGGAATCCATGTTCAGATAGTCGAATTCGACCGTTACGTCTTTTTCTACCGCCCGCTCTATTATTTCGTTATTGGATATGGCATCGGCCGCCGCTTCGCGGTAGGCTACAATCAGCCCGCCCGTTCCCAGTTTTATCCCGCCGAAATAGCGGACGACTATTATAAGCACGTTGGTTATCCCGTTCGACAGGCACTGTCCTATTATCGGCTTGCCGGCTGTTCCGGAGGGCTCGCCGTTGTCGCTGCTGCGCGACAGCTCGCCTGCTGCCCCCAACCGATACCCCCAACATACATGACGGGCATCGTGATAGGTGTTGCGGTATTCGTCGATTTTTGCTTTTGCTTCTTCTTCGGTGGTTACGGGCATGGCGAACGAGATGAACTTGCTCATCTTTTCCTTGTATAATCCTTCGGATAATCGCGCCAGCGTCCGGTAACTCGTGTTCATCTATCGGCGGTATGTTACTTTTATTTCTTCTCTGTCGATGTACTTGCCGTATTTAACGGCCGGCATTCCTAAAGCCATCGCTGCGTATATGTGCCCGTTAATTCCGAATTCACGGTTCAGTTTCTTGGTTATCTTCTCTGCGGCGAGTACAAATCCTGTATAGAAGTGCGCCACGCCTAACGCTTCGGCCATCAGCGATGCGTTTTGATAGGAGAGGTTTGCATCTTCGCAGGCGAAGCGGTCTTTTTTACCTGCCGAGATTATTATCACAGCCGACGCATTGCGCAATATGCCGTCTTTTCCTTGTTGGAAATCGCTTTTGAGCTTGTCGAAAAACGGCACCAGTTTGAACGTGTCGCGCATGAACGGTTGCAACAGAGGCTTTACCACGGGGTTGGCCAGAAGCATCCGCACCCGGGAGAACGTGTCTATTGTAAGGGATGATATTTTGCGTATGTTTTCTTTTCCTGTTATGAGGGTGTATTCTACTTGTTGCGAGTTTTCGGCCGTTGGCGCACGGTGTGCCGCTTCAAGTATCCGCCGGAGGGATTCTTCGGGGACTTCTCCGCCCGTCATCACCCTGTTGGAGCGACGGGTGCGGATGAGTTCCATGAGTTGTTCGGGGGTGGGACGCAAACTGCTGTCGGCCTTGTGTATTTTCGACTCGGGAAATGCTGTATGGGTAACGGCGTCGGTCGGACATACCGCTACGCATTGCCCGCATGTTATGCATCTTTCGGGAGCTGCAGCCACGGGCATATTGTCTTCTGTCGCAAAGACTCCTTGCGGACAGACTTTTACACAGTTATGGCACTTTATGCATGCTCCGCCGTCGATTGAGAGTATTTTCATACGTTCGTCGGAGAATCTTCAACAGGCTTTGAAACTTAAATCGAGTCCTTTTACCGAATGTGTCAGTGCTCCTACGGATATGTAATCTACTCCGCACTCGGCATAGGTGCGCAGGGTGTCGAACGTGATTCCTCCGGAGGATTCCGTCTCGTATTTGCCGCCTATCCGTTCTACGGCTTTTCGTGTCAGTTCGGGTGTGAAATTGTCGAGCATTATCCTGTCAACTCCGCCACATGCCATAACTTCTTCTAGTTCGTCCAGCGAACGGACTTCTATTTCTATTTTCAAATCTTTTTTGTTTGCCTTGCAGTATTCGTTGGCACGTTTTATGGCGTTGGTTATGCCTCCTGCAAAATCGACGTGGTTGTCTTTTAACAGTATCATGTCGAACAGCCCTATTCTGTGATTTACGCCGCCGCCTATCTTTACGGCTTCTTTTTCGAGCATGCGCATTCCGGGAGTCGTTTTGCGGGTATCGAGCACTTTTGTCTTGAGTCCTTGCAAACGGTCGGCATATTTGCGGGTTACGGTGGCGATGCCGCTCATGCGCTGCATTACGTTGAGCATCAATCGCTCGGTCTGCAACAGCGAACGGACTTTACCGCGTACGATGAATGCAACGTCGCCGGGTTTTACTTCTGCTCCGTCGTGTATGAATACTTCCATCTTCAACGTGGGGTCGAACGTGTTGAATATGCGGCGCGCTATTTCTACTCCTGCCAATATTCCCGCTTCTTTTACCAGCAACTTCTGCGCTCCTTCGGCTTCGGCCGGTATGCAGCAGAGGGTGGTATGGTCGCCTTCGCCTATGTCTTCGGCGAATGCCAGTTTTATCAGTTCGTCTATCAAGTCCATTACAGTGATTCTATTCTTATTTGTGTTATTTCTTCTTTTGTATCGGAAACGTTCAACAGCAAATGTATCCTATATTCGCCTTTTGCCGTCGTGAGTGTGCCTATAATGTAGCGGACGTTGTCCTGACGGCTTTCGTGTACGACGGAAAAGTTGCGTGTCTGCTTTTCTGCAAAAAATTCGCCCAGCATCTTTACCGCTCCGTCCTTTGGCAACATCTTGCGGGTGGGGTATATTACATAAAATACCCGTTCTGCCATGTTCTTTCCTACAACATATTCATCGCCGCTCGAGAACCCTTTTTCTATCATGGATACGCTTCCCTGAGAGTATGTCTTGCAGGCGAACGCGAGAAACATGACAATCGTAAAAATGATTCTTGGTTTTGTCATAATATGCTATATTTTGATAATATTTTATTCTTATCGCTATTTTTAGTACCTTAGCGAGGTTTTTGATTATCCGTTACGGGGACAAATTTAAGAAAAATAAAACAAAAGAGACTATACTTGTATGAAATTAGCCTTTTTAATGGTGGGGAAAACCTCTGAAACATATTTTGCCGAGGCTATACGGGAATATGAAAGGAGGATTAAGAGGTATGTCCCTTTTGAAATTATAGTTGTTCCGGATATTAAGGGGGCTAAAGATGCGGTACTGCAAAAGCAATCGGAAGGGGAACTGATTTTAAGGACGTTGCGAAATGATGATTTCGTTGTTCTTCTCGATGAACACGGCAAGGAATATTCATCGGTGGATTTTGCCGGACGTTTGGGAAAGTTAATGGGGATGCCGAACAAAAGATGCGTATTTGTTATCGGTGGGGCTTACGGCTTCTCGAATGACGTCAGGAACAGGGGAAACGAAATGGTTTCTTTGTCGAAGATGACTTTCTCGCACCAACTTGTCCGCGTTGTTTTTACAGAACAGCTTTACAGGGCTTTTACGATTTTAAACAATCAACCATACCACCATGAATAGGTTAAGCAAATTTTTGTTCGCTTCGGTAATGACATTTCTTGTCTCTTCTACCGCTGTATGTTCGGCGAGGGAGACCGAGAGCGCCAGTCTGTTTTGTCTGTCGATAGAGAAAAGATTCAACGATTATTTTCAAATACAGTTGCACCAGCAGCTTTGGTTGGATAATAATTTTACCAATCTGGAACGCTACATGCCTTTTGTCGATTTTAAGGTTACGCTGCTGAAGAATTATGTTTATTTCGATGCTCTGTATTTTTACAGATACCAACACAAAACCGACGGTTCGAGCGTAAATACGCACAGATACCAGTTGGGGCTCAGCGGCGGTTATAAATGGCAGCATTTTAAATTGTCGGGATATTCGCGGTTCGAATCGGACTACATCAAGAAGAATGCCGACCTTCCGTACAACAGGTGCTATTGGAGAAACAGGCTTGTTGGTACGGCTTATCTGAAAGAGGGGTGCAAATGGTCGCCGTACTCTGCCATAGAGATTTTCAACACGATGAACTGGCCCGGAGACAATAACGGCGTGGAGCGTTTGTGGTTTGAAATCGGTTCGATGTACTCTATAAACAAGACTTTTTCGATGGATTTTAAAATCCGCGAAATTCTTCCTACTCTCGACAAGACGCAGAAAATATCGACTTATATCGGTGTCGGGTGCAATATCAAACTTTAAAAACGGAGATGGGGTTTATCTCCAAAAGGCATTTGTTTGTGAAAAACTCCGGGATATTATAACTCAAGTAAACAGGGGAATATAACAGGTGTTGCCGTTGGCTTTACTGTTGAAATATATATGAAAAACAAGAAGGCTTTCAAAAGATTCAAGGGTATTGTCTCGAAGCATTTCGACAGGGATTTTTACCGAAGCAAAGGTTTCCAGTTTGTATGGTTGATTGCTTTTTTCGTTTTCTGCTGGCTGGTTTGCTGGCTGTTCGGCGCATTGAACGGAATAGGCGGCTGGCGCGTAATGGAACTGCTGCTCGACCCGGGATGTTTTGCCGGGAGCAATGAGCTGGGGGCTGCATGGGTGCAGCTTATAGTTACGTTCGTGGGTGCCGTCTGTTTTACGAGTTTTTTGATAAATGCCGTAGGTAACTGGCTCGACCAAAGGGTGGAAAGGTTTAAACAGGGTCAGGTGATATATGAATTCGACGACCATATACTTATTCTGGGGGCTAACGACATGCTGATAAACATCCTTAAATCGCTTGTTGCTGTACCGGACAACAAGAAACGGGATATTGTAATTCAAACGTGCGGGGATGTTGAGGGGTTGCGTTCTGTCATATATGCCGAGATTCCGGAGAGTCTTTCAAGAAATATATATGTGGTTTTCGGAAACAGGAATCACGGCGATTCGCTGAACTTGCTGGATGCTTTCGAGACTAAGGCGATTTATATTCTCGGAGAGGAGAACGAACCGTTCCACGACGCCACTAATCTGGAGTGTTTGAGGTTGCTTAAAAGCGTGTGCGAAAAGGCTGTAAATCCGATAAACTGCTATATGGTTCTGAACAGGTTGTCTTCTATTCAGCATTTTTACTATAAATCGGACAACGGCTCGACGGACAAATTGCACCTTACGGTAATTAGTGCGACGGAAAACATTGCTCAACGTTTGTTGATTAACCGCGATTACGAGCCTAATCGCCTTTATCCTGCATTAGACCGCGACGGTATATCTGCCGACTCTCCTGTCGGGGTACATTTGATTGTTGCCGGAATGACCCAAGTGGGCGTGGCTGTAGCCACGACTGCCGCCCATATCTGTCATTTCCCGAATTTCAGGACAAAGGGTATCCGCACTAAAATAACTTTTATTCAACGGGATATAAAAAGGGACATGGATCTCTTTGCCGGGCGTTACCGGCAAATGTTGGATTTATCGTATTACCGATATGTAAATACTTCGAATCCCGACCAAAGCAAGGACTTTTTTCCTCTAAAAGAGTATCTGCCCAAGAACTGCGACAAGAAGGGGTTTCTTGATATTGAATGGGAGTTTATCGACGGCGGGCCGGAATGTGAATGGGTTAGGGAATATCTTACCGCGTGTGCGGAGCGCGACGGGGCATCGGAATATACTACATTGGCTTTATGCGAGAACGACCATGACGCGGCTATTTCCGCCTCGCTGTCTCTGCCTCGACGGATTTATGAAAAGGGGATTCCTGTTTTTGTATATCAACCCGGAAGCGGAGAACTTCTCAGGTCGGCAAAACAGACCGACAGATATGCCAATCTTTACCCGTTCGGCACTAAACCCGACTGTTACGATTTTCAATACCGCTACCGACTGCAATGTGCAAGACGCATTGCATATCTTTACGATTTGGCAAACGCAGGCGAAAAGTTTATCGAGATGCCTTCTCACGATGAACTTAAAGACCGCTGGTTCAAATTGCAATATGCCTTTCAGCAATCGAACCTGTATTCGGCCAATTCGGTGCAGATGAAACTTCGAAGCATATCTCCCGCAGGGGATTCTCTTACGGAAGAACAGGTAGAGATATTGTCGGAGACTGAACATAACAGGTGGAACATGGAACGCCTTCTCGTAGGGTTCAGCGGTTACAGGTATGATGAAAGGATGGCATTTAAGAGAATTCTCGAGTCGTCGGATACGGCAGCACGGAACAGGTGCAAAGCCGAACTTGACGAGATGAAGAAAAAACGGTTTATGCACAAGGATATTGCTCCGTACGACGAATTGTCCGACTCTACAAAAGAGTACGACAGAATTATTGTCAGGAACATTCCGAAAGTATTGAAATAGTTCGTTCCGCCTATGACTTATGTTGTTTTGCTTGCAGCACTTTTGCCCGTAGCGATTCTGCTGTTCTATATATACAAAAAGGACAAGTTTTGTCCCGAACCTACGGCTCAACTGGAAAAGGCTTTTGTTTTCGGGGTTCTTTCCGTACCGCTGTCGTTATGCGTATCTGTTCCGTTACATTTGTTGGGACTTGTTACATATAACTACGCCACCATAACGGAGTGTATCGGTTCTGCTTTTCTGGGTGCCGCCATTCCGGAAGAGTCGGCAAAACTCTTTATGCTGTGGCTGTTCCTCAGGAAAAACAAGTTTTATGACGAGAAAGTGGACGGTATTGTATATGCCGTATGCATTTCGTTGGGATTCGCGGCATTGGAGAACATCATATACATTTTCGGCAATCTGGATACGTTCGTTTGGATAAGTTTTTTACGTGCATTGTTCGCCGTTCCCGGACATTTTTGTTTCGGTATCATGATGGGGTATTACTACTCGCTTGCCAAATTTTACCCCCAATCGCGCACCACGAATAAAATACTTATTCTCGCCGCTCCAATATTCGCCCACGGGGTGTACGATTCAATTCTGTTTGTCATCAGCAGCGAAATAAGCGCGCTTTTATCGTTTATACTTATGATAGTGTTTCTGGTTTTGTGCAATAAAACGTGGAAACTGGCCAACAGAAAGATTAATGAACATCTGGAAAGGGACAGGGAAACTCTGCAGGAACAGTCGGAATACAATATTGTGGAAAACTGCGATTATAATGGTTTGCAGGAACAGCCGGAATGCAGTATTGAGGAGAACGGCGACTGCAACGAAAACCTTAATCCGAAAAACTGACCTTGTTTAGGGTATTTTCAGCGGGGATACCTGTACTACGGCATCATATCCGCGCTGTTTCATACCATTATGCAGAGTTTGTTAAGCAGGGTGTTGTCGGCGGCGACGAGCCGGTTTATTTCGAGGTGTATGCCGGCTTCGTCCTTCAGTAGTTTGGAAGTGCTGCTGTTCTCCTGTACGTCCCATGTCAACAGGACGGTCTCTATCTTCAACGCCTTAAGTTTTTTCAGGAGCATCTCGTGGTCGGCATCGCCGGTTATCAGTACTACATAGTCGAATTTCCTGAACAGCGACAGTTCGTACGCTTCCAGTGCAAACCACACGTCTATCCCCTTTTCTATAACGACGGTCTCCCCGTCCTTATGTATCTCGCGCAGATGCTTGTAATGGAATATCACATCGTTTTCAATCAGGGTATCTTCGAATTTCCTTTCGCTATACAACAAATTCTTGTCGCTTGCATTATAAACCTTATACCTGCCGCGGAAATAGTGGTTCTCGGTAATATGACACGACGATACGGGGGCATTGCTAAACTTGGCGACTTGTGCCTTTATCATGTTAAGCAACTGGCGGAAATCGATACTTAACGAATAGTTGTTCTTCAACGCTTCATTTACTTTTGCATAGTAGCCGCCGTCGATAAAAAGCCCTATGGACTGGTAAGAGGTATTCATATCAATTTATGTAATTTGCTTATTATGGTTTTTACTGAATGGTAAGAACATGGAAAAAATAAGTTTACTTGATATTTCATGTCTGACCGTATCCTGTATTCGAAATTATTCAGTTAAAGATATAAATGATTTTCCGTTTCAACATAAAACTGCATTATATATAATAATCGTGCAAGATAATAGTTCTGCTTGCCATGTAATATTACAGGAAAAGGGAGCGGCAGACGGCGTCGCAGAGCATTATGCCGCTCTCGCCGAGTCGGAGGTGCGTGCCGTCCCGGACAAGCACTCCACGCTCTATATAAGGTCGGGCGTTTTTCATCATGTGCCGGTAACACCCGTCGCCGAACCGCCGGCGTATCTCTTCGGTGTCTATACCGTCGGCCGTCCGCAACCTTATATATATCGTTTCGTCGTATTGCTGCCCGGGGGTAAGGGTTTCGCTCTGGTATGCGCACCGACCTGATTCTATTTCCGCAATATAGGTTTGCAGGTCGGCTACGTTGGCGCGCCGCACGTTGCCGCCGTCGAAACTGTGTGCCGATGCTCCTATGCCGAGGTACGGCTCACCTCGCCAGTACCCGCTGTTATGGCGAGAATGATACCCTTCGCGGGCAAAATTGGAGATTTCGTATCGTGCGTATCCTGCTGCCTCGAGCTTTTTATTCAACAGCGCATACATCGCTATCGTATCGTCTTCGCCGCATGCTTCTACCCTCCCTTGCTCCAACAGCCGCGTAAGGGGCGTTCCTTCTTCGTACGACAGGTCGTAGGCGGATATGTGTTCGGGGCGCATCGCCAACGCCTTGTCGAGCGTCGCGCTCCACGTTTCCATACTCTGCCCCGGTATGGAGTATATCAAATCGATGCTTATGTTGTTGTACCCTGCCTGCCGCAGCATTGTGTATGCCTTTTCTGCTCCAGAGGCATCGTGCCGCCGCCGCAGGAATTTCAGGATACCGTCGTCCAGACTTTGTACGCCCATGCTTATTCGGGTTACGGGGGTTTTACGGAGTTCTTTTATATACGCCGGTGTTATGTCGTCGGGATTGACCTCGATGGTTATTTCGCTGCACGCCGATATATCGAACGTTTCTTCTATTGCCGCGAAGAGACGCTGCAACGATTCGGGTTTCAGCACCGACGGGGTTCCACCGCCTGTATATACCGTACGGAGGGGCGCACCTTTCAATTCTTCGGCTCTTGCCTGCATTTCGCGTATCGCGGCACTGATATAGCGGTCTTCTTCGCTGCGGCATGTCGTGGAATAGAAGTCGCAATATATGCAGCGGCTTTCGCAAAACGGAACGTGTATGTAGAGCATCGGCATAGGCTTCGGTCTGTTTTCTGCACGCTAAATTAATATTTTATCTTTTGAGGGCGTAATTTATGTTTTACAACATATAAAAGGATTGAAGTTTTTAATTTTAATTTTATAATTTGCATCGCGTTTGAAAAAACAATTTATCGCGGAATCATTAATCATCATAATAAACTGTAAACAGATGAAAGTATATCAATCCAACGAAATTAAAAACATTGCTCTTATCGGGAGCAAGGGGTCGGGAAAAACCACGCTCGCTGAAGCCATGCTTTACGAGTGTGGTGTTATAAAACGCAGAGGCAGTATTGATGCCCAGAATACGGTATCGGATTATTTCCCGGTTGAAAAGGAGTATGGCTACTCGGTCTTCTCGACGGTGTTTTACGCGGAGTTCAACGACAAGAAATTGAACGTTATCGACTGCCCGGGTTCGGACGACTTCGTGGGAGGAGCGATTACGGCTCTTACGGTAACGGATACGGGTGTAATCGTCGTCGATTCGCAATATGGCGTTGAGGTTGGTACCCAGAATATTTTCCGCTATGCCGAGAAACTCGAAAAACCTGTTATTTTCGCAATGAACCAGCTGGACGGCGAGAAGGCCGACTTCGACAACAGCATGGAACAGTTGAGAGAGCATTTCGGCAATAAGGTTACGGTCATTCAATATCCGATAAATGCAGGGCCGTCGTTCAATGCCATGATAGACGTGCTGCTGATGAAGATGTACAAGTGGAAACCTGAAGGCGGTGTTCCCGAAATATCGGATATCCCGGCGGAGGAGATGGACAAGGCTACCGAACTGCATCAGAAACTCGTCGAGGCGGCTGCCGAAAACGACGAGTCGCTGATGGAGAAGTTCTTCGACCAAGGGAAACTTACCGAGGACGAAATGCGCGAGGGTATCAGAAAGGGTCTTATCACCCGCGATATTTTCCCTGTATTCTGCGTAAGCGCGCTCAAGGACATGGGTGTCCGCCGAATGATGGAGTTCCTCGGAAACGTGGTTCCGTTCGTTTCGGACATGCCTGCTCCGATAAGCGACGGCGGCGAGGAGGTAAAGCCGGACGTGAACGGCCCGACAAGCCTCTATTGCTTCAAGACTACGGTAGAACCGCACATCGGCGAGGTTATATACTTCAAGGTAATGTCGGGCAGCGTGTCGGAAGGTGAAGACCTCGTTAATACGGACAGGGGCAGCAAGGAGCGTATAGCCCAGATGTTCTGCGTTTGCGGACAGGTAAGGACTAAAGTGGACAAACTTGTTGCCGGGGATATTGGTGCAACGGTTAAGCTGAAAGATGTAAAAACCGGCAATACTCTCAACGGAAAGGGGTGCGAATATACGTTCAAGGAACTTGTAAAATATCCCGACCCGAAATTCCAGCGTGCAATCAAGCCTGTTGTTGAGGCCGAGGCTGAAAAGTTGAGCGAGATTCTTACGAGAATGCACGAGGAGGACCCGACGTGGATAATCGAGCAGTCGAAAGAACTGAAACAGACTATCGTTTCGGGACAGGGAGAATTCCACCTGCGTACTTTAAAATGGAGGATTGAGAACAACGACAAGATAAATATCGAGTTCCATGAACCGCGTATTCCTTACCGCGAGACTATCACCAAAGCTGCGCGTGCCGATTACCGGCACAAGAAACAGTCGGGCGGCGCAGGCCAGTTCGGAGAGGTTCACCTTATCATAGAACCGTATTACGAGGGTATGCCTGCTCCCGAAAGTTACAAATTCGGCAATCAGGAGTACAAGATGAGCGTCCGCGATACTCAGACAATCGACCTCGAATGGGGCGGCAAATTAGTTGTGAACAACTGTATTGTCGGCGGCGCAATTGATGCGAGGTTTATCCCTGCTATCGTAAAGGGTTTGATGGACCGCATGGAACAAGGGCCTCTTACGGGTTCGTATGCAAGGGACGTTCGCGTTTGCATTTATGACGGAAAGATGCACCCGGTAGATTCGAATGAAATTTCGTTCCGCCTCGCCGGACGTAACGCGTTCAGCGAAGCGTTCAAGAATGCAGGCCCGAAGATTCTGGAACCGATTTACGACGTTGAGGTGCTTGTGCCGTCGGACAAGATGGGCGACGTAATGAGCGACCTGCAAGGACGCCGAGCTATCATAATGGGTATGAGCAGCGAGAAAGGGTTCGAGAAGATTACCGCCAAAGTTCCTCTGAAAGAGATGTCGAACTACTCCACTTCGCTGAGTTCGATTACGGGCGGAAGGTCGTCGTTCTCGATGAAATATGCTTCGTACGAACTCGTTCCTTCGGATGTTCAGGAGAAACTGCTGAAAGCATACGAGGAGACTCAAAAAGACGAATAATAGAATTTTCGATTCTTTTAATACGGACTGTGCCGGAAATACAATCTTTCCGGCACTTTTTTTGTGTACTTCCGGCTTTACCGATATTTATGCCGCTCCATAAAAGTGTGCTTTTTTACGAAACGTTTGCGTTGCAATATGGAACGGTTATTCGTCCGGATATCGCGATAATTTGTTGTGCAGACAATAGAAATGATAAAACTGCACGGCTTTTGTTCTGCTCGTTTATTTTATTTATGCCTTTAAAATCGGTCTGTTTTGAAATAGCTGTTAGTAATTGCATGGGTTTTGTGAGGGCTATATCATTTACGACTACTGCTTTTGCTTTGTTTAAAATTGAACAATAAGAATGTATCGGAATAATATGTACCGACGTTATTTTACAGGCCTTTTATTAAAGGGTTTCTTTTTAGCTCTTGCGGTTACATGTAAAATCTTAATGTCCGGCTCCTCGATTTTTTTAATATTGTCAGTCTTTAATGGTTGTATATAATTATTACGGCCTGTTTTTTTGTAAATTTTACACGCCATATTTGGTTAATTAATATAAAATAATCGGTTATACAAACAATAATGCTTGTTTATTTAATATTTGACTGTTAAATTTGCGGACGAATGTTAATCGCTCTAAAGCTTTAAATGATTGGACAAACAATTAAATAACTATTTTGTTTATATAACAAACCTGTTCAGAACGCAATTTATATAAACATACGTATTTGTTTAACAATTTGAACTTATGAGAAAATCTACAATATGGCTTTTAACGGCAATTATGGCAATTACCTTTATAGGGTTGCTCTATCTTCAGATTAGCTATATTGAGGATATTACCCGAATGCGAAAGGAGCAGTTCAACGATGCTGTAAAACGTTCGATTTATGCCGTAACGACCGCCATGCAGCAGGATGAGACGAAGCGTTACCTTGAGGAGGGACTGGAGGATAACCAGCGCAGGCTTCTCTCGTTCGAGTTCGGCAAGACCGGATATAAGACCAACAACAACTTTACCGTGAAACAGTACGGTTTTTCCGGGGATTCGGCTTCGCTGCAATATGAATCGGGGAAATTGAGTCTTCCGGGGCTGACTTCAAATTCCAACAACGGACTTGGCGGGGACAACAACAATATTACCCGCACATACAAAGGGATGCAGGAGTTGTTGAGGAAACAGTATCTGTATCAGAAAGGGCTGCTCGACGATGTGATACTGAAAATTTTGAGTACGGCCAGCCAACAGTCGATACAGGAACGTATCGACCCGCGACAGGTTGAGAGTTATTTGAAGGCCGAACTGCAACGGAACGGTTTGAATCTGCCTTTCGAATATGCAATTGCCGACAGTCATGGCGGAATAGTATATAAAATGCAGGAATATGCTCCGGAAAAGGAAAATATGGTGTTTACGCAGGTAATTTTTCCGAACGACCCGCCAGACAGGTTTTATTACCTGAAGATATATTTTCCGACGCAAAGCCAGTTTATAATGAAATCGGTGGAGTTTGCATTGCCGTCGTTCATATTTACGCTGATAATGTTGCTGACTTTCATATTTACGATTGTTACGGCATTCAGGCAAAAGAAACTTACGGAGATGAAAACCGACTTCATAAACAATATGACGCACGAGTTCAAAACGCCTATTTCTACCATATCGCTCGCGGCACAGATGCTTAAGGACAAATCGGTGATTAAGAACCCTGCCATGTCGGAACATATTGCCACGGTGATAAACGACGAATCGAGCCGCCTGCGTTTTCAGGTGGATAAAGTGCTTCAGATGTCGCTGCTCGACAAACATAACGTAATGTTCAGACTTACCATTGTCAATGCCAATACGGTAATACAGGGGGTCATAAACACTTTCAAACTGAAGGTGGAACAGCTCGGTGGTCAAATAGACGCCCACTTGTGCAAGGAGGATGCTTGGGTTAGGGTGGACGAAATGCATTTTACGAATGTTATATTCAACCTCCTCGACAATGCTGTCAAATATGCTTACGAGGGGCGTCCGCTGCATCTGCATATCGAAACTCGCATAAAGAATGACAAAGTGGAGATTGAGATTGAAGATAACGGCGTGGGGATTAAAAAAGAGGATTTAAAAAAGATATTCGACAAATTCTACCGCGTTTCGACAGGGAATGTTCACAACGTAAAGGGATTCGGTCTGGGACTGGCTTATGTGCAAAAGATTATCGAAGACCTTAACGGTAATATTCATGCGGAAAGCGAACTTAATATCGGAACTAAATTTATAATTGTTTTACCTTTAATAAAAACAGATTGATTATGGATGAGAAATTGAAAATCTTGTTATGCGAGGATGACGAAAACCTCGGCATGCTTTTAAGAGAATATCTGCAGGCCAAAGGGTATGCCACTGACCTTTTCGCCGACGGCGAGAGCGGCTACAAGGCGTTTATAAAGGGGAACTACGATATCTGCATATTGGATGTCATGATGCCGAAAAAAGACGGCTTCACTCTGGCTCAGGAGATACGTGTGGCCAATGGCGAAGTACCTATCATATTCCTTACGGCAAAGGCTCTTAAGGAGGATATTCTCGAAGGGTTCAAACTCGGTGCTGACGACTATATAACGAAACCGTTCAGCATGGAAGAACTCGTGTTCAGAATAGAGGCTATATTGCGCAGGGTTAAGGGAAAGAAAATGAAAGAGGCTACGAGCTACAAACTCGGGGAATTTACTTTCGACACCCAGAAACAGACTCTTACCATTGGCGAAAAGGTTACGAAACTTACCACCAAAGAGTCGGAATTGCTGTCGCTGCTATGTACTCACATGAACGAGATTCTGGAAAGGAACTTCGCTCTGAAGAGCATCTGGATAGACGACAACTATTTCAATGCCCGCAGCATGGATGTTTATATCACCAAATTGCGCAAGTTGCTTAAGGACGACCCGATGATAGAGATTATCAACATTCACGGAAAGGGATACAAACTTATCGCTCCTGAGGCCGAAAATAAATAATCTTGCAATAGTAATAGTTGCCACGGCAATTATCATATAAAAAGATACGCCCATCCTAAAAACGGATAGGCGTATCTTTTTTACCTTCTTTTTCCCAATGCGACCTCAGGAGCAATGATACAAATAAGCGGGGCTTTTGCCGGGGTTATTGCCCGGGGGGCTTCTCTCCTGCCCTATTCAAGCATCTTCATCGCCATATCGACGTATCGGTAATTGTCTTCCGTCGTTTCGCGGATATATTTGTCGGAACGTTTGTGTCCGAGACGTACCACAATGGCGTCTTTTTCGGGTATTGCTATTATGTATTGCCCCAACATTCCTTTGAACAGGGGGAGTCGCTCTCCTTTATAGTTCATTATCCAAATCAGGAAACCGTAATAGTCGAGAGAATCTTTTCCCCACTGGTCTTTAAGGTACGACGCGGGGGTCATGGCTTCCTGCATGTATTTTTCGGATATTATCCGTCGGCCGTTCCACTCGCCCTTATGCAGCATGAGGCGTCCGAAGCGTGCGGCATCGCGTGCTGTGGTATGGAAACAGCAGAAGGCTTTTTCATCGCCGTCCTCTTTGTCCAAAAGCCAATATGCATTGTCGCTCGGCATAATCGGCTTCCACAGTTTCCGCTCGGCATAGCTGCTGATTGTCTCGCCTGTAGCGGCTTCCACAACGAATGCCAGCAACTGCGTCTCGCCGCTGCGGTAGGTGTATTGTACTCCGGGTTCGGATGTTACTTCGAGGTTGGTTATGAATTTGTACAGGTCATTGCCATAGTAACCGTGCGTGGTTGCCGAGAAGAGCGATGCGTACGATTCGTCCCAGTCCATGCTGCCGCTCATGGTAAGCAGGTTGCGTATTGTTACTTTGCTTTGCAATCCTTTGTTATATGAGGGTATGTATTTGCTGACGGGGTCGTCGAGGCTCGAAATCTTCCCTTCGTCCAACGCAATGCCTGTTAGCAACGATACGATACTTTTGGTTGCTGAAAAGATGTTGGATGTCCGCGACGGTTCTCTGTCATCCCAATACCCTTCGTATATAATGCTGTCGTGCTGTATTAGCAGATAGGCCACGCTCCGTTTCTCACGCAGGTATGCTTCATCGGCGGAATCGGGGAAAACCGTACCGTACCGTTCGGAAATCTTCCATTCCCAGCACGTGTCGGGGGCATTGACGGTTGTATGGCAGAACAGAGCGAGGTCGTCTATATCGGGATACAGGTATATCAATGCTTTCCGGGCGTATTGGGGCAGGCTGAAATATATTATTGTCAATAATAGCACTGCCGCCGAAATTATGGTTATAGTCTTTTTCATGTCGGATTTTTCTTTTTACGATATAATTAGCTCGGGATTATTAAAATGATATAGATATATATTTGGTTCTTAATCTTACTTTAATGTAAAGATACGCAAAAAGTCGGTTGATTTTAATTACGTGGGGTTTAATATGCGTGAATTGTTTTGAACCGGATTTGTCTTTGAGATTTACGTAACGGGTTGTGTATGGTGTTTTGGATGTTACGGAAACAGGAAATATTCAGCATTTACATCATGAATATTTCCTGTTTTTGAAATCGGGGATATGGGCGAATCGTCTATGTTTCCCTATAGTTGTTTTCCGCTCTGCGGGATTTTACAGTATCGGCGACAGTACCAAATATACCAGTGCGGCCAATAATGCGCTGACGGGGATTGTAAGTATCCATGCGACCAACAGATTGCGGGTTATTCCCCACCTGACTGCAGAGAGACGTTTTGTGGCTCCCACTCCTATTATCGCTCCTGTTATGGTGTGTGTGGTGCTTACGGGTATTTTCAATATTTCGGTTATGTACAGGGTGAATGCTCCTGCTGTTTCGGCTATTACTCCTTCCAGCGGGGTAACCTTGGTTATCTTTGTTCCCATCGTCTTTACTATTTTCCACCCTCCGGACATGGTGCCGAGCGATATTGCCGTAAAACACGACAGGGCTACCCAGTTGGGCATGTCGTTGATGCTGGTTATTCCCATGTCGAGGCCGATGCTGTGTGCGGAAATCATTGCCGCGGCAATTATACCCATTACTTTTTGCGAGTCGTTTAGTCCGTGTCCTATGCTGAACAGTGCCGATGATACCAATTGCAGTTTCTTGAACCAGATTTCGGCTCGGTGCGGGTGAAGTTTTTTACATGCATACAGGACTATCAGGGTAAAGAGCAGGGCTATTACCATACCTATTAGTGGAGCGAGGAATATGAAAGCGGCTATTTTAAGGATTATCCCGACGTGTATCGCCTTGAATCCGCACGCCATTATCGCCGAACCGGCAAATCCGCCTATCAATGTGTGCGATGAAGAGGAGGGTATCCCTTTTTTCCATGTTATCAGATTCCATATTATTGCGGCTATTATGCCTGCCAATATTATCGGCAATGTTATGAAGTCTTCGATTACGGTCTTGGATACGGTGTTGGCTATTCCAAACCCGCCTATTACGTATTTGGCTATAAAAAATGCAACGAAGTTGAAGAATGCTGCCCACAAAACCGCCTGAAACGGCGTCAGGACTTTTGTGGAGACTATGGTTGCTATTGAATTGGCGGCATCGTGGAACCCGTTTATATAGTCGAATGCCAGCGCAAGAACGATTATTATTATTAGCAGTTCCATATTTTAACGGAGAGATTATGTGTATTTGACAATAAATGTTCGCAGAATCTTCCCTACGTGTTCGGCCGAGTCGGTTGTATGCTCGAGCTCGTGCATAATCTCTTTTATCTTTATTATCTCGATACAGTCTTTTTCTTCTTGGAAGAGTTTTGTTATGAAGTATTCGTATAAGTCGTCGGCATTGTTTTCTATGTCGTGCAGACGTGTGCAGTACTCGCGCAACTTGGCCGGACTTTTGCGGAATGTCTCCAGTTCGTCCATCGACTTGCTGATATACTCGGCTTCTTCGTGTATCAATTTTGCCAATTCCTTGCCGCTGGCTCCTATCGGACGGGGGTTGTATATGGAGATGCGCTTGGCACAGCTGTTTATCCCGTCTATAATATCGTCCATGTGCGATGCCAGCGCATGTATGTCTTCTCTGTCGAACGGGGTTATGAATGTGGAACTTAGTGCGTCTTGTATGGTATGAGTGAGTTTGTCTCCTTCGCGCTCCTTTTCTTTTATTTTTTTGTAATAGGCGGCTCGTTCTTCGGGTGTGTCGTGCTGCAAACTCTCTTCAAGCAACTCTGCTGCGGAGATGACAACCAATGACAGATTTTTTAACATTGGAAAGAATTTCGGTTCTTTGGGGGTAAACCTGCTGAAAAATGAATTGTTCATATAATATATTATTCTTAAATAACAGACTTTATCTTGTTATTTATGTTAACCTCTTTCGTGCGCAAGCCGAAAAATTTTATTGCATCCGTTTTTTATTGCAACCTCTATTGACAACGGGTATCTATGCTTTGAATTGCGCTGTAAAAATAATAAAAAACTGCCAATCGCAAAGCATCCGGTAAAAATAAATACTAATATAAGCGTGCACGGATTGCTGCATAACGGTTGTTTTTTTACATAACTGCATGAAAAGGATAATTTTTTTAGGTTGTGCAATATGAGGACTTATTAAAAAAGCACTGCAAAAATTTTTTCATGCACAGGTTTATTAGTATCTTTGCGTGCAATAAATTCTAAAGCATATACACTATGTCATTTATTGCAGAAAAGGTCCTTATGGACGGACTCACGTTCGACGATGTTCTTTTAATACCGGCATATTCGGCTGTTCTGCCGAAAGATGTCAATCTCCAAACAAAATTTTCCCGTAACATACAACTTAATATACCTATCGTATCCGCAGCAATGGATACCGTAACTGAAGCTCAGTTGGCTATTGCCATTGCCAGAGAAGGCGGAATAGGCGTCATTCACAAAAGCATGCCTATTGAAGCTCAGGCTAAACAGGTTCACGCCGTTAAACGTGCCGAGAACGGTATGATTTACGACCCTGTAACCATTAAGAGGGGCTCGACCGTGGCGAATGCGCTCGCAATTATGAACGAGTATCATATAGGTGGTATTCCTGTTGTGGATGATGAAAGGAATCTGGTCGGTATAGTAACCAACAGGGACTTGCGCTTTGAAAAGAATCTGAATCGCAAGATTGATGAGGTGATGACTACCGAAAACCTCGTAACTACTACTCAATCGACCGACCTCCAGCAGGCTGCGGACATTCTTCAGGAACACAAGATAGAAAAACTGCCGGTTGTGGATAAAAACGGCAAACTGGTGGGTTTGGTTACTTATAAGGATATTACAAAGGCAAAGGACAAACCGTTTGCTTGTAAAGATAAACTCGGCCGCTTGCGCGTTGCCGCCGGAATTGGCATTACGGGCGATGCGGTTGAACGTGCTACCGAACTTGTTAATGCCGGAGTGGATGCTCTGGTTATCGATACGGCTCATGGTCATTCGAAAAATGTTACGGAGCTTCTCAGAAAAATTAAAAACCGCTTCTCGAGCATAGATGTCGTGGTGGGTAACATTGCTACCGGCGATGCCGCCAGATTCCTCGCCGATGCCGGTGCCGATTGCGTGAAGGTGGGTATCGGCCCGGGGTCTATATGCACCACACGAATCATTGCAGGTATTGGCGTTCCGCAACTGAGCGCGGTTTATGATGTTGCAAAGGCTCTTAAGGGTACTGATATTCCTTTGATTGCCGACGGCGGCATAAGGTATTCGGGAGATATTGTAAAGGCTCTTGCTGCCGGTGCTCACTCGGTTATGTTGGGCGGACTTCTCGCCGGTGTTGAGGAGTCGCCGGGCGAAACTATAATTTACAACGGACGTAAATTTAAATCGTACAGGGGCATGGGTTCACTGGAAGCTATGGAAAAAGGGTCGAAAGACAGATATTTCCAAGCTCAGGAAACGGATTCTAAAAAACTTGTTCCGGAAGGTATCTCTGCTCGCGTTCCGTATAAGGGCTCTCTCTATGAGGTGGTTTATCAGATGGTCGGAGGTCTCCGTTCGGGTATGGGATATTGCGGTGCTGAAAATATAGAGAAACTGCACGACGCCAAATTTACCCGCATAACCAATGCCGGAGTTGCCGAAAGCCACCCGCACGATGTAACGATTACCAGCGAATCGCCCAATTACAGCCGCGGGGAATAATGGCGTTTCCGTTTTTGTACGGACTTATTCGGAATTAAGAAAATTGTATGTTTTATCGGAGGGCATTCTTTTTTCGTAAGAATACCTCCGATAAATATCATGGGGTATGTTGCGTCTTGTATAAATATCTTGTTTTTACCAAGTTGCTTGCCGCAGATATTTATTCGCCCGGAAACCTTATCTGCACAATTTTTACGAAGAAATTGCGTTATCTTACAGATTTGGTTTGTGTTTTACTCATTCTTATACTCTAATGACGATGAACGGAAAGATTTTGTTGTTATCATTCGCGGTTTCCATGATTTTCAAATCGGGATTTGCCGACGTTACCGACAATCCTGTTATAATGACGATTGACGGTCAGGATTTTAAAAAATCGGAATTTGAATATATCTACAACAAAAATATTCAGCAGCAAATAGAGAAAAAAAGTTTGGACGAATATGTCGAAATGTTCCGCGATTACAAATTGAAAGTTATTGAAGCGGAAGCATGCGGCATTGATACGACCGAGGCGTTTATCAAGGAGTTCAACGAATACCGTAACCAGTTGGCTGCTCCGTACCTTAAAGATGCGGCAGTGGAAGACAGTCTTGTGAATGAGGCTTACGACAGGCTTAAAACCGATGTGGAGGTTGCCCATATTCTTCTCGTCATCGACAACAAGATGCCAGACAAATCGGAAGATGCCGTTTATGAAAAGGCTAAACGTATTGTTGATGAAATAAGGAGCGGTAAAAGTTTTGAAGAACTGGCGGCAAAATATTCGGAAGACCAATCTACGGCGAAAAACAACGGGTATATAGGTTTTATACGCGGGTTCATGACGGTATTCCCGTTTGAGGATGCAGCGTACAATACTGCTACGGGTGAAGTATCGGACCCTGTTTTAAGCCAGTTCGGATACCACATAGTAAAGGTGATAAGCCGCCGTCCGAATCCGGGAGAGATAAGGACAGCGCATATTATCCTGAAAGTTCCGTCGAACGCAACCGAAGCGGTTAAACAGTCGAAAAGGGATACCATATACAGCATTTATGAAAGGTTGAAAAACGGTGCGGAGTTTGCGGCTATGGCCGAAAAATATTCGGAAGATCAGGAGAGTCGCCAACGCGGCGGTATTATGCCTTGGCTTTCGGCCGGACGTATTATAAAGGAGTATGAGGATGCTGCTTTCGCTCTTAAGGAACCGGGGGATATTTCAGAACCGTTCTTGTCGCCGTACGGGTGGCATATCGTAAAACTTCTCGATAAAAGGGGGGTTAAGCCGCTTGATGAGTTAAGGAAAAATATATTGAGACGCATTTCGAGAGATGAACGCGCCGATATTGCTCAAAAGACCTTGATAGAAAGGTTAAAGGATGAATACGGTTTCTCTGCCGACGGCTCGAAAATGGAAAAGATAGAGATGCTGGCTGCATCGTTCCGCCCCGACGACCCCAGATTTATAGAGCAGATAGCCGGAAGTAACGATGTTATATTTTCTATTGCCGGAAAATCATACACGGCATCGGACTTTGCCAATTATTTGTCCAAACACAGGAAATCGGCGGCAACGGACAATGTTGAGATGCTGATGGAACGCATGGAGGCTTTTATCGACTATGCAATATTGTCGTACGAAGATTCCCGCCTGGAAGAGAAATATCCGGAGTTCAGGAATTTGATAAATGAATACCATGACGGGATATTGCTTTTCGACATAAGCAACCGAATGGTTTGGAGCGAAGCGTCGAAAGATGTGAAAGGTCTCGAAAAATATTTCAAAAAGCACAAGAGGGATTATGCTTGGGAATCGCCGAAGTTTAAGGGTTATGCTGTTGAATGTATAAACGACAGTATTGCCGGACTTGTTTCAAAAAGGATGAAGGCGCTTGCCAATGACGATTCGCTCGTTTACAAAATTTATAATGAATTCAACAGCAAGAATCTGAAACAGGTAAGTATAAAGAAAGGTTTGTTCGCTTACGGCGAAAACGATATTATTGATTATTGCATATTTGAAAGCGATAAAAAGCCTGTAAATGAATCGCTGCCTGTTGTTTTTGCAAAAGGCAAACTGCTTAAAAAGGGCCCTGAGTGTTATACTGATGTAAGGGGACGCGTAATCTCCGACTATCAGGGGGTGCTGGAAAAGGAATGGGTTAAGGAACTGAACAAGAAACACGATGTTGTTATATATGATGATGTCGTGGCTACAATAAAGGAGCAGGAATAAGGTATGTATAAATTAAAATGTATATCTCTTCTGTTTGCTGTACTGGCTGTTGTATCGGCTGCCAAAGCGCAGGACAATGTCATAGACGAGGTTGTATGGGTTGTCGGTGATGAAATAATTCTGCGCTCCCAAGTTGAAGAACAGTACAAGAACATGCAATATGAGAAGCAGAAAATAGAAGGCGACCCGTATTGTTTTATACCCGAACAGATGGCTGTAAACAAATTGTTCTTGCATCAGGCCGGACTCGACAGTATAACGGTAAGCGACTCGCAGGTAATGCAGGACGTGGACAGACGTATTAACTTCTTTATCGACAATATCGGTTCGAAGGAAAAGGTTGAGGAGTATTTCGGAAAGCCCATGCATGAGTTGAGGGATCTCCTTACCGAAATGGTTAGAGACCAGAGTATCGTACAGGAGATGCAGCGCGAACTTGTTAAGGATATTAAGGTTACGCCGTCGGATGTGAGACGTTATTACGATATTATGCCTAAGGACAGTGTTCCGTTTGTTCCCATGCAGGTTGAAGTTCAGGTTATGAAACTTCACCCTTTTATTCCGCAAAGCGATATTGACAATATTAAAGCCCGGTTGCGCGAATATACCGACCGCGTAATGAATGGTGAGACTGAATTTTCAACTTTGGCAATACTCTATTCGGAAGATCCCGGTTCGGCCCGCCAAGGTGGTGAAACAGGTTTTACGGGAAGGGCTGAATGGGTTCCTGAATTTGCCGACGCTGCTTTTGCGCTTAACGACCCGAAGAAAGTATCGAAGATTGTTGAAACCGAATTCGGATACCACATAATACAACTTGTAGAAAGGCGCGGAGACCGGGTAAACGTAAGGCATATATTGCTGAAACCGAAGGCTTCGGATACGGAAAAGGAGAAAAGCATAGCAAAACTCGACTCTATAAGGAATGATATTATCAACGGCGAGTTTACTTTTGAAGAGGCTGTTACGGCTTTGTCGCAAGATAAGGACACGAGGAACAACCACGGTTTGATGGTTAATCCGAGAACCGGCATATCGAGATTTGAAATGGCCGACTTGCCACAGGAAATAGCAAAGGCTATCGCCAATCTGCAACCGGGCGAAATATCAAAACCTTTTATTATGGTCGATCAGAAAATGGGACGCGATGTCGCCGCGATTGTAAAACTTAAAACGAGGGTTCCCGGTCATAAGGCGAATATTTCGGACGACTACCAGATGATAAAGTCGATTGTCGAGAATAAAAAGAAGGGGGATTTTATCGAGGAATGGATAAAGACCAAGCAAAAGAATACTTTCGTCAGGATAAAGGACGGATGGCAAAATTGCGAGTTCAAGTACGACGGCTGGAATATAAAACAGTAATTTAAAGGGTATTGGTATGGAATCGCCCCGAAGGGATATTGACAAAGGTAAGAGACATGGAATAATTACTCTTGTTCTGTGTCTTTTCTCTGTATGTGTATGGGGAAAGGTAAACGACGGTTCGAAAGACGGGAACGAGAAACCCAAATCGCCTATCGAAGTTGAAAAGACCTCGCTGAAGGAGGCGGCGAAAGATACTCAGAAAGTTGTGCTGGATTATGCCGATGAACTTGTTTTCGACCAGAACATGAATCCCGACTTTCAGATTTTAAAGGGAAACGTAAGGTTTCATCGTGCAGGAATGAAAATGTTCTGCGACAGTGCATATTTTTATGAAACGTCGAACTCGATGGATGCATTCGGCAATGTCCGTATGGAACAGGGGGATACTCTTTTTGTATTCAGCGATGTCATGTATTACGACGGTGTTAATGAAATTGCCCAGTTGCGCTATAACGTAAGGCTGCAAAACAGGGATGTTACCCTTTATACCGACAGTCTGAACTACGACCTGATTCCGAACATAGGGTATTATTATGCCGGAGGGAAGATAATCGACTCGCAAAACGAACTGACTTCGATATACGGCGAATACTCGCCCGACACAAAGGATGCGATATTTTACTTCGATGTGGTTCTTAAGGGAAATAATGCCACGTTGTATTCCGATACGCTTCAATACAATACGGCTACGCATATAGCCGACATTTGCAGCCCTACGGTTATTCAATCCGATTCGGGAGCCATATATTCGCGCGACGGCTGGTACGACACTAACAATAATCAATCGACTCTTTACAAACGCTCTATTGTTGTAAACAAGACTTATTTCCTTACAGGCGATACGATATTTTACGACAGGGACAACGGTTACGGCGAGGTTTTCGGCGGAATGTTCCTCGAGGATACTTTGAGAAAGGTCATAATGCAGGGGGAATACGGTTACTACTTCGAACGGAACGACAGCGCAATGGCTACCGACTCGGCGGTTATGATAGACTGCTCGCAAATCGACACGCTGTATTTGCATGCGGATACTTTGCGTACGATAACTCTTGCTGATTCGACAAGATTGATGAAAGCGTATTTTAATACCCGCTTTTACCGACGTGATATTCAGGGGGTGTGCGACTCGATGGTTTTTGACTCGAGGGATACGGCTATCTACATGTTCCGCAATCCTGTCCTTTGGAATACGGCATACCAGCTTTTCGGCGATACAATCAGGATTTACATGAATGATTCGACTATAGACTGGATGCACATCCCGTCGTTTGCGTTCGCCGTCCAACAGAAAGATACGGCATTTTTCGACCAGATTTCGGGAAAGGACATGAAGGGGTACTTCGTCGATGGCAACATGGACAAGGTGGATGTTAGCGGAAATGTCAGGACTATATTTTATCCGCAGGAGGAGGATTCTACTTTTACGGGGCTCAACAATGCCATAAGCGGTTTTTTGTCGATGACGATAAATCATGAAACGGGGAAAATGGACAAACTTACAATGTGGCCGGAGGTTGAAGGTTCTTTGACGCCTATCCCTATGATAAAGCCCAAGGATTTATATCTGCCCGATTTCAGATGGTATCAGTCGATAAGACCCAAAAACCCGGAGGATATTTTCAGAAGGATAAAGAACGACTCGGAAGAACTTCCGAAGAAACGGAGGAAGTTCTCGAATACGGTGGAGGATATGCCTGTACCTTAATTGTGTAATGTTGTATTTATTCTTTGTCTATTGTTTTTAAATATGAGAATCTGCAATGGATATTATACATTTACTTCCCGATTCTGTTGCAAACCAAATAGCGGCAGGTGAGGTTATCCAACGTCCTGCATCGGTTGTGAAGGAGCTTGTGGAAAACTCCATTGATGCAGGTGCTTCAAAAATAAGCATAATAATAAAGGATGCCGGACGGACTCTGATTCAGGTTATCGACAACGGCAAGGGAATGTCGGGGACTGATGCTCGCCTTTGTTTTGAACGGCATGCTACTTCTAAAATAAAAAATGCTGCCGATTTGTTTTCGCTGAGGACCATGGGGTTCCGGGGCGAGGCTCTTGCGTCTATCGCGGCAATCGCACACGTGGAGCTTAAAACCCGGCGCGAGGAGGATGAAATAGGTACGGTGCTGAGGCTTGCGGCTTCGAAAGTGGAATCGCAGGAGGCTGCCAATACTCCCGTGGGGGCGAACTTTGCCGTCAGGGATATTTTTTTCAATGTTCCGGCACGCAGGAAATTTCTGAAATCGAACAATGTAGAGTTCAGCAATATTGCCACTGAATTTGAACGGGTGGCAATCGCCAATCCGAATATAGGGTTTTCTCTTTCGCACAACGGCACGGAAATATATAATCTGCTGCCTTCGTCGCAGTTGCAACGGATTATAGCGATATTCGGCAAATCGATGAACCAGCAGCTTTTGCCTGTAAGTGTCGATACCGTGGTTGTGAAAGTTTCGGGGTTCGTATGTAAACCCGAGGCTGCACGTAAACGCGGGGCTCTTCAATATTTTTTCGTGAACGGCAGATATATGAAGCATCCGTACTTCAACAAGGCTGTTACATCGTGTTATGATAATCTGATTCCCGTCGGGGAGATGCCTAACTATTTTATAAACCTTTCGGTTAATCCGGAGGAGATTGATGTTAATATACACCCTACCAAAACGGAAATCAAATTTGAAAACGAGCAGACTATATGGCCTATATTGTCGGCTGCCGTCAAAGAATCGCTCGGCAAATTCAATGCTGTTCCGTCGATTGATTTCGACACGGAGGATGCTCCTGAAATACCGATATTCAAGGCGGGTTCTCCTGCTCCTGCGAAACCGCAGATAAGTTACGACCCGACGTATAATCCGTTCAAGATGAAATACAATGCCGTTAATGACGACTGGCAGAAACTTTATGAGAACTTTGAAAAGAAGGGTTCTGCTTCGGACATGGTTGTCATGCCGGAGATGGATGTCGAAACGGATGCGGGACAAGAACCGGCGGGGCCTTTGTTCCCTGCTGCTGCCGGTGTTTCGGCCGGAAACTATATTCAGGTTAAGGACAGATATATTGTTACGTCGATAAAATCGGGAATGGTTGTTGTAGATCAGCACAGGGCGCATACAAGGATTCTGTTCGACAAATATATTGAGCAGTTGAACGGACGGGGCGGTATGATACAAAGGATTTTATTTCCTCAGGTAATAACTTTCTCGCAGTCGCAGGCCGAAATACTGGCCGGTATCGAAGGGAGTCTCTCGGATATGGGTTTTGAAATTTCGAACATGGGGGGCGGTTCTTATTCCGTTACGGGTGTCCCCGACGGAGTAAAGGTGGATAACTACGAGGAACTGCTTATGGCTATTATTGAATCGGCCTCAGAATGCGGTAAGGCTGATGCGGGGATTATTCAGGAAAAAATAGCTTTGACCCTCGCCGCAAAAACTGCCATACCGTACGGCCAGAAACTTTCGGATGCGGAAATGGAACAGATTACCGAAAGTCTTTTTGCTTCTCCCGAGGCTAATTTTACTCCTGACGGCCGACCGACTCTTATTACTGTAACAACCGAAGAACTGTTGAAACGGTTTAAGTAATGTTCTCCTCCCCTACTCTGCTGCTTTTAATGTTCGGGCAGAATTATTCGGAAGTAATAAGAATGAGGGTTTTCGAGTTTGCGGATATGTATATTTTGAATGTTTTTGTCTCGTAATTTTTCTTTTGACTAAATCTTTACTACCTTTGTATGGATATATTTACGGGAAGTGTGTCCTGACTGGAAACAGGATAACTGCAAGGTATAGAAAACAGTAAGTATCGAGATATAGATTTTATAACAATAAAGGTCTGGAAGGACAATGGCAAACAGTAAAGAAAAACTATTCGAACAATTCCCGCCCGTCTCTACCGAGGCGTGGATTGAGAAAGTAAAAGCCGACCTTAAAGGCGCCGACTTTGAAAAGAAGCTCGTTTGGCGTACAAACGAGGGGTTCAACGTTCAACCGATGTATCGTGCTGAAAACACTGAAGGAATGAAATCGACGGATTCTGTTCCGGGTGAATATCCGTACATACGCGGTACTAAATGCGACAACAAATGGTTTATCCGTCAGGATATTGAGGTTGAGGATGTTGCAGTTGCAAATGCCAAGGCGAAGGAGATTCTCGGCAAAGGGGTTACTTCGTTGGGACTCAAACTTAAGAAGGACGATATTAATGCCGATGCTGTTGCAAAATTGCTGGACGGCATAGATGTTGAGAGTGTGGAAATTAACTTCTGCTGCTGCATCAAGGCTGCTAAAAATCTTACGGAACTGTTTACGGTATACCTTAAGAATAAGGGTGCGGACTTGTCGAAAGTAAAGGGTTCGGTAAATTTCGACCCGTTCAAACGCATGCTTAAAAAAGGACGCGACGTGGCTGACGTGGCCGATATGTGCGCCGATATTGTAAAGGCTGCTTCGGAACTGCCTCTGTTCAGGGTATTGAGCGTAGATGCTTCGATGCTTTGCAATGCCGGCTCTTATATATCGCAGGAACTGGGTTTTGCGCTGGCATGGGGTAATGAATATATGAGCATGCTTACCGACAAGGGAATGGATGCTGATACGGTTGCGAAAAAGATTAAATTCAATTTCGGCATTTCGTCGAACTTCTTTATGGAGATTGCAAAATTCCGCGCTGCCCGCATGTTGTGGGCCGAAATAGTAACGGCTTATAATCCGGAAGCTAAGGATGCGGCGAAGATTGCTTCGCATGCTGAAACTTCGACATTCAACATGACGGTTTATGATGCTTATGTTAATTTGCTCCGCTCTCAGACGGAGACAATGTCGGCTGCTCTTGCCGGAGTGGATTCGATTTGCGTCATGCCGTTCGATACTCCTTTCAAGGCAAGCGACGATTTTTCGGAAAGAATCGCACGCAACCAACAGTTGCTGCTTAAAGAGGAGTCGCACTTCGACAAAATAGTGGATGCTTCGGCCGGTTCGTATTATGTGGAGAACCTTACGATGTCCATTGCCGAACAGGCTTGGAAGGTTTTCAACGAAACGGAGGATAACGGCGGTTTTTATGCTTCGGTCAAGAACGGCGATGTACAGAACAAGATAAATGCTTCGGGAGATGCCCGCCGTACGGCTATCGCCCGCCGTCGCGAGATTTTGCTTGGAACGAACCAATACCCGAACATCAACGAAAAGGCTGCCGAAAAGATTGCCGAAAAGGATAGCTGCGGTTGTGGTTGCGGAAGCAAATGCGAAGCTGAATTTGCAACACTTAACTTTAAACGCGGTGCAACGGCGTTCGAGTCGCTGCGTCTTGCTACTGAAAACGCCGACAAGCAACCGAAGGTATTTATGCTTACTATCGGTAACTTGGCCATGCGTCTGGCAAGGTCGCAGTTCTCCGGAAACTTCTTCGGTTGCGCCGGATATAAAATTATCGACAACCTCGGTTTCGATACTGTCGAGGAGGGTGTGGAAGCCGCTGTCAAGGCCGGTGCGGATATAGTGGTTATATGCTCGAGCGATGAAGAGTATGCTACTCTTGCTCCGGCTGCATTCAAGGCTCTTAACGGCCGTGCATTGTTCGTTGTGGCCGGTGCTCCCGAATGTAGCGAAGAACTGAAGGCTCAGGGTATCGATTTGTTTATTAACGTGCGCAGCAACGTATTGGAGACATTGCAGGCGTTTAATGAAAAACTCTCCATTAAATAACCGCTTTTGTTATGAGACCTAATTTCAAAAACATAGACATAACTGATGCATTCGCGGGAAGCCCGTCGAATGTGTCTTGCAGCCCTGAGGCTGACTGGATGACTCCGGAACTGATTCCGGTTAAGTCCATATATACGAAAGAGGACCTCGAGGGGATGGAACACTTGAATTATGTAGCAGGTATCGAACCGTATTTAAGGGGCCCGTACAGCACCATGTACGTTATGCGCCCGTGGACAAT
>JADIMW010000028.1 GCA_017694415.1 Candidatus Caccoplasma merdipullorum
TTGCCGGACAGGTACCCTCAACGGCAGCCGTCCGGCACAAACTTTATCCACAACATTCGATGGCTTACGTATCAGTATTATTATAACATGAATAAAATTTGACATATCAAAACCCCGCCTACAAGCGGGAAGCAGCAATATCGGAGACTATCCCGCAAAATAATGGCGGAGATGTGGCAACCCCGTCCCGCTCGGAAACCCTCCGGTACAAAACATGCATTGAGCATAAGCCGGAAAAAGAGACACTCTCCGATATTGCACCCGGTAAAAAAGCGCGGCTGCAACCGCGCCAACACAAAATATAATAATGAAGAAGAAAAAATGTTCCGCAATAACCATAACAAACGAAAGTCATTCATTACAGTTGCAAAACTAAAAAGCCGCGACATACCCGACAACCCCCAAAAACAGGTATAAATACCCCGCCAGATACCCTAAAATATGTATCGGACGTTTCCGCAGAGCCCCCCAACCATACAAAAACGGAAAACACCGAACACAAAAACGACTCTCCACCCCGCATGTTATATTTTTGAAATAAACGCAAAACCATTAACTTTGTAAGCACAAATGCAAAAGCTGTTCGCAATATTACTAAGCCTCGTCGTATCGATGACATACGTCGGCGCAACCATCCTGTCGCAGTCGCACCACCACCATAACGGTACGATATGCCTAAAAGCCGCGGCCATGAACAACTGTTGCGACAATACGGCAGAAACAGCTGCACACGGCGGACAACCATGCAAGCACGATGCCGGTCAAAACTGCAATCACGAAGCCGGCGAAGACCCCGGCTGCACGTACAACGCCGCTACACTCACCGCAGCGCAGCAGCGCACAGCCGAAAATAATGTTTTGCAGCATTATTTCCACAATGCAGTGCCGACGGCAATAACACAAGAACAAACAACCGTAGAAGCAAAAGCCAAAATTATCATACCCATCAACAGCGATTCATACACACCGCCGAACATCAAAACCGCAGTCCCGTTGCGGGCGCCCCCATACACTGTATAAAAACAACAGAAAAAGCAGAACAGCATGCAGGACAAAAACACTTTGCAAAACAGCATCCGCCCTGCATTTATAAAAACAAAGGCAACACACACCCCAAAGGGACAAACGACAAAAAGCATGAATACAAAAAAATATACCGCAATAATCATTGCGGCCATACTTGCAGCAGGATGTGCAAAAACAAGCCACACTGTTGAAGACGACCACGAAGAGCATTTGGCCGAAGGCGAGATACACTTCACCCCGCAGCAGGCCGCCAACGCAGGACTGCAAACCCAAAAAGCAGCACTCGCCCCGTTTGCCGGAGTAATCCGATGCGGCGGCAGTATCACTCCCGCTCCCGACGATGCAAGCGAAATCATAGCCCCCGCAAGCGGAATAGTAACATACGCCGTTCCCGCACTCTCCGACGGATACAAAGCCTCCGCCGGCGAGACCATTTTCCATATAACCTCCCGGACAATCGGCAGCGGCGACGCCGCCTATAAAGCCCGGGCAGCCTACAAAGCCGCACAAGCACAATACCAACGCGCAAAAACGCTCAAGGCCGAAAAACTGATAACCGCAACCGAGTACGAGCAAGCCGAGCTCGACTATCGCAATGCCGAAGCCGCATACCATGCCGCAGGCGGTACCACCTCAGACACCCGGTTCGGAACAGCAGTACAAACACCCTCGGCAGGCTATCTGTCCAACATAACCATAACCAACGGCAGCTACATACAAGAAGGCATGCCGTTGGCAACCCTTTCCAAAAACCGTAAACTGCAACTAAAAGCCGAAGTAGAAAAAAACCACTATCGCGAACTCAACAAGATAAGAAGCGCCAACTTCCATATCCCGTACGACGATGCCACCTACAAGCTCGCCGACATGAACGGGCGTCTCATAACCTACGGGCGAGCCTCCACCCCCCAAAGCAACTATCTCCCCGTAATATTCCAGTTCGATAACAACGGCGACATTCTACCCGGCACATACGCCGAAATATTCCTCCTCACCGAAGGAAAAACCGAAGCCATAGCCATACCCGAAAAAGCACTTGTCGAAGAAAGCGGCATCTATTATATCTACCTGCGCATCCACGACGACATATACAGACGCCAACAAGTAACCACGGGACGCAACGACGGCGAGCGCGTCGAAATCCTGACAGGAGTCGCGCCCGGCGACGAAGTCGTAACCGACGGCGTACACCAGTTAAAACAAGCAGCGCTCGGCAACATAATACCCGAAGGCCACACCCACGCACACTAAACACAATACGACAACCATGCTGAACAAGATAATACGCTTCTCGCTCGACAACCGGTTCTCCATAATCCTCGGCGCACTGTTGCTCCTAATAGCCGGCATATACACCGCCCGCAACATGGAAGTCGATGTCTTCCCCGACCTCAACGCGCCCACCGTAGTAGTAATGACCGAAGCCGCAGGCTTCGCCCCCGAAGAAGTAGAACGTCTCATCACCTTCCCGATTGAGACCGCCGTAAACGGAGCATCAGGAGTAAGGCGCGTCCGTTCCACCTCCACCACAGGCTTCTCAATCGTATGGGTCGAGTTCGACTGGGGCGAAGACATATACCGCGCCCGTCAAATCGTCTCCGAAAAACTCTCCGCCGTCGCCGGCGAACTGCCACAGGCCGCAGGCGTACCCACCATGGGGCCTCAGACCTCCATACTCGGCGAGATAATGATAATCTCCCTCACGTCCGACACCATACCACTCGACGAGCTCCGCACCACAGCCGATTTCACGCTCCGTCCCCGACTGCTCTCGATAGGCGGCGTAGCCCAAGTCTCCGTAATAGGCGGCGGCATAAAAGAATACCAGATACTGCTGCACCCGTGGAAGATGAAATACTACGGCGTAACCCTCGCCGAACTGCTCGATAAAGTACAAGGCATCAACGACAACGCCAACGGAGGCATCCTGTACCAGTACGGCAACGAATACATAATCCGAGGATCTCTCACCACGCTCTCGCCCGAAGACTTGGCCGCCACAGTCGTAAAACAGACCACCGACGGACACATACATCTCTCCGACGTAGCCGAAGTCCGGACAGGCGAAAAAGCCCCGAAACTCGGCGTTGCCTCCACATGCGGAAAACCCTCCGTACTACTCACCGTAACCAAACAGCCCGAAGCAGGCACAATCGAACTCACCGCCAAAATCGAGCAAACCCTCGCCGCGATGAAAAACAACCTGCCCCCCGGAATAGAAATGCGCACCGACATCTTCCGTCAGTCCGATTTCATCGACAACTCCATCGACAACATCCAGAAATCGCTGTACGAAGGCGCTCTGTTCGTCATCCTCATCCTGCTGCTCTTCCTGATGAACCTGCGCATAACCGCAATATCACTCGTAACAATCCCGCTTTCGCTGATAATAACGATACTCGTGCTGAACATCATGGGGCTAACCATAAACACCATGAGCATAGGCGGAATGGCAATAGCCATAGGCTCCCTCGTCGATGACGCCATAGTCGATGTCGAAAACGTGTACAAACACCTGCGCAAAAACGCCGCATTGTCCGACGGGCAAAAACTCCCCTACATGCAGGTAATCTACGAAGCCTCAAAAGAAGTGCGGCTACCCATCCTCAATTCCACGTTTATAATCGTAGTCTCGTTCCTGCCCCTCTTCTTCCTCACAGGCATAGAAGGACGCATGCTCGTACCACTCGGCACAGCCTTTATCATCTCCCTCTTCGCCTCCACGATAATAGCCCTCACGCTTACCCCGGTGCTGTGCAGCTACCTGTTAAAACGCGAAGGGACACTCGCCACGCAAAAAGAACCCCCATTTACCCGCAGGCTCGCCGCCCTCTACCAAACCACCCTCACATGGGCGCTGAACCATGCCGGAACCATAATAACACTCTCCGCGGCACTCTTTATCATCTCCATAGCCGCCCTCTTCACAATGGGGCGCAACTTCCTCCCCACATTCAACGAAGGCTCCTTTACGATAAACATAAGCGCATTGCCCGGACTATCGTTGGAAGAAAGCGACAAAACAGGAAAGTTGGCCGAAGAAATACTGCTTACCGTACCCGAAATAAAAAGCGTGGCACGCAAGACAGGCCGAGCCGAACTCGACGAACACGCCCTCGGCGTAAACACCTCCGAGATAGAAGCCCCGTTCACCCTCTCCGACCGCAGCAAAGAACAAGTAATAAAAGAAATTCGCAGCAAACTCTCCGTCATACCCGGAGTAAACATCGAAATCGGGCAACCCATATCACATCGAATCGATGCCATGCTGTCAGGCACCCAATCCAACATAGCCATAAAAATCTTCGGCGACGACCTCAACAAGATGCACGAAACAGGACAAGAAATAAAACGCAGCATATCAGGTATCCCCGGAGTAGTAGATATAAACGTCGAGCAGCAAATCGAGCGCCCGCAGCTCAAAATCACACCCAAACGCGAGATGATGGCGCGCTACGGCATAACCCCGCGGATGCTCTCCGACGACATCACCGTACTGTTGGCAGGCACAACCATATCACAAGTATATGACGGCAACAACACATACGACGTAACCGTGAAACTCGCCGACAGCGAGCGGAACAGCATCGAAGCCATAAAAAACATGATGATTGACACCTCCGACGGCAAGATACCCCTCTGCGAAGTCGCCGACATAACCTCCACCACCGGCCCGAACACTATAAACCGCGAAAATGCCGAGCGAAAAATCGTCGTATCGGCCAACATAGCCGAAGGCGGAGTCAGCAGCGGAGTAAAAAAGATAAAAGAAAAAATAGAAGAAACAATCACCCTTCCCGAAGGATACCATATCGAATACGGCGGACAGTTCGAGAGCGAAGCCGAAGCCAGCAGGCGACTCTCCATAATGTCATTCATCTCCCTGCTGATAATCTTCATGCTCCTCTACAAGCAGTTCGGCACACTGCGGCAGGCAGGAATAGTAATGATAAACCTCCCCCTCGCCCTTATAGGCGGAGTACTTACCCTCAAACTCACCGACGGGATAATCAGCATACCGGCCATAATAGGATTCATATCCTTGTTCGGCATAGCCACCCGCAACGGCATACTGCTGATAGACCGTTACAACCACCTGCGCGACGAAAAGCACGCAACACTGCGGCAAACCATAATACAAGGCTCGGCCGACAGGCTCAATCCGATACTGATGACAGCCCTCACGTCCGCCCTCGCCCTCATACCACTTGCCGTAGCAGGCGATCTCCCCGGCAACGAAATACAAAGCCCCATGGCCAAAGTAATCCTCGGCGGGTTGCTCACCTCCACGCTGCTCAACATATACATAATCCCCGCAGTATATATGCTGACCGAAAAAAACAAACCGACAAAACACGAAAAAACAATATGAAACGACAACTCATAACGATACTGCTTACAGCAGCCGCAAACATTACCCTGAGTGCCGGAACACACATTGACCAGATACTCCAATCCATAGAAAGCAACAATCTCACACTTGCAGCACTATGGAACGAAAACACGTCCCAGAAATACGCAAACACCGGACAAGTAACCCTGCCCGACCCGGAAGTCGGTTTCACATACTTGTGGGGAAGACCCTCCGAAGCAGGCACAAAAAAGCAAATATCCGCCACACAGAGTTTCGACCTCACCACGCTGTTAGGCCACAAAGGAGCCGTGGCACGCAGCCAGAACGCCCTGTTGGACATCGAATACCGCAAGGCGCGGCGCGCAATCCTGTTAGAAGCAAAAAAATACTGTTATCAAGTAATCTACCACAACGCCGTCGAAGCCGAGCTGAACAAGCAACTCTGCTGTGCAACACACCTCTCCGATGCATACGGGAAGGCTTTACAAGACGGCAATACCAACGTGCTCGAATACAATCGGGCGCGACTCTCCGTCATCCTGTTACATGGCGAGTTGCGCAAAAACGGCATAGCACGCGACGAAGCCCTAACCCAACTTGCAAAACTCAACGGAGGCAACCCCGTAACACTTACCGACACCACCTTTTCCCAAATCGCCCCGCTCCCGCCTTTCGACATATGGTACGCACAAGCACTCGCCACCGACCCCGAACTGGAATATGCAGCCAACCTCGTGCAGTTGCGCAACAACGAAGTACGGCTCGGCAAATCCGTCTGGGCGCCGACGATAACAGCAGGATACGCCGCCGAGATAGAGCCGCACGACACCTATCAAGGACTCGCGCTCGGCATAAACATTCCCCTGTGGGGTAACCGCAACCGGGTAAAACAAGCCAAGGCCGCCACCGTGGCAGCCCAAAGCCGCGAAAAAGAGCTGCGCAACACCCTCTACCACGACATGAAATACCTGTACGACAAAACGCTGACCCTCCAGCAAAACGTGCAAATGCTTAAGAACGAATACACCGCTCTCGACGGGATAAAGACTCTCGGCCGAAACGTAGCCCTCGGCAACATAACATTCATCGAATATCAGGTCGAAGCCGCGATGTATTACGAAGCCATGCTGCAAATACTCTCCGTCGAGCTCGAATACTACCGTTCATTAGCCGACATGAACGCCTATACCCTGTAAAATACCGATAACCGCCACCAACCTCCGGAAACCCGGTGCAAAAGAACAACAAACAATACAGGAAAAACCGACAATATACAGCAACAAACAAGGCAAGACAGCATAAAAGGTCATCCCAAAAGAATCAAGGCAGGAGAGTGCCGACATAAAAGCATCAAGGCTAACAAAACGATATCGCCATACACAGGCATAAATCTCCAATATCAGAACGGGTATCCGATAGCAAAATGCAAAGCCGCGTCGCGCTGGAAATTCTGGTATGTAATAACCCATTTGCTCTTGCCCGTTACAGCCGGGTTGTAAAGTTTCATACCGAGGTCGAGACGCAATATAAAATAGTTGAAGTCGAGGCGCAGACCCAAACCGTACGCCATGGCCAACTGCTTGTAGAAAGTATTGAATTTGAAAACACCGCCCGGTTGCGAGTCGTAGCTGCGTATGGTCCAGATATTCCCCGCATCGATAAACGCCGCAAGCTCCAGTTTCCAGATAAGTTTGCTTCGGTATTCAATGTTAAGGTCAATCCTTATATCACCGCACTGGTTCATAAAGTCCGCAGTAGGGTTCATGCTCTGGTAGCTCCCCGGGCCGAGGTCGCGCACCGACCACCCCCTGACGCTGTTCGCACCACCCGAAAAGTAGCGTTTCTCGAACGGCAGCATCTCCGAGTTACCGTACGGTATGGCAATACCGGCCCCCGCATGCAGAGCCAGAGAGTTCTTCTCGTTGAAAACAAACGTATAAGTATAGTCAATATCCTGCTTAAAATATTGAGCATACCTGATACCCAGAATAGAATATCCGCTTTCAGGCCTGCCGGGGTCGGTAAGGCACGATATTCCGTACAGCAAGTTTCCGGCAATCTCCGTAACAGTACGGAGCGTATAAATGTTACCGCTCTGGTTTATTGCCGACGGACGCAGGTTGGACATGTAAAACGCGTAAGCCATACGCATTATAAAGTGGTCCTCGTAGCTGTATCGCAGCATGGGGTTATCTACCGACAGCTCGTCGATGTTCTGTTTGAATTCCGCCGTCGTCTTGGGCAGGTATATATAGTTTATGTCTATCAGGTCGAGTTTGTGCCGGAACATGTTGTAGTGGCTGTACCACTTGTATCCCCACCCGGCTCCGGCAATAATACGTATATACTCCGGCCTTTGCTGGAAATTGCCGTTCAGCGTCAGGTCGGTAGTAGGGCGGAGGCGTTGCCGCGACTTCTCTTTTGCAAAAGGAAATATGTATTTCGGAAACGATATTCCCGCTTCCAGTCCCAACTCCAGATAGTTGTTGCTGATAAGTCCGCCGACATCCCCCGATATGCTTTCGTACGCAGCCCTAACCTTTGTGTTGAATGTCTGCGACCCGCGGAATATGTTGCGGTGCTGGTAATTAACCCCGATTGCAAACCCGAAGTCCCCGGCCGAGTTCGTCCCCTCCAGCTCCGTCGATATGGTCTGAGTCTTCCCTTCAGTAAGCATAATGTAGCAGTCCAGATACATTTCGCCGTCTTCGCCCTTTATCGGCATGAACTGAATATTCACATATTTAAGTACGCGCAACCGACCGAAAGCCGTCAAAGTATTATCCACATTCCGCGTACTGTAAATCTGGCCGGGTCGGATAAAACAGTTGTTTACCAAAACCGACGATCGGAGATACTGTTTCTCCCCGTAATATATGGTAAACCCGTCGTACAAAACCGTGTCGGCAACAAAATGCCGCTGGTCGATATTCATCGGGTTATACTCGGTAATAAACGAAACATTCCTTATGCGGTACTTCTTGTGCGAAACATAAGCAATATCGCTGTTCGCCGTATCGGCAACAGGGAAGGGGAGAAGGTTCAGCTCCAAATCAACCATGTGGTTGCCAACCGTCGTGTCTGCGGCGAAGGTAATAAACTCTTTGTTGAATGCGTAGTACCCTCTGTTTTTCAGTCGGGCTGTAATCCGTTGTCTCTCTTGGTCGAGCAGCGAGTGGTCGAACAAAGCCCCCTTCTTTATAACAGAATAGGCCGTATCCCTTAAAATGAATCCGGCAAGACTGTCGTCCGGGATGTTGTACGTTACGTCCCTCAATACATACGGTTCGCCGCTCTTTACGTTGTAGGTAACCCTCAGCTTCCGCTTTTTCGTTACGGTATCCACCTCTACACGAGCTTCCATAAACCCCCTGTTCGACATAGCTTTTTCAATCTCCTCCACCGATTTTTCGGTCAGCAGCGAGTCGTAAACCACCGGCGGAGTGCCAATCCTTTGCATAAACCTGTTCCAGCGGTTGTCCTTACTGCCCGACAAGTTATATAACGCCAACGGCAAACCTATAATCCCGAAAGTCTTGTGATTGGGCGTTTGTCTTAGATAAGGCTTTAAATCCGACGACTTTATCCTTTTGTCATCCACCGTAATCTTAACCCTGTCCAACAGATATTCCCCTTTGGGCACATGTTTTGTCGGAGAACATCCGCAGACAAGTAAAATTATCAAGGCAGATATTGAAAAAAAACGCAAATTCATTGTTGGTGTAGGACAAAGCCCTGAACCTTAAAAAAATAAGACCTCAAATAAATCAATAGCTTTATGTACAAAGTTAATTCAATTAGCCGTTACGACAAAATTTATTAAACAGTATATATGGAAAAAACAACACAACAACCCCTTTTGACAGATTGGAAAAACGCAATAGCTCCGCATTTTATAAAAAACCACAGAAGTATCACATAAAACAACAATCTCAAATATCGGAAAATAGCAATGCGGCGACAGATAAAATTTACCTTTTTTTATTTGCAATAATAACTAAAACGGGGTAATTTCGCAGACTGAAAAACAAATAAGGTATAAAAGGACGAAAGAGCTTTAAAAACTGCAGGAAATAGATAATGCAAAAGCCCGCGTCCCCACACAAATAAAGAAGAAAAGATATGGCAAAAGAACTTCGCAGCGCACAATGCACACAAGGCAGGAGAATGGCCGGGGCCCGCGCCTTATGGAGAGCCAACGGCATGAAAGAATCGCAGATAGGGAAACCCGTCATAGCAGTAGTAAACTCATTTACGCAATTTGTGCCCGGACATGTTCACCTGCACGAAATAGGACAGCAGGTAAAAGCCGAAATAGAAAAGCTGGGATGTTTCGCAGCCGAGTTCAACACCATAGCCATAGACGACGGTATAGCCATGGGACACGACGGAATGCTCTATTCGCTCCCCTCGCGCGACCTGATTGCCGACAGCGTAGAGTATATGGTAAATGCGCACAAGGCCGATGCAATGGTATGCATAAGCAACTGCGACAAGATAACCCCCGGAATGCTTATGGCAGCCATGCGACTCAACATCCCCGCCGTATTCGTATCCGGCGGACCAATGGAAGCACACAAGTACAACGGCGAAAACGCTGACCTCATAACGGCGATGATAAAAGCAGCCGATTCAACCGTAAGCGATGAAGAGATACGGCATATAGAAGACTGTGCCTGCCCCGGTTGCGGAAGCTGCTCCGGAATGTTCACCGCCAACTCCATGAACTGCCTTACCGAAGCGATAGGCCTTTCGCTCCCCGGCAACGGTACGATACTCGCGACACATACCAACCGCCTGCAGCTCTTCAAAGATGCAGCACGCCTTATAGTAGAAAATGCCTACAAGTATTATCGCGACGGCGACGAAAGCGTCCTGCCGCGCAGCATAGCAACCCGTCAGGCATTCCTCAACGCCATGACGCTCGATATAGCAATGGGCGGCTCAACCAATACCGTACTTCACCTTCTGGCCGTAGCCAACGAAGGCGGTGTCGATTTCAAAATGGTAGATATAGACCGTTTGAGCCGTCGCGTACCCTGCCTCTGCAAACTTGCGCCCAACACGCAAAAATTCTCCATACAAGAGTGCAACAGAGCCGGCGGAATACTCAATATCCTCGGCGAACTCGACAAGGCAGGGCTGCTCGATACCTCATGCAAACGCGTAAACGGCGCAACACTCGGCGAAGACATTGCCCGTTACAGCATAATGAAACCCGAAATCGACCCCGAAGCAAAACGAATCTATTCCAGCGCACCCGGCGGAGTATTCAGCAATCACATGGGAACGCAGAGCAATACATACGAAACCCTCGATACCGACAGAACCGCAGGGTGTATCCGCGACGTAGAGCACGCATACAGCAAGGACGGCGGATTGGCCGTACTGTTCGGCAACATAGCCAAGGACGGATGCGTGGTAAAAACCGCAGGCGTAGATGAAAGCATCTGGCACTTCTCCGGGCCTGCCAAAGTATTCGACTCACAAGAGGCGGCATGCGAAGGCATCCTCTCCGGCAAGGTAGTAAGCGGCGATGTTGTAGTGATAACACACGAAGGACCCAAAGGAGGCCCCGGAATGCAGGAGATGCTATACCCCACATCATATATAAAATCACGCCACCTCGGAAAAGAGTGCGCCCTGATAACCGACGGACGTTTCAGCGGCGGAACATCCGGACTGAGCATCGGCCACATTTCGCCCGAAGCAGCAGCCGGAGGAAACATCGGCAAGGTAGAAGACGGCGATATAATAGAAATCAACATCCCCGAACGCAGCATAAACGTAAAACTCACCGACGAAGAACTGGCCGCACGTCCGATGCGCCCCGTAACCCGTCAGAGAGAAGTCTCGAAAGCACTCAAGGCCTATGCCTCGATGGTAAGTTCGGCCGACAAGGGAGCGTTTCGTATTGTAGAATAAAATACATATCTTTGTAGAATAATTTTTGAGGATATGTCAGAAGACAAAATTTCAGGCTCCGAGATACTGATAAGGAGCCTAATGGAAGAAGGAGTCGAAATCGTATATGGCTATCCCGGCGGAGCAATAACGCCGGTGTTCGACTGTCTGTACGATTATCGCGATAAACTCCATCACATATTGATGCGCCACGAGCAGGGAGCTACCCATGCAGCGCAAGGTTATGCACGCGTATCGGGAAAACCCGGAGTCGTCATAGTAACCTCCGGACCCGGAGCCACCAATGCAATAACAGGTATAGCCGACGCAATGATGGACAGTACCCCCATGGTGGTAATTGCCGGACAGATGCCCGCATCGATGCTCGGGACAGACGCCTTTCAGGAAACCGACGTCGTAGGCGTAACGCTCCCCATAACCAAATGGAGCTATCAAATACGTCGTGCCGAAGACATAGCATGGGCAGTAGCGAGGGCATTCTACATAGCATCGTCAGGCCGTCCCGGGCCGGTAGTGCTCGACTTTGCCAAAAACGCACAAGTCGAAACAGCCGAGTTCAAATACAGCAAATGCTCGTTTATCCGCAGCTACGACCCGTTCCCCAAAATAGACGACGCACAAATACGCGAAGCCGCCCGTATGATAAACGAGGCACGCAAGCCCCTTATGCTCGTAGGACAAGGCGTAAAACTCGGCAATGCCGAAAAAGAAGTAATAGCACTTGCCGAAAAAGCCGGAATCCCCGTAGCCGAAACACTGTTGGGATTATCAGCCATTCCGTCAGAACACCCGTTGAACAAAGGCATGATAGGAATGCACGGCAATATAGCCCCCAACGTAAAAACCAACGAGTGCGATTTGCTCATAGCCATAGGGCTACGTTTCGACGACCGCGTAACAGGCGAGATAAGTACATATGCGTGTCAAGCCAAGAAGATACATTTCGACATCGACCCGTCCGAGTTTAACAAAAACGTCAAAATCGACCTCGCCGTACTCGGCAACGCCAAAGAAACAGTGCCGGCCGTAGCAGCATTAGTCAATAGACGCGAGCAGACCGAGTGGGTAAAGAGTTTCGAACATGCCGAAACCGCCGAATACGAAAAAGTCATAAAAGACGAGATAACACCCGAAGACGGGCCGCTGCGCATGGGCGAAGTAGTACATTGCGTATCCGAAGCTGCCGACAACAATGCCATTGTCGTAACCGACGTAGGACAAAACCAGATGATGGCCGCACGCTATTCTACATACCGCAACACCCGCAGCCTCATCACATCCGGAGGTCTCGGCACTATGGGATTCGGATTGCCCGCAGCCATAGGCTCCAAATTCGGTGCGCCCGACCGCACGGTATGCCTCTTCGCAGGCGACGGCGGGTTGCAGATGACCGAGCAGGAACTCGGGACGATACAAGCTTACGGATTGGACGTAAAGATAATATTGTTGTCGAACAACGTCCTCGGCATGGTACGTCAGTGGCAAGAGCTATTCTTCGAAAAACGCTTCTCCGAGACCGACCTCGTAAACCCCGACTTCATAAAACTCGCCGAAGCATACGGCATAAAAGGACGCAGAATAACCGACCGCTCCGAGTTGAAAGAAGCCGTGCAGGAGATGATGCAGCACAAAGGCGCATATCTGTTGGAAGCCGACGTGGAAAAAGAAGAGATGGTATTCCCGATGACCCCCACAGGCAAGAGCGTAGATTATATAATGTTGAACCGTAACGAGACATACAAAAAGTAATGGAACCGATATTATATACAATAACCGTTCACTCCGAAAATCAGGTAGGACTGCTGAACCAAATATCCATAATATTCACGAGGCGGAAACTGAACATAGAATCCCTTTCCGTATCGGCATCGGCCATAAAAGGCGTACATAAATTCGTAATAACGGTAATGTGCGACGAAGAGACCGTAATAAAAGTAGTAAAGCAGATAGAAAAGAGAATAGACGTAATACGCGCGTTCTACTATACCGACGAAGACATAGTATATCAAGAAGTCGCGCTGTATAAAATCTCCACGGCCAACCTGCTCGAAATAGGCGGACTCGAAAAACTCGTGCGCAAGTACAATGCGCGCGTGCTGGAAATAACCCGTACCTACACCATAATAGAAAAAGCCGGACATACCGACGAAACACAAGCCCTGTTCGAAGCATTGAACATGTACGGCGTATTACAGTTCGTACGTTCAGGACGCGTATCCATAACCCGTTCCACAGTAGAGCACGTCGACCGTTTCCTCGAAAAACAGGAACAACGCCGTCTCGCCCAAGAATAAAAACCGACCGTATGGCAGAAGCGAACAACATATACAGTTGCAGATACGAAATAGTTCCCGCCGATTGCAATGCACAGCGCGAAGTCTCCATGTACTACATGGCCAACAAGATACTCGACGTAGCCACGCGGCATGCCGACGAATGGGGAATAGGATACCATACGATAACCGAGCGCAACCACGCATGGGTACTGGCACGATTGGCAATCGACATGGAAAGCTATCCGCAACCGTACGACACCATGATAGCCGAGACATGGGTAGAAGACTTCAATCCCCACTTCTCCGAGCGTAACTTCCGCTTCTCCACACCCGAAGGCAAAACCTACGGTTATGCCCGCAGCATCTGGTTTGTCATAGACCTTACCACTCGCAAATCGCTCGACATCAGTTCGCTCGGATACCTTAGCGACCGACGGGCAGAAAAAGAGTGCCCGATACCCCGACAAGGACGACAAAAACCGATAGCCCGCGATGCCGTCGGAACAGAGTTCAAAGTCGAGTTCAGCGACATAGATTTCAACCGGCATTTCAACAGCGGCAAGCAGATAGAGCACGTAATGAACTATTTCACCATGGCTCAACTCGACAAAAAATTCGTAAAACGTTTCGAGATAAGCTATATGAACGAAGCCCACTACGGCCAGACACTGCAACTGGCAGGCGAAGAGACGTCGCCCGGACAATATACCGCCGAGTTGCGTCCCGCAGGCGAAGGTCCGGTTATCTGCCGTTGTGGAATAGAACTAAAAGAAAGAGATTAAAAAACAAATACAAAAACAGAAAACCCTAATTTAAAACAAAAAAGATTATGGCAATAATGAATTTTGGCGGAGTAGAAGAAAATGTAGTAACCCGCGAAGAATTTCCATTGGAAAAAGCAAGAGAAGTACTGAAAAACGAAACGATAGCAGTAATAGGTTACGGCGTACAAGGCCCGGGACAAAGCCTCAACCTGCGCGACAACGGATTCAACGTAATAGTAGGCCAGCGCAAAGATTCCAAGACATGGGACAAGGCAGTAGCCGACGGATGGGTACCCGGAGAAACCCTCTTCGAGATACAGGAAGCATGCCGCCGCGCGACAATAATACAATACCTCCTTTCCGACGCAGCACAAATAGCCGTATGGCCCACAGTAAAAGCCGAACTTACCGCAGGCAAAGCCCTCTACTTCTCACACGGCTTTGCAATAACCTATAAAGAAAGAACAGGCATCGTACCCCCTGCTGACGTAGATGTAATAATGATAGCCCCCAAAGGCTCAGGAACAAGCCTTCGCAGAATGTTCCTCCAAGGACGCGGACTCAACTCGAGCTATGCAATCTTCCAAGATGCCACAGGCCGGGCAAAAGAGCGCGTAATAGCACTCGGAATAGGTGTAGGCTCAGGCTATCTGTTCGAGACCACATTCAAGCGCGAAGTTTACTCCGACCTCACAGGTGAGCGCGGAACACTCATGGGCGCAATACAAGGAATCTTCGCAGCACAGTACGACACCCTTCGCGAAAACGGCCATACCCCGTCCGAAGCCTTCAACGAAACAATCGAGGAACTCACACAATCCCTCATGCCCCTCGTAGCAGAAAACGGAATGGACTGGATGTACGCAAACTGCTCCACAACCGCACAGCGCGGAGCATTGGACTGGTGGAAGAAATTCCGCGACGCAACCAAACCCGTATTCGAAGAGTTGTATAGCGAAGTAGCAAAAGGAAACGAAGCACAGCGTTCAATCGACACCAACAGCAAACCCGGCTATCGCGAATCCCTCAACAAAGAACTCGAAGAGATGCGCAACAGCGAAATGTGGCAGGCCGGCGTAGTAGTACGCAAACTCCGTCCCGAAAACAACTAAAAAAGAAGCAGGTTATGCCACAAGCATAATCAGCACACCAATAAACCCGAAGCGGTCGTCTCATTTTTGAGGCGACCGCTTTTTTACATAAAAACAAATTACATTAAAAAAAGCATGCAATAAAACACCATATCCCATATATAACAAACACTACCAGTATCACAATCTGCAAACCATTCGGACGACAACCTGCGCTAAAAATACGAGTTGTTCGATGACGAAGGAAATCAAACAGCAGCCGGCGAAAAAGAAGTAACACACGATAACAACACGATAACATTCAAAACGACAATACCCGATGCAAAACCGTGGAGTGCCGAGCATCCCAATCTATATACCATTATCGTTACGTTGTCAGGCGAAGACGGAACATCACACACAACAGGAACCGTAGTCGGTTTCAAAACCTCCGAAATAAAAGACGGACGATTCTGCATAAACGGCGTACCGGTATTGGTAAAAGGAGTAAACCGCCATGAAGTATCGCAGAAAGGACGCACCGTAAGTAAGGAGCTCATGCTAAAAGATATTCGCATGATGAAACAAAACAACATAAATACCGTACGGTGTGCACATTACCCCAATCATCCCTACTGGTATCATCTGTGCAATATATACGGTCTGTATGTAATAGACGAAGCCAATATCGAGTCGCACGGAATGGGATACGGCGCAGCCACGTTAGCCAAAGACACCACGTGGCTCAAAGCCCATATGGACAGAACGCGGAGGATGTACGAGCGAACAAAGAACAATCCGTCCGTATCCATACTTTCGTTAGGTAACGAAGCCGGAAACGGCATAAACTTCGAAGAAACCTACAAGTGGCTTAAATCACAAGAGACAAACCGTCCCGTACAATACGAAAGAGCCGAGCAGAACTTCAATACCGACATATACTGCCGCATGTACCGCAGTATAGAAGAAATAAAAGCCTATCTGGCCCAGCCCGACATATATCGACCCTTCATTCTGTGCGAATATTCACATGCCATGGGAAACAGTGTAGGCGGATTGCAAGATTATTGGGAAGTCTTCGAATCCGAACCGATGGCACAAGGAGGTTGCATATGGGATTGGGTCGATCAAAGTTTCAGAGAAGTAGATAAAAACGGAAAATGGTATTGGAGTTATGGCGGCGATTACGGACCCGAAGGAGTCCCCTCTTTCGGCAGTTTCTGTTGTAACGGACTTGTCGATGCCGTACGCGACCCTCATCCACATCTGTACGAAGTAAAAAGAGTATATCAGTATATCAAGACAAAACTCACCGATGCCGGAACAACAACACTCACCATAAAGAACTGGTACGACTTTACCGACCTTTCCAACTATACGATGCATTGGAGCGTAATATCCGACAACGGAGAAATAATAGCATCAGGCGATAAAAAAGTAACATGCGCACCGCATGACAGTGTAGAAGTTGCGTTAGGGAAGATCTCCATACCCAAAGGGACAAAAGAAGCATATCTCAATTTGAGTTGGACACCCGATACCGCCACCGAATTTATAAAAACAGACGATGAAGTAGCATACGACCAGTTTATACTGAAGTCCGACTTTACGTTCGCCGACAACAATCTCCCTATGGGTAGTCCATTAAAAAAAGACGGATATACGATAAGCAACAGCAAAACCGAGGCCACGTTCTCGCCCGAAACAGGAGCACTAATATCGTACAAGTACAACGGAACAGAATACATGTCCGAACCTATGACAATCTCCCTATATCGCCCTTTGACAGAAAATGACAAAAAAGACAAGAACGGAGGCGTAATATGGAAAAAAAACGGTCTTGCCGACATTAAACAAAAAGCCGAAACCGTAAAAATTACAAATAGCGGAGCAGTAGTCGAATACACGGTAGAAAACGCCGAAGGCAAACGAATAGGAGCAGGACGATTTATATACACAATCGACAGGCGGGGCGTTCTCAATGTAAAAACAACGTTCACGCCCGATACGGCAAACGTAAAATCCCTTCCGCGAGTAGGGCTGACATTCGGAATGCCATCCAATTTAAGCAACAAAATAACCTACCTCGGCAGAGGCAATCAGGAGAACTATATAGACAGGCCTGCAGGCAAGATAGGAATATACGAAACATCCCCCGCAGAGATGTTCCACTGTTACGTATATCCGCAGGCCACCGGCAACAGAACAGATATGCGATGGGCAACATTGGCTGACGAGAACGGATACGGACTAAAAATAACCTCAGGCAAACCTTTCCAGTTCAGTGCGCTCCCATATTCCGATGCCGAGATAGATGCAGCGGCACATATCAACGAACTAGTATCCGGCAAAACAGTAACAGTGCATGTCGATGCCGCACAAACAGGAGTAGGAACAGCCACCTGCGGTCCGGGCGTATTACCTCATTACAGACTACCGTTAGAAACATACAACTTTAATTTTATTCTCATACCGCAAAGCGGAAAATAATCCGCAAACACTTCTCATAGACGAGAGTGATACCCCTGCATCCGGTTTCGGATGGGGGGGTATTTTTTATTAGAATCAATCGGACGATAAAATAAAAAGTACCGGAATTTTAACCGTAAGAAGAGCCCCCTATCCCTATAAAAGTCGAAAAAAAATCATTACGGGCGGCAGAAACACGCCATAACATAAAGAGATGCCGTTACAAATTCGCGTAACACCGCATAGCCTTATTGTTGCGGAGCCATTCGAAAATCTTCTTATACACCGCCTTCCTTACACTCGGGGCAGAACACAACAAATCGTGCATCCCGTCGTTTACCCTTACCATATCCACCGTTTTTCCCAAACGCGGCCCGTATTCAGCAATATCCTTTACGTTCAGAACAGCATCCATGCGTTGCATCTCGGGAATCCATTCATCCGAAACCACACTCGAATCGGAGTACATAACCATAACCGGGCAGGGAATATCCAAACCCTGCCTTATCCGCTTTTGACCCCGGTAAATACCGCCGACCCATCCCGCCGAAACATCGGGCGAAACCAAGCATTTCTTGTCGGTATCATAATCCCACTCACCGTGATATGACCTCAACAGGCTCTCCCCATAGCCCGTCGAGACACCCTGCGGAATAGTCATGTCGGGAACTATTCCCGAAATTGCGGCAACAACAGGCATGGCCACTTTCCGCATAAACCACCCCATGTTAAGTTCCAAAAAAGGGCTGTTGAGAATCAGCGCATCGACTTTCAAATTATCCCTCCTGTCATTGCAGTAAAGCGATGCTATAAGACCGCCCGTGGAATGAGCAAGCAAAACAATTTTCCTGCACCCCTCCTCCGCCATAATTGCCGTCGCGGTATCAATATCCGCATAAAACTCGCTAATATCCCGCATATTGCAGTGCCTCTGCCAGTAGCGTAGCGAGCGGCCGTGTTTACGCAAATCAAGAGCATAAAAGTTATACCCCCCGGCGTTGAACAAGTCGGCCATTTCAGTCTGGAAAAAGTAATCGTTGAACCCGTGTATGTACAAAACCCCAATATCCGAAACCTCAGGAGCAGGACGTTTTACCAACGTACACACCACATCCCCTTCATAATCACGTCCCATATCTATAGTGCGGCAAACAATGCCGTGTTCCAGCACGTCGTCGCAGTAACCACCGTCTGCCCAAGACGGAAATACAGACATAACCAATATCGGCAGGAAGAACAATACTCTTTTGAATATCATGACTTGATAAAAATAGCGTTAATAAAAACCGTTATATAACTAACCGGTAAATATAACAAAACAGAGGCGATAATCTCCCGTATATTCAAAATAAATAACAAAACTGTCGCTGCGGCAACAGCCATAATATAAAGTCCGTAACCCTTTTACAAATAAAAAAGCCGTAACATTTTGCCATAACGGATAAAATTCATATCTTTGCCCCCGCAAAATAAAAATGCATATTAACAATAACAAATCAAACAGAGTATGAACCATTACGAGACCGTTTTCATTTTAACTCCCGTTTTGTCTGAACCTCAGATGAAGGAAGCGGTAGAGAAGTTCACCGACCTGCTTAAAAACGAAGGAGCAGTAATCGTGAACGAAGAAAATTGGGGATTGCGCAAATTAGCCTATCCTATCGATAAAAAATCTACCGGATTTTACCAGTTGGTAGAATTTGACGCAGAACCGTCGGTAATAGCCAAATTAGAGGTTAATTTCCGTCGTGACGAACGCGTTATCCGTTTCCTGACATTCAGAAAAGACAAATATGCCGAGGAGTACGCAGTAAAGAGAAGAAGTGTAAAATCCAACAAAGCAGAAAAGGAGAATTAAGCCATGGCACAGAATGCACAATCCGAGATAAGATATCTCACCCCCCCTTCGGTAGATGTAAAGAAGAAAAAATATTGCCGTTTCAAGAAGAGCGGAATAAAATATATCGATTACAAAGACCCCGAGTTTTTGAAGAAGTTCCTTAACGAGCAAGGCAAAATATTGCCGCGTCGTATAACCGGTACCTCGCTGAAATTCCAGCGTCGTATAGCACAAGCCGTAAAGCGTGCGCGCCACTTGGCGTTGCTGCCCTATGTTACAGATATGATGAAATAAAATTAGGGAGGAACAACAATGCAAGTAATATTAAAAGAAGACATCCATAACTTAGGATACAAAGGCGACGTCGTAAACGTAAAAAAAGGTTACGGCCGCAACTATCTCATACCCCAGCAGAAAGCAGTCATAGCATCCGAATCGGCACTGAAGATGTTGGCCGAAGATAACCGTCAGCGTGCACACAAACTGGCAAAAATCAAAGCCGATGCAGAGGCATTCGCAGCACAGATAAACGGAGTATCATTGACAATCGCCACCAAAGCAAGCGAAACAGGCAAGGTATTCGGGTCGGTAACCACGGTGCAGATAGCCGATGCGTTGAACGAAAAAGGTTTGGCAGTTGACCGCAAGACCATTGCGTTGAAAGAGCCGATCAAAGAACTCGGAACATACAAACTCGCAGTAAAACTTCACAAAGAAGTAACAGCCGAGATAGAAGTTGTAGTAGTAGCAGAAGAAAAAGCAGAGTAATAAACAAGAAATTGCTTTCACAATACCGAAGCGGAGCAAAGAATCATCCCTTTGCCCCGCTTTTTTATTAACATGCCCAAGCACCCCTCCCGGCAATCATCGAGCAATAAAAAACAGCCGCATGATATAAAGAGGGTTAAGGGAGCATAACAATTAAATAATATTTTGTTCTTATAGAGTCAAATGTTATCTTTGCTCCGTAAAACAAAGAGGTGTCATTCCGCGAGAGACTGTCTGGAGCAGAAGTCGAAGCATAGGCAAAAAAATAAAAGAACCGAAGCGTCCAGCTTCTGAAAAAAGATAACAGGTCGTGAATCTTGTAATAGACGAAGGAAATACAACCGTAAAGGTAGCCGTATTCGACACCCGAGAAGAACCGGAAGAAGTCTTTACGTTCAAATCGCCCGATGTAGCGGAAGTTATGACATCGATAAGCAAATATCCGGTAACATCGAGCATATACTCGTCCGTGGCAACATACAACGCAGCATTGGCAGGACAAATAAAAAAAATAACTTCCCGTTTTCTCGAACTGACACATTCCGTGCCGCTTCCCATAAAAATAAACTATGCAACGCCCGAAACGCTTGGCGTGGATCGCATTGCCGGCGTCGTAGCTGCATGGAAAGCCAATCCCGGAGAAGAGAGTTTTATAATAGATGCCGGAACAGCAATAACATACGATTATGTAAACTCTAACGGAGAATACATGGGCGGAAACATATCCCCCGGAATAACAATGCGGTTAAAAGCCCTCAACCATTATACAACAAGTTTGCCGTTGGTGGCAAAATCGACGGCATATCCCGAAAGAGGATTCAATACCGAAAGCGCAATACTGTCGGGAGTAATGACCGGAGTAATAAATGAAGTCATGTCATACATCACCCGGAGCCGTAATAAAAACCCACATACAAACGTTATAATAACCGGAGGAGACAGTCGCATAATATACGACAAGTTAAAATCCGAACAGACAACAACCATAAAAGAAGACAGTCTTTTAGTGCTGAAAGGCCTTAACAATATACTGAACTATAACAATATATGACAAAAAAAATATTCACGGTTGCGATAACCCTGATTCTCTCGGCAGCCATGCAGGCAAATGCGCAGACACCATATTCCATATACGGTCTGGGCACGTTGGATGACAACACGCTCGGCGTAAATTCCGGTATGGGAGGAGTAGGATATGCCATAGACAACAACAAGCAGATAAATCCGAAAAACCCGGCATCATATGCAGCAATGGACTCATTGACATTCCTGTTCGATATAGGGATGAATGTCGATGTAAACTGGATGAAAGAAGGAAAGTTGAAAGAAACAAAAACAACGGCAAATTTCGATTATGCAGTACTGCAGTTTCCCATGGGAAAACGATTCGCCGCATCATTAGGCGTAATGCCGTATTCAAATGTCGCCTACGACTATTCAAGCTATATCAATATGGGAGCCTTTTCCCGAACCGGGACAGGCGGAATAACACAAGTCTATTTCGGGGCTGCCGCAAAAATATGGAAAGAATTGTATTTCGGCGTAAATGCAGCATTCATGTTCGGCAACATAACACATTCCACCACCATATTGCCATCATCATCATATAACGTAATGGCCATGGTCGATATGGTAGAGTTCCATGTAACCGATTACAAAATAGAGTTAGGACTGAGATACACGCAACCTATTAACGAAAAGAACTCGCTTACCTTCGGATTCGTATATACACCCGGAAAAAAGATGTTGGGAAAAAGATACACCAATACCTATTCGTTAAACTCGTCCGACAATACAACAACCATGTCGTATAGCGATACAATATCGCTCAAAAACAATTACGATATGAGTTCCAGCTATGGCGTTGGAGTAGGGTATAAATGGAACAACCGTCTTATTCTCGGTGCCGATGTAACCTACCAACCATGGAGTAAAGCCTCCTTCCTGCCGTTATGGGAAAGACAAGGTGCCGTAACCGACACAAAAGGAAACCTCCATGACAGGTTGCGAATCTCCTTCGGCGGAGAATATCGGCACGACCAGTACGCCCGACAATACATGCGGCGCATAAGGTATCGGCTCGGTGCATATTACGACGACTCGTACCTTAAAATAGGCGATTCAAATCTCCGGGAAATAGGAGCGACAATAGGTTTAGGATTCCCCCTGTTGCAAGACCGTTCGATAGTAAACTTGTCGGCACAGTACTTCCACAGGAAACTCTCTACCGGATCTGCCGTAACCGAAAACGGACTGATAATATCCATAGGAATATCGTTCAACGAAATGTGGTTCTTCAAGAGCAAATTACAATAACGCAGAGATTGAACAGCCGACGACGCAGAACCCCGGCAACAAGAAGACAGACAAATGCGGTACAGTAGAAAAAACAACATACACACATCATATATCGCAGCAGCGGCAGCAATGCTGTTTCTCCTTCTTTCAGGGTGTAGGGGCGACAAAAAAGAAGTAGTCGGAGCATTATCCAATCCCAAAGAAGTAAGCACAATATTCAGCCGCGACGTAACCACCCTCATATCCGATTCCGGAATCACACGTTACCGTGTAGTAACAAAAGAGTGGTACATGTACGAACAGTCCGATTCCCCCCGTTGGTACTTTCCCAAAGGGCTGTACATCGAAACATTCGACGAAAATTTCGATGTCGAAGCCTTCATCGAAGGCGACACGGCCATATATTACAAATACAAGAGACTGTGGGAATTAAAAGGCGATGTAAGGATGGCCAACATACAAGACGAGCGGTTTTTCACCGAGCAACTCTTTTGGAATCAAGACAAACAGCAGATATATTCCGACAGTACCATACATATCGAGCGAGGCGACAGAATAATAGAAGGACAAGGATTCCTCTCGAACGAATCCATGACCAAATACAAGATTCTTAAAACCACCGGAATATTCCCCGTAGAAAAACGCGAAACAAACGACAGTGTGCGAAAAGACGCATCAGCCATGCGTCAGAACAACGCCCTCAAATACGCACCGCAAGACAGACAGTAGCAGTTCCGGAAAAAGCCGAAAATCAAAAATAAACTTTTAAATAACACCCCGAGCACGAAAAAAACAGCTGAACATCCGTCCTGTGATATATCCCGCAAAGAGTGTCTTCCCGCAAACAGAACACCGCAACATAACGTTCCCATAAAAAAGAAAAAAATAAAAGACGATAAAAAATCATCGAAATAACCACTCCCACGGCATAAAAAACATGAGTTATATCATTGATATAAAAGCTAAAATTATTATCTTCGCGCCGTAAAAATGTGCAAATAGAAACAAACATAAAAAAATATCAATATTAAATGGCTACATTACAGAAAATTAGGAATCAGGCCGGACTTCTTGTCATAGTCATCGGTTTGGCTATGCTGGCATTCATCATAGGAGACTTTCTCACTTCCGGTTCCACATTCTTCAATATGAATCGCGACAAAGTTGCGGTAGTAAACGGAAAAAGAATAACCGTCGAGGAGTTTCAGACGCGTGTAAATCGAGCAGTCGAAGAAGAGCAGATGCGTTACCGTACACAGTACAACCGCTCCATGCCCGAAGAACGCTCATCGCAGATAAACAAGGAAATATTCGACAGGATGGTATCGGAGATGGTTCTGTCAGATGCAACAAAAGAGATGGGGCTCGGAGTCTCAGCCGAAGAATTGCAGGACCTTCTGACCGGCGACAACCTCTCCATGCAAGTAATACAGCTCTTCGGCGACCCGCGTACCGGAGAAGTTGACCAAGCCAGAATAAAAGAGTTCATACAATATATATTTTCCGACGACCAGTCGCAATACACGCCCGAAGAGTTGGAACGAATCAACGAACAACGCAATTTCTGGATAGAACTCGAAAAAAGCGTAAAAGAAGAGCGTTTGATGACCAAACTCTTTACCGCAATACAAAAATCGCTGCAACCCAACGACCTCGACCTCGAAGCCTCCTTCAACGAATCGTTGAACATGGTCGATTTCGTATATGCATCGCAGATGTACACCGCAATACCCGATTCAACCGTAACGGTAACCGACAAGGAAATGCAGGCGATGTACGACAAGAAAAAAGAAACCTTCAAGCGCGACGCATCGCGACAGATAAAATATATCTCCGTGAACATCGTGCCCAGCGAAGCCGACTATAAAATCACCGAAGAAAAAATAAACAACTTCAAAAAACAGTTCGCCGAGACCTCCGATGTATCCGGATTGCTCAGTTTCAATACCGACGTTCCCTATGTAGATGTATATACATCGGTAAAAAACATGAGCGGCGTAATGAAAGATTTTGTATCCAAGGCTACCAAAGACGAAGTATTCGGGCCGTTCTTCGAAAATGATTCCTACAAGATGTACCGTCTCATGGGACGCACCACATCCCCCGATTCGGTAAAAGTACGCCACATAATGCTGCGAGCCGATCAGGAAACCCTTCGCGACAGCCTTATGACAGAGATAAAGAAGGGTGCCGATTTCAAAGCTATGGCATCACAATACTCAATCGACACCAATTCCTCGTCAAACGGAGGAGAGATGGGATGGCTTACCGAGCCCATGGCCGTAACATTAGGCAAGGACTTTATCGAGAAATGCTTCAGAGGCAATGAAAAAGGCGCATTCAAAGTAGAAACCAATTACGGAATACACATAGTACAGGTTGAAGAACGCACCAAACCCGTAGAAAAAGCAAAAGTAGCACAGTTCGTGCTCAACGTACGGCCAAGTTCCGAAACATACGGCAACCTCTATAATCAAGTCAGCCAGTACATAGCCGAGAACAACACACTCGAAAACTTTGAAAAAGGCGACACCGAAAAAGGCATTACCGTACAAACAGCAATGCTTCATCCCGACGACATAAACATAAACAACGTCAGAGATGCACGTCAGGCAGTAAAATGGGCTTTCAATGCCGATAAAGGCGACTTGTCCGAAATCTTCAACGTAGATAACAAATTCCTCGTAGCAATGGTCTATGAAGAAAACGAAGACGGCTATGCACCCATCGCAGATGTAGAATCGCAGTTGCGCTATACAATCCTCTCCGAAAAGAAAGGCGACATGATAGCCGAGGCGCTTGCCGGAACCGAAGGAGGAATAGAAGCCTACGCATCCAAAATGTCATCGAAGATTGACACCGTACGAGGCGCATCATTCATGAACCCCGTAATAACCGGAATAGGATTCGAGCCGAAGATAGCAGGAATAGCGCCATATACACAAGCAGGAACAGTAACCGCACCCGTAAAAGGCACCAGAGGCGTATATGTAATAGACGTAATAAACAAAATCCCCGTATCGTCAAATTTCGACAAGCCGACGGAAGTTTTGCGCTACAATCAGATAATACGTCAGGCGCTTTACGGAGGATTGCTCGATGTATTGGAATCGAAAGCCGATATAGAAGACAACAGAATAAAATTCTTCTGATAAATAAAAAGTTAGTTGTTTACAAAGGGGACGTTTTCAACCTTGCATTTGAAGCGTCCCCTTTATATATACAATAACAAGAACAATGCAGACAAAAGAAGAAATATTAGGAAAGACCCCCGAAGAACTCAAAAAATTCGTAACAGAGTGCGGGATGCCCCCGTTCACGTCAAAACAAATACTCAAATGGATATATCAAAAACGAGTATATGATTTCAATCAAATGACCGATATATCCAAAAACAACAGGGAAAAGCTGCAGCAAGTCGCCACAATAGGAATAAACCCTCCGGCCGAAAGCATCACATCAGCCGACGGAACAGAAAAATACCTTTTCAGACTGGGCGACGGACAAACAATCGAAGCCGTATATATCCCCGACAAAGAGAGAGCCACGCTCTGCATATCATCACAAGTAGGGTGTAGGATGAAGTGCCTGTTCTGCATGACCGGCAAACAAGGGCTGCAACGCAACCTGACATCCGCCGAGATAATAAACCAGATACTCTCCGTACCGAACAGCGAATCCCTTACAAACATCGTATATATGGGAATGGGCGAACCCACCGACAACCTCGATGAAGTATTAAAGTCGATAGAAGCAGTAATCGCACCATGGGGGCTGTCATGGAGTCCCAAACGCATAACCCTCTCAACCGTAGGAACACGAAAAGGATTACAGCGATACCTCAAAGAAAGCAAATGCCATTTGGCAATAAGCCTCCATTCACCCGATACCCGGCGCAGCGAAATAATACCGGCCGACAAAGCCTTTCCCTCAGCCGAGATGATAGACATGTTGCGCCAATACGATTTCTCGCATCAGAGGCGGCTATCGTTCGAATACATAATGTTTGCCGGCGTAAACGATTCGACAGCCGATGCCGAAGCACTGGCGCACCTTATCAAAGGGCTCGACTGCCGGGTAAACCTGATAAGATACCATGCCATACCGGGCGTAGCGTTAAACACCGCAAGCGATAAAAACATGATAACGTTCCGCGACACCCTCAACAAAAAAGGCATAACGGCAACAATACGCGCATCGCGGGGCGAAGATATATTCGCAGCCTGCGGCATGCTCGCCTCACAGCAGAAAAACGCGCGTGTCCGATAAGAACAAAAGACTAAACATGCAGTCGAAAAGATAAAAAAGGAGATTGCAAAAACATTACTTTTGTACTCGGCAAAGCAGAGAAATGAACGATACAAACAGTAAAAAACATAAACCGAAAGGTCTATGTCGCAAAATAAAAACCGTCCGTTTTTACTCTAAGCAAATAGCGGTAACACAATAGAATCCCGCCGAATAAAATAAAAAGCTAAAATAGCAGAAATAAAACGGGCAAAACAACAAGCAAGAGACGAAATAACAGATAAAAATCGTATCTTAGCAATTACAAAACAACACTACGAAACAACACTACAAAGATATGAAAACCGGAAAATTACGCGTAGCGATAACGCATGGCGATATAAACGGAATAGGGTATGAAGTAATACTCAAAGCACTCTCCGATACCAGAATGCTGGAACTCTGCACCCCGGTAATATACGGAGCGGCCAAAGTAGCGGCATATTACAAACGCATACTCGAACTCAACCAAATACACATAAACACAATAGCGACGGCAGAAAACATATTGCCCGACAAGATAAATCTGATAAACTGCGTAGGCGACGATATAAAAGTAGAAGTAGGCAAGCCCACCGAAGCAGCCGGAATAGCAGCATACCAAGCACTTGAGGCAGCCGTAACGGACATACGCAAAGGATTGGTCGATGTAATAGTAACAGCACCGATAAACAAACATACGATACATTCCGAGCAATTCAATTTTCCCGGACATACCGAATACCTGCAAGACCGCTTAGGCGACGGCGACACCCCGTTGATGATACTGATGAACGACAAGATGCGGGTCGCCCTCGTAACCATGCACATACCGGTATCCGAAATATCCCGACAGCTCACACAAGAAGCCATACAGACAAAACTCGCCATATTCCGCAAATCCATACGCGAAGACTTCGCAATAGAAGAACCACGAATAGCAGTATTGTCGTTAAACCCTCACGCAGGCGATGACGGGCTGTTGGGCAGTGAAGAAACAGAAATAATAATACCGGCAATAGAAGAATCGCGCAAGAACGGAATAATGGCATTCGGGCCCTATCCCTCCGACGGATTCTTCGGAGCAGCCACATATACACATTTCGACGGAGTACTGGCCATGTACCACGATCAAGGACTTGCACCATTCAAGACAATCTCCATGGACGACGGCGTAAACTACACGGCAGGACTCCCGTTCGTGCGGACATCGCCCGATCACGGAACAGCATACGACATAGCCGGAAAAAACGTCGCCTCCGAAAACTCCATGCGGCAAGCCATATATACAGCCATAGACGTATATCGCAACCGACGGAACTATTCCGAGATGACAGCCAATCCGTTAAAAAAACAATACGTCGATAAAGGCGGAAAAGACGAAACAATAAACCTTATGCAAGAAACCGAACAGTAACAAAGCAATGCATTATGCAATAATAGCCGCAGGCGACGGCTCGAGGCTTACAAACGAAGGAATAGAACTCCCCAAGCCGCTTGTAAAAATAAACGGAGAAACGCTGATAGACCGTTTAATACGAATATTCAACGAAAACCATGCCGAGAGCATATCCATAATAATCAACAGCACCAAGCCGCAGTTGGTCGAATATATGGCACAACTCTCGCAGAAAGAAAAAAACATAAAGCTAATAAGTGCAAGCACCCCAAGTTCCGTCCACAGTTTTTACAAACTGCGCGAGCACATAAGCGGACGATTCTGCCTTACCACGGTAGATACCGTATTCGACGAAAAAGAATTCGCCGAATATATCGGCACATTCGAGCAAAACAAAACATACGACGGAATGATGGGCGTAACTGCATACATCGACGACGAAAAGCCCCTATATGTAAAAACCGTCGAAAACGGGAAAATAGAAGGCTTCTATGACAAATACGAAGACGGAATAAAATACATCTCCGCCGGCATCTATGCACTCAACCCGATAGCCCTCGAAGTATTGGACCGCTTCATGCAATCAGGCCAAAGCCGGATGCGCAACTACCAGCGCGCCCTCGTAGCCGAAGGGTTGAATCTCTATGCCTATCCGTTCGGAAAAGTAATAGACATCGACCACAAGACCGACATAGAAAAAGCCGAAAAAATCGTAAGACACGTATGACAACCTGTAAACCAACAATAGCAGCAGTATATCGGTCTCACGAACACTCGCCCAATCTGACCGATGCCGACAGCCGTATAATAAACGCTGCGAGCATCAAGTTGCAAGAGCGGGGATATGCAATACACCGCTATACCGAAGCACAGTTTATCGAAACCGACATAACCGAGCCGGCCATAATAAACATGTGCCGGAAGCCCCGTTCCATAGAAAAGCTCTGCCGTCTCGAAGCCGAAGGCAAAACCGTGATAAACCCCGGACACGCAATCCGCAAATGCACCAAGCGAAAACTCTGGGAAATTTCCACGGCAAACAACATCGAAACCCCCGCGACGGTCATAGTAGGCAGTACCGACACAACCTTACCCTTCAGCGGGACATTCCGCCCGTGCTGGTTAAAACTCCCCGACGAGTCCGTAACCGACAAAGACGATATAATATACGCAGGAACCCCCGCCGAATATCGCGAAGCACTCACCCGATACCATAGCAGGGCAATAAACGAAGTGCTCGTATGCGAGCATCTCGAAGGCGACCTGTTAAAATTCTATGCCGTATCAGGCGACCGCTACCTTTACACACTATATCCAAAACAAAGCGGGTACAGCAAATTCGGGTACGAAGCAAACAACTCCGACGTAAAGTTCTATCCATACAAGACCGAACGGCTAAAAGAAATATGCAACATAATGAGCCGCGAAACCGGAATAACCGTATTCGGCGGCGATTGCATAATAACACCCGACGGAAAAATCAACATAATAGACCTGAACGACTGGCCGAGTTTCAGTCCCTGTGCCGAAGAGGCCTCCGAGGCGATAGCCGCAGCCGTGGCAGAAACAATAGAAACCACACAACATGCAAGATAACAAGACGACACTAAAACAGACATTCAAATCGGCCGATACCGAAGAGTGGCTCGACCTCGTATTCTACCGACGCATAGGGTACGTACTTGCACTCCTTTTCCGACGTCTGCACATAACCCCCAATGCCGTAACCATAGTCTCCATAATAATAGGAGCCGCAGCAGGAGTCCTCTACTACTACAACGACATCCGTCTCAACGCAATAGGCATATTGCTGCTCATCATGGCCAACACGCTCGACAGTACCGACGGACAGTTGGCACGCATGACAGGACAATATTCCCGTATCGGACGCATACTCGACGGCTTAAGCGGCGATATATGGTTCATAATAATATACTTCGCCATAGCATACCGCCTGCGCGATTTCGACGGATGGAGCTGGTGGGTATATCCGTTGGGAGTCGCAGCCGGATACTCCCATATAATGCAAGCCGCAATAGCCGATTCCTATCGCGGGCTGCACCTCTATTTCCTTAACGGCCGCGAAAAAAGCGAGATGGAAAGCGTAGAAACCCTAAAAGGAGAATACGCCAAACTCACGTGGAAGAAAAACTGGTTCAAAAAAATAGTAATGATATTCTATATCAATTACACCCGCAGCCAGCAGCAATTCTCACCCGCAATGCGGAAACTCCATTCCGACATAGAACGCTATTATCCCGGAGGAAATCCCCCCGACGAAGTACGTGCCGAATACCGCAAAGCAAGTCTGCCGCTGCTCAAATACACCAACATACTCACGTTCAACACTCGCGCCATAGTCCTTTTCATTACGCTGCTGATAAACGAAGTATGGGTTTATTACGTATTCGAACTTACAATAATGAACATATTGCTCGCGTATATGATAATACGATACGAAAAAATATGCCGGAGCATTGATGAAAAAATAACAAAACAATAACGTCCATGATAAAAGGAATACTTTTCGACTACGGCGGGACACTCGATACCGGAGGACGCCACTGGAGCGAAGTGATATGGGACGGATACAAGTCCGCAAGCATACAGATACCCAAGGAACAGTTCCGTTCGGCCTACGTATATGCAGAGCGCGAACTTGAGCGCACACCGCACATCAAGCCCGAAGACACATTTTACATATTGCTGCGGAAAAAGATAAAAATCGAGATGCAGGAACTGGTGCGGACAGGGACGCTTCCCGCCGATTATCCGATTGACGCCAAATCCGACGAAGCAGCACGATATTGCGATACCGTAGCCCGCAGCCACGTAAAAAAGTCAGCCGAGGTGCTATCCGCTCTCAGCCGCAAATATCCGCTGGTTCTGGTAACCAATTTCTACGGCAACATCCGTTCCGTAATAACCGAATACGGTATTGCCCGGTATTTCAAGGATATAGTAGAATCGGCAGTAGTAGGATGCCGCAAACCCTCCGAAGAGATATTCCGCATAGCCCGCGAGCGTCTCGGAACACAACCCGACGAAACACTTGTCGTAGGCGACAGCTATAAAAACGACATAGCTCCGGCAATAAAACAAGGAATGCAGGCAATATGGCTAAAAAACGAAAGCTGGAACGACAGCGAAAAAAATATAGAATACACAAAAATAATAGATACGATAGAAGAGTTGCTTTCAATGGTTTAAAAGTAGTAATTAGTGTTCAAAATGTCGCATCATTATAATATTCAGTTTTATATAAATATCTAAAAAAATATCTTTGCAAGATATTTTAAATTAACCCGACAAGGTTGAAAGATTTAAATAACAAAAGCAATGGAAATAGAAAAAGCTGAAGGAAAATTAGGAGTGCTGGTCGTTGGATTGGGCGGCGCAGTATCTTCAACATTCGTAGTAGGTACATTATCCGTAAGGAAAGGGCTGGCAGAGCCGATAGGTTCCCTTACACAGTTAGCGCATCTCCCTTTGGGAAAAGGCGAAGAAAAACGCGAACCCAAAATAAAGGACGTAATACCATTGGCCGACCTCAATGACGTAGTAATAGGCGGATGGGACATATTCGAAGAAAACGTATATGAAGCTGCCAAACATGCAGAAGTCTTGACCGAGAAAGACATTGACAAGGTAAAAGACGAGTTGGTAGCGATAAAACCGATGAAAGCCGTCTTCTATCAGGAATATGTAAAACGTCTTCACGGCACATGGGTAAAGAACGCCGCCACCAAATACGAAGCTATGGAGCAGCTCAAAGCCGATATGGCCGAGTTCAAACAGAAAAACGGTTGCTCCCGTCTTGTAGTAATATGGGCAGCAAGTACCGAAGTGTATATCCCGATGGGAGAAGTACACAAAAGTCTGGCAGCATTCGAGCAGGGGATGAAAGAAAACAGTCCCGAAATATCCCCCAGCATGCTTTACGCATACGCAGCCGTATCATCAGGTATCCCGTTCATAAACGGTGCACCGGCATTGACCGTCGATATGCCCGCAATATGGGAACTTGCCGACAAGATGAATGTACCTATCTGCGGAAAAGACTTCAAAACAGGACAAACCATGATGAAGACCGTACTCGCCCCGATGCTTCGTACCCGTATGTTGGGATTGAACGGATGGTTCTCCACCAACATCCTCGGAAACCGCGACGGCGAAGTATTGGACGATCCCGATTCATTCAAGACAAAAGAAGTCAGCAAACTTTCGGTAATAGACACGATACTCGATTCCAAAAAATATCCGCAGCTTTACGGCGACATATATCACAAAGTTCGTATAAACTACTATCCCCCGCGTAAAGACAACAAAGAAGGGTGGGACAACATCGACATAGTAGGGTGGATGGGATACCCCATGCAGCTTAAAGTCGATTTCCTCTGCCGCGACTCCATACTCGCAGCACCGTTGTTGCTCGACCTCGTACTCTTTACCGATTTGGCAAAACGTTGCGGTTTCAAAGGAATACAAAGCTGGTTGTCATTCTACTTCAAGAGCCCGATGCACGACTTCGAGACACAACCGCTGCACGACCTCTTTGCACAATACGTAAGAATGTGCAATACCCTCCGTGTGATGATAGGCGAAGAACCGTGCGACTATCTCGGATAAGGAGACACACTAAAGCCGGAAGGCAGATAAATAAAAACAACAGGCCGAATGAAGATATTTTCATTCGGCCTGTATTATTTATATACGGACTGTATTATCGCACGAAACAAAACAATAAACAAAAAGGAAAAATACGCCCAATTGCCGGGGCTTACCCGTAATAAAAATATGAAATAGCCGTCAGTCTCATAACATTTAAAAAAGTACAGGACACTATTTGAAAAATAATATCCTGTACTCAACCCAAAAACAATCATCAGTTCAGACTATTCCGCCGGAACAATAGCCAACGAAACAGGAACATACTCCGAAGGCGTGAAACTGTTGAATCTGGAGTTCCTAACATTGCTGTAAGCAATACTTGTAATACCGCCAAAGCAATATATCGTACCGTCGATATTCTCATATTCACCTTCAAAATCGCTTATCACCATCCTAAGCATTTCAGCGTTTCCGCTTTTACCTGCCCTATATATCGTTTTTCCATTGGTAATATATGCATATCCGTTATCAACTCCGCACATATAAGATGAATTATCGAAAGTACCTGATAAAGCAATGCTTCTCAAAGCATCGTTCTCAATCCAAAAAATAGTCTGGGTATCCCTGTCATATACATATAAATTCCCATTCTCGTCATGCGTGTAATTTGTATTCGACGATATGTTGTCAGCCAGAAGGTTCTCAGAAACAAAAACAAACTTTATAGAACCGTCCTCTCTTGCTATATTGTATTTTTTTACACCCTCTCTCGTAACAAGATAAACGACATTACCGTTTACTTGTGCTCCGATTACGTTATTGGCTGTCATCCCTATATAATTCCACGCATCATTACCATATACATATAAACTTGCGCTATTAATAAAAAAGAGAGAACCGTTCCAGCCGAATCCTGTGCCATTATTGGTTATCGATGCCAGTTTAGTTTCAGTTCCCGATTTCAAATCGAGGCAGTTCAGGTCATACGCATATTTCACCGAGCCGCCGAGTACAGGTTTGGATGCAATACCTCCGCCATAATAAAGCTTGCCTTCATAAACAAAATGGACAGAAGCCGAACCTTCATTATTCAAATTATCATGCACCCTGAAGCTGTTACCCTGACGTAGAACCAAAGTGTTGGCCGTCCTCTCTCTCCCAATATTAAAGAATCCTCTAAGTTCCTCTTTATTGGAAAAATATACGTATGCTTCATTATTCATATACTTGTTACTCTTTATATCGACGAGCGGCACAGATAATCCCGGTGTAGCTTTCGGGTAAAACTTAATATCGTTATTCGAATCATCACTAATAGTCCCTCCTTTCGAGCCGCCGTACAAATTATAGTAAACGCTGCCGTTTTCGAAGTAGAATTCAGTAAAACACGGAGGTTTTACGGTCTCGGTATTACCGTCCTGAACAACAGTTATAACCTGTACGGGAGAATTCTTTGACGAATAAGTGGTCAGACCTTCGGCATCAGCTGCGTTATTCGGGTATATTCTTATTTCACCGCATCTGCTTTCACCGGAAGTATTATAAGCCGCTATAACTTCCACCATTTCATTTCCTTTACCGCCCATTAAAGAAAGTTGCAGCCATTTGTCGTCGGTCTCGGCATGCCACGACGAAGGACAAGCAATCGAGACATTGGAAACTTCTCCCGTATAAGATAAACTTATATTTCCTCCGGCATTGTTGCCGTCAGGTGCATCCGCAGGGTTATTACCATCATCATTACACGATTGAAACAAAACAAATCCGCATGAAAGAAGCAGCGAAAAAATCAGATTCTTTTTCATAATATTATTATTTTAGTTATAAAAACGAGACAAAAAAGGCCAAAGGAATCGTCTCTTGCGAAACCGCACGCACACCACCTCGACGTATATAGTATAAAGC
>JADIMW010000029.1 GCA_017694415.1 Candidatus Caccoplasma merdipullorum
TTTTGAATAACTTCTCGAATGTGGAATTGTTGAACGTATATGAGAAGGTTGTTCCGGTACTGGATAATCGGCCGAGTCCCTTGCCGGCTTTCCAGCGCGGGATGTTTACTCTTACGGGGTTGCCGTAGGAATTGAGCTGATAGGTGTATGTATCGAACGTGAAATTGGTTTGCAGGTTAAAGTTCTTGGCCAACCGTATCAGGACGTTCATATTTATATTGCTCCAGTTCAACGAGTCGGCTGCCGCGTTGTAACCCCAGTTTACCGCCAGATTTTCTATAAGGCTTATCTTTTTTACTCCCGTCGTGTCGCGATCGGAATTTACCTTCATTTCCAAATTGTTGGCTAATGAAAAGTTTACTGTTCCCTGCTTGCCCTGAGGTGCTGTTCCGAATAGCCCGTGCGAGAACGGGGAATATTTTACTTCTTCTATCGTCCCGTCCTTGTTTACTTGGGTATATCTCTGCCAGAAACCGAAACGCTGCGCTGAGAAGTCGGGTGCGCCGGTAACGCTTACGCTCGGCGTCATGACATGCCTTATCATCTTTATCTTTTTGCCGCCAAACCATTTAAGGGGCTGGTAGAAACCGTACAGTTTTGTCTGGAACGTAACGCTTCCTGAATAGTTATATACGTTGTAGAAGCCGTATATGGTGTCGTTTACCACGGCCGAAGCACGCGGGTCCCACTGTTTCATTATGCGGTTGGTGTACATGCGGTCGGTGAATGAAAACGACGGCGTTACGTTCAGGTATTTGAACATGGTGAATGTTGCCGATATGGGTATGTTGTGCTGTATGCCGTTGCTCCAGTCTTTTATCAGATTCGATTTCAGGAACTGGTTTTGTTTTGTGGTTATGGAGTTGCGGAATATTCCTGTATAACTGAAACTTATTTTTTCATACCAGCGTTCTTTTCCTACCGGTTTTTTGCGTTTGAACGGGTATATGCGGTTTACGTTTACCGTAAAATCGGGGAATGATACGGATATGGTGGAGTCGTTGCTCCTTTGCGATACGCTGGCTGTCGTGGAGATTGATACGGGCGCATTGGGGAACGTATAGGTGAGGTTTACCGTAGAGCTTTTGGTGTTTTGCGTAAACTCGGATGCGTTGTAATATGTATTGATGCTGTTTCGGTCGTATCCGCTGGTGGTGAAGTTTACGCTGGACGAGAATGTCATGTTGGGGTTCGCTTTCTGGTCCTGACGGTGCTGCCATATCAACCTGAAGTTTGTTTGTTTTTGATAGTCGGGCATGCCTTTGTCGCCGAGTACGGTAACTAAATAGCTGGCGTTTAAATATCCCGAGAACTTGTAGCGTTTGGTATAGGCGGATTGTCCTTGTAATCCCCATGACCCTTTTGTATATATTTCTCCGGTGAGAGCCAAATCGACATAATCGTTTATCGCAAAGTAGTATCCTCCGTTGCGCAGATAAAATCCGCGGATCGATTCTTCTCCGATTGTCGGGACGATTACTCCCGACGAATATTTATCGGTAAAGGGAAAGAATCCGAAGGGAATGGCCAAAGGCAGCGGTACTCCGCCGAGCACCATATACGCAGGTCCTGTTACGACATTTTTTCCGGGGCGCATTTTGGCCTTGGTCAATTGTATGTAGAAGTGCGGCTCGTCGTGTTTGTCGCAGGTGGTATATTTTCCGTTTGCCAGATTGAAGTTCCCGTCGGCGTCTTTTTTGGTTTGTCCGCCTACGAGGTATCCTTCGCCTTGCTGGGTTACGACATTGGTTATATACCCTTTTTTGCTTTTGAAGTTGTACTTCATTGTCTCGGCTTCGTATTCTCCGCTGTTGTCCTTGAATACGGGGTTGCCTATTACTTCGCCTGCGGTATCGGGTCGTCCTACGGCATAAACCGTGCTGCTGTCGAGATTCATCCGTATCTCGTCGGCATCGAGTTGTATGTCTTGATATTTTACGGAACTTTTGCCGTACATGTACGCCATGTTCGAGTTACTGAATACCATGGAGTCTCTTGCCGTATATGCGACTATGTCGGTAATGGCGGATTCTTTTTGCGGAACTTGCGGGGGTACGGTATCTTGCTGCAACGTATCGGGTACGACAACGGTATCGCTCTGCATCAGAGTATCGGGATATAGCGCCGGAAGGTAGGGAATGGCAGTGTCGGACGGCTGAGCCGGCGACGGTTCGCCTGCAAATGCCGAGGTATCGGCATTATCCGCCTGCACCGTATCTGCAACGCTTCCCGTCTCTTCGTACCGGGCATAACTATTCATTGATGCCGCATGGATACTTATGAGCAGCAGGGTCGTAACTAATGCTATTGTGAGAATATATATCTTGTTCCTTAACGGCATATGATTGGCCCGACACACCTAATTGAACTGCAAAGTTAGCCATTTTGCTTCAACTGATGGCATATTAAAGGAGTTTTTATACAAATTTGGGATTATCGGGGATTATTTCCGAATTTTCGGGAGGTATTGCCTCTTGTGTTATCCGATATATTTTTTTACCCAGCCGTCGAACCGGGACAACGGTCCTTCGCCGAAGCGCGACAATGATTTGCGGACTTCTTCTATGGTAAAAATCTTGTCGGGTTTGCTCTTTGAGTAGAACTTGTCGGATAGCGCCACTATCTCTTCTTCGGGAGTGGACGGTATCATGTCGCGTTGCGGCAACGGCAGGTTTTGTGCTTTTATATCGTCTGTGGAGATTCCCGCGCCGGTATGCTTTTCGCATATTTCCGCGTGTCGCGGCAATCCTTCTTTCCGCAAAATTTCGGCTCCTATCCATGCGTGGCATATATACGGCTGCGCGCCGAAACAGTATATTTTCGGCGCGTCAGTCTGATATATTCCTATGTCGTGAAGCATCGCGGCTTCGTATATCAAGTTCTTATCTACATCTCCGGCTCTTCCGCTTTCGGCTATCTGTATGGCTCGCTCGGCTACGCTGCTGCTGTGTTTTATCAACAGGTCGTAGAGTTGAGTCCCGGGGGTGTAATATTTTTCTATTATCTGTAATACGTCCATTATTCTATTACGGTTACCCAGCCGTGCTTGTCGGGTCTGTCGCCGTATTGTATTCCGCGAAGTTCGTTATAGAGCTTGGTGGACATCGGACCCGGCTTGCCGTCTTTTGCTATTATATACGTCTTGCCGTTTTCGAGGTCGTCAATGCGCTCTATGGGCGATATTACGGCCGCTGTTCCGCATGCTCCCGCTTCTTCGAACGTGTTCAATTCTTCTTCGGGTATGTGCCTGCGCTCTACTTTCATCCCCATATCTTCGGCCAACTGCATGAGGCTGCGGTTGGTTATGGAGGGGAGTATCGAGGTGGACTCGGGGGTTATATAGGTGTTGTCCTTTATTCCGAAGAAGTTTGCCGCTCCTGCTTCATCGATATATTTTTTCTCTTTGGCATCGAGGTATATTTCGCATGAATAGCCTAAATCATGTGCTTTTTTGTTTGCCAGAAGGCTTGCGGCATAGTTCCCTCCTACTTTGTAGCGTCCTGTACCGAGAGGTGCGGCACGGTCGTACTCGCGTATTATTACGTACGGGGTTGCTGCAAATCCGCCTTTGAAATACGGTCCTACGGGGGTAACGAAGATAATGCAGAGGTATTCATTTGCCGGATGTACTCCTACTTGTGCTCCTGTTCCTATGAAAAGGGGGCGGATATATAACGATGCTCCGCTTTCATACGGTGGTACGAAGCGTTCGTTCATCTTTACGACTTTTTCTACCATCTCGCAAAACATCTCTGTCGGCAGTTCGGGCATCAATATTCCGCGGCATGTGGATTGCAGCCTTTCGGCATTTGCCTGCATGCGGAATATGCGTATTTTACCGTCTTTCCCGCGGAATGCTTTTAATCCTTCGAATGCTTCTTGTCCGTAATGGAGGCTGGTAGCCGCCATGTGTATATTGATTATTTCGGAGGAACTCAGTTCTATTTCTCCCCACTTGCCGTCGCGGTAATAGCGGCGTACGTTATAGTCTGTCGGCATATATCCAAATGATATGTTTGCCCAATCTATCTCTTTTGATACCATCTTTATATTGTATGTATATATTTCTATCTTGACGACAAAGATATAAAATTGATTTAAAATTAAGGTTATTTATTTTGCACAATATGTGTCGGTACATCGGTGCGTTTTTTCCGCTGTCCGAACACGGTCTGTTTTTCTTGTCTTTTATTTCAAAGGGTTACTCTTCGTCTTCGAAAAGCATGTCGTCATCCGCTTCCCAATCGGCATACCCTTCTTCGATAAAGGCTTTCATCTCCCGGCCTTCGCGTTTGGTCGGACGCCCCTGCCCTTTGCTGCGGGCTATAAACCCGCTTATACGGGACATTTCCAATATGTCGTACTGCTCTTTCGGGGTTATGTTTTCGAGGTACTCGGGGACTAACTTCGCCCCCATCCTGTTTTCGGCGAGCGCAAGTACCTTAAATGTGTATGTTATCGGCGGCTTGCGTACTGCAACTTCATCGCCGACCTTAACTGTACGGGCGGGTTTTACTACTGTTCCGTTTATCGACACACGCCCTTTTTTACAGGCTTCGACTGCTATGCTGCGGGTTTTGTATATGCGTACCGCCCAGAGCCACTTGTCGATTCTTACATCTTCTTTTGCCACGTTTTTACTTGTTGTTGTACTGTGTCATGGTGCGTGCGGCTCCTGCCAGGCAGAAGCTGGTTATCATTTCGGCCGCCACGGGGAGTTTCTCGGATATTATCTTTTCATCTTCGGGAGGGAATTGTCCCAATACGTAGTCTATCTGGCCTCCTCTCGGGTAGTCGTTTCCTATTCCGAAACGGAGACGTGCATAGTTCTGCCCTATCAGTTGCGCTATGTGCGCCAGACCGTTGTGTCCTCCGTCGCTTCCTTTTTCTTTTAGCCGAAGTTGTCCTACGGGCAAAGCTATGTCATCGACAACCACCAACAGGTTTTCGTTGGGTATGTTTTCTTTCTGAAGCCAATATCTTACGGCATTGCCGCTCAGGTTCATATAGGTCGATGGCTTAAGCAATACCAGTGTACGGCCTTTTATGTTTATGCGGCATGTGGCTCCGTAACGCCCGTCCGTGAAAACAGTATTGGACGCTTTTGCATAAGCGTCCAATACTCTGAATCCTATATTGTGTCGGGTATTTTCGTACTCTTGTCCGATGTTTCCCAACCCTGTTATCAGATATTTCATATCCAATATTATATTCAGTTTTTAATCGATGCGGGATGGTTTCCTGCTTAGTATTGTTCCAATACCTGTTTATGAATTGGCTGCGGCTGCGGCGGCTATTGCTCCACGTGTCATGAGTACGCTGCATACCAACGCATCTTTCGGGCTTATCAGTTCGAGATTTTCGAAGCTGAGGCTTCCTACGGATATGGATTTGCCGAGTCCCAATGAATCGACGTTGATGTTGAGGAGCTCGGGTATGTCGGTATATTTTGCCTTTACTTTTATGCGACGCATTTTAAGTACCAGCTTACCACCGGCCTTTACACCTTCGGCGTGTCCGACGAGTTTCACGGGTACTGCCATTACGATAGGTTTCTCTTTGGATATTTCGAGGAAATCCATATGCAGTATGTTGCCGGTTACCGGGTGGAACTGTATGTCCTTGAGTACCGCCATAACATCTTTCTTGCCGATTTTCAACTCTACGGCAAATATGTCGGAGGTATAAACGAGTTTGCGAACAGAGTCAGAAGATACTTTGAAGTCGGTTACTATCAACGCTTTGCCTCCACCTATGGCAACAACCTTCTCGCCTTCTTGAAGTTGTCCTGCATACGGATAATCCACCAACTCGCCACCGTTGAGCACGGCAGGTATCATGTTTTCCTTTCTTAATGATTTAGCCTCTTTTTTTCCTAATCCTGTACGAGGCGTACCTTCTAATTGAAATGTTTTCATTTTTGCTGTAATGTTTTGTGTTACTAAAAATTAAGTTTGTTTACTCCTTAATTTCCCATCGCACGGAAATACTAAAAAGCGGCGCAAATTTAGCTTATTTTTTCGATTTGGACAAATATCGGTGCAACGGATTTAAGAAAATTTCGTAACTTTGCATATAGCAAGAGGATAGTTACCGCTTTTGTTGTATTTTTCGCGATGTTTCTATTTAAATAACTGATATAATTTTTATTATCATGGTCAAAGGAAAAATTCTTGTTACCGGCGGCGCCGGTTATATTGGTTCGCATACTACCGTCGAACTGCAGAATGCCGGTTATGATGTTGTCATTGTAGATAATTTGTCCAACTCGAATGCCGACGTTATCGACGGTATTGAAAGGATTACGGCGAAACGCCCGACTTTCTATAAAAACGATTGCAACGACAGGGTTGCGATGAGGAAAGTTTTCGAACAGGAAAAGGATATTTGCGGCATTATACATTTTGCCGCGAGCAAAGCCGTAGGGGAATCGGTTCAGAAACCGCTGCTTTACTATCGCAACAATATAGATTCTCTGCTGACGCTTATGGAACTGATGCCCGAATTCGGAGTAAAGGGGATTGTTTTTTCCTCGTCCTGCACCGTTTACGGACAACCCGACATATTGCCGGTGGATGAAACGGCTCCCATAAAACCTGCATTGTCGCCTTACGGCAACACGAAGCAGATTAATGAAGAAATCATAAAAGACACCATTCATTCGGGCGTTGATTATAAAGCCGTGATACTGCGTTATTTCAACCCCATAGGTGCGCATCCGTCGGCTGAAATAGGTGAATTGCCGAACGGCGTTCCTCAAAACCTCATACCTTACATTACTCAGACGGCCATGGGCATAAGAAAGGAACTCAGCGTATTCGGCGACGACTACAATACCCCCGACGGCTCGTGCATCCGCGACTATATTAATGTCGTAGATCTTGCAAAGGCTCATGTAATTGCCGTGGACAGAATGCTTACCGGCAAATCGGAAGAGCAGGTGGAGGTTTTCAATCTCGGTACAGGCCGCGGCGTTTCGGTTCTGGAACTTATAAATGCTTTCGAGGCCGCAACGGGTGTAAAACTGAACTACAAGATTGTTGGCCGCCGCGAAGGGGATATTGAAAAAGTTTGGGCTAATCCGGAAAAGGCCAACAACGTACTGGGTTGGGTAGCTGCCGAGAAGCTGGAAGACACGCTTGCTTCGGCATGGAAATGGCAGGTAAAACTGCGCGAACGCGGAATAATGTAGCATGTCCGCTCAAAAAACATTCGGGACTAACAGCCTTTATGTTTTAGAGAAAACACGCATGGAGAACTTTGTCGTGTCTCCGTTGTTTTGAATATAAATGTAAAATATATATCTTCGCGCCAAGAATATGAATCGTTTTGGGAAAATATTGCTGCTTGCGGCATTTGCCGCATTACCGTACGGCGTTACCGGCAGTACGGCAGACGGCGATTATCAGCCTGAAACGGTCGTTACCGAGACTGTCCCTGCAACTACGGTAGCTGTCCTTGACGGAAGCATATATATAACTGCGGCGGAAAACACCACGATAAAGATATATACCATTCTCGGCAACCTTGTACTGGAAAAGAAGATTCCTGCCGGCACTACTCAAATACAGCTTAAGGCCAGAGGGATTTATCTGATAAATACGGGAGACAGTATAAAGCGCATAGCTTTGTAAGAAGATTGTAGCCCGACAATTAAAGGCGAGACCCGAAAGGCTGAAATCTTTCGGGTCTCGCTGTTTTATTTGCAGGCCTCGCAACATGACCGGGATTTTTCTCCGCATCTATAGTGGGTGGGTGTGAAAGGTATTCGAAACGGTTTGCAACTCCTTGTTTAAAGAAAAAAGAGCGACCTTGAAAACCATTTCATGGTCGCCCTCTTTTTCTTAACCGCAGTTGTGCTGCCGGGCTTTATCGTTTTGGCAATCTTCGGATTGCCTCGCTTTTATTCCGCTCTTGTTGTTTGTGCCCGGTTATCTGTTTTTATTGCGGTATTGCTGCCGCTGTTGTTTCTGACGTTCACGCATAAGTGCTTCTTGCTTTTTTTGAGCTTCTTCGAGCCGTGCCATCCAGCCGCTTTTTTTACGCGGTTTTTTCTGGTTTTCTTTCAACTTTGCGAGGACTTTTTCTTCGTTTATGAAGTAACGGAATGCATAGGTCTGCAATATCGTTATAAGCAACGATACGAAATAGTAGTAGCTTAACCCTGCTGCATAGTTGTTGAAGAATACGAGGAACATCAACGGCATCAGATACATCATCAGCTTCATGCCCGGCATTTGCGGACTGCCTGCCGTATTATCCATGTTTATCTTCGTATATATTATGTTCGTTACCGTCATCAAAAGGCAGAACAGACTTATGTGATTTCCGAAATACGGAGTTATTATCGGTATATAGGCATCCCACGAGAATATCGAGTCGTATGACGACAGGTCTTTTACCCAAAGGAACGATTCGCCTCTCAACTCTATCGACGACGGGAAGAATGCAAACATGGCAAGCAGTATTGGCATCTGCAACAGCATGGGCAAACATCCGCTCATGGGGTTGGCGCCTGCACGTGTGTACAAATCCATTGTTGCACGCTGGCGTTCGAGGGCTTTCTCGTTACCGGGATATTTTTTGTTTATTTCTTCTACTTGGGGACGCAATACCCTTATCTTGGCCGAGGACATGTACGACTTGTAGGTAAGGGGCGCGAGTATTATCTTTATTATTATGGTAAGCAGCAGTATTATAACGCCGTAATTATCGATAAACTTGCCGAGGAAAGTGAATATCGGTATTATAAATACAGTGTTTATCCAGCGGAAGAATTTATATCCGAGCGGTATGAGTTTGTCGAGATTCAACTCGTCGGAATCGGAGAGTCCTTTGTCATACCCGTGCAACAGGGGGTAGAGATTGGGCCCGAGATATATTTTGAATCCGGGTCCTTGCGGGGTTGCGGGGTTATAGTCGAACGAGCTTTTTACCGAGAATGTTTTCAGGTAATCCTTGTTGTCCTTTAACGGCACGGAGGTCATTTCTGCACCGTTGAATTTGTGGTCGGCAATGAAGACCGACGAGAAGAACTGGTTCTTGAACCCTATCCACTTTAGACCGAGATTGAGCGTTTCGCTGTCTTCTTCCGTCTCGGAGAGGCGTTCAACATCCGAACCTACGAATTTATAGTATATCGTACTGTTGCGTTCTTCAAACATGCGCCCTTTTTCCTGACTGCGCAGTTGCTGATTCCAATAGAAATCGAGATGTGCGGTATTGCGGGGCAATACTTTTTCCATGCCGCTCTGCGATATGTTCATTTTAAGCATATAGCTTCCGGCAGGGAGGGTATAGGTTATGTCGAAGTGGCTTCCTCCGTCGGTTATCAACGACATTACGAGAGTCGAATCGTTGAGCAGGGTTGGCGTGAAATACATGTTTTTGGAATCTATCACGCGTCCCATACTTTTGAATATGAAGCCGTAATCGTTGTCTTTTTCTCCGTCGAACAGAATCAGTGGCAATGAGTTGTATGTCTGATAGTTCTTCAAACGGGCTTTGGCAAGTTGTCCTCCTTTTGTCGAGAAAGCCAGCTCCAGCATTTCGTTTTGCAGCGTCAGTACGCTGTCTTTGCCCGATGCTGCAGTGGAGAATTCGCCGAACTCCATTTTGAGGCGTTCTGCTTCGGTGAGAGTGTCTGTCTCTGCATTTATGCCGTCTTTAGCGAACTTATTGCCTGATTGGGTTTCGTCAAGCAGAGCCTGCTCTCTTTGCACGGCTTCCATCTCGGCCTGTCGCATGGCCGCCACTTCTTCCTGGGAGGGGCGGGAAAACCATGAATATCCGAACAGCAATGCTGCTATCAGCAGGAATCCTATTAGCGTGTTTTTATCCATATTCTGTGCCTGTTCTTATTTTTTGTTTGCTATGGCCGCTTTTATAAAGCTCATAAACAACGGATTGGGATTTAATACGGTACTGTTGTATTCGGGGTGATACTGGGTGCCGACAAACCACTTCAAAGCGGGCATCTCCACTACCTCGACCAATCCTGTTTCGGGATTCTCGCCTACGCATTTCATCCCGGCCTTTTCAAATTCTTCGCGATACTCTTCATTGAATTCGAAACGGTGTCTGTGCCGCTCTTTTATAAGTGTCTTTCCGTATGCTTCGGCTACTTTGGTTCCTTCTTTGAGGCGACATTCGTATTCTCCGAGACGCATGGTTCCTCCCATATTGGAGATACTTTTCTGGCTCTCCATAAGGTCGATTACAGGATACTTGGTGTTTACTTCCATTTCTGTCGAGTTGGCATCCTGATACCCCAATACGTCGCGCGCGAACTCTATTACCATGCATTGCATGCCTAAACAGATTCCGAATGTGGGAACGTCGTGCTCGCGGGCGTATTTCAATGCTGCGAACTTTCCTTCTATTCCGCGCTGACCGAACCCGGGAGCAATTATTATTCCGTCCATATCCTTCAACAGTTCTTCGGCATTACCGTTGTTTATTTTTTCGGAATGGAATAGGTGCAAATCCAATTTGTGGTCGTTATATACGGCCGACTGCATCAGTGCTTCGGTTATGGATTTGTATGCGTCGGGCAACTCTACATATTTCCCGACCAATCCTATCGAAACTGTCTCTGTCGCTCTTTTCAACCGCTCCACGAAGTTTCTCCACCCGCTTATGTCCGACGGGTGCTCTTCGGCTGAAACGCCGGTAGTCTTCAATACTATTTCGTCGAGTTTCTGCTGTTGCATCTTCAACGGCACTTCGTATATCGACGATACGTCGATGGATTGTATTACGGCATCGGGCGATACGTTGCAGAACTGCGCCACCTTGCGGCGTATCTCTCCGGTAAGTTCATGTTCGGTACGCAGTATGAGTATGTCGGGCTGTATTCCCAATTCCTGAAGCTGCTTTACGGAATGCTGCGTCGGCTTTGTTTTAAGTTCTTTTGCGGCGGCTATGTACGGAACGTATGTCAAATGTATGCAGATACAGTTCTTGCCCAACTCCCACCTTAGCTGACGGACGGCTTCGACAAACGGCAGCGACTCTATGTCGCCTACGGTACCGCCAATCTCGGTTATCACGAAATCGTATCCGTCCTTTATTCCGAGGTGCTTTACATTGCGTTTTATCTCGTCCGTTATATGGGGGATAATCTGCACGGTCTTGCCCAGATAGTCGCCGCGCCTCTCCTTGTCTATCACGTTCTGGTATATACGGCCTGTGGTTATGTTGTTAGCCCTCGTCGTCCTGATATTGGTAAAACGCTCGTAATGCCCCAAATCGAGGTCTGTTTCCTTTCCATCGACAGTAACATAGCACTCTCCGTGTTCGTATGGGTTAAGAGTCCCCGGGTCGATATTTATATACGGGTCGAACTTCTGTATCGTAACCTTGAACCCTCTTGATTGAAGCAACTTTGCGAGAGATGCCGATATTATCCCTTTGCCCAACGAAGATACCACTCCGCCTGTAACAAATATATACTTTGTCTCCACAATTACGTCTTTGTTTTTACTATTGTTGTTTTTACGCCCGCAAATGTAAATAAAAAAATATAGTATTCCTAACAAAAAAGCCTTTTGGTTGGGGTATGTTAAATGTAGGCTTTTTTGTTTGCCCGGACTTGGAGAAGCGTGTTGCAACGGATTGTGTACCATATCACAATTTGCGTCTTAGCGGATTTTTATTTTGTATTTATTGCCGTTTTGAATATATGCCGGGTGTGCCGGTATTGGATTTTTTCTTGTTTTGCGATATTCCATGATATTACGGGGCTTTATTTATGTCATTTTCATATTTTACAGTGTTTTGGCGCACGGGATACGGGTTGGCTCTTTGTACGGTTTGTGGATGAGGCATCGTATCGGAACATGTTTATTTGCAATTTGTTTCTGTTTGTTAGACAAATCGACTAATTTTGTACATTGAAATATTTTGTTTGGATAATTTTTTACTGCTGTTATGAAATATTTTTCACATATATTCTTATCGCTGTTAATGTTTTCCATATCGCAGAAACTGCTCGGGGATGACAGGTCGGTTGCGGATACTGCGGCAGCGGAAGGGAGTAAAAATATCAGCACGGTCGCAATAACCGCCGTAAAATCCGATACTTTGCTGATGGCAAAGGATTCTTTATTGCGATTGAAAATGGCTGACAGCATTTCCGTAAAAAAGCCGATGCTGTCGGATGATATTAAAAATAAGGGGACGGTTCCCGCTACAACCAAAAGTAAAAAAAAGAGTGTCAAGAA
>JADIMW010000030.1 GCA_017694415.1 Candidatus Caccoplasma merdipullorum
CTATTATAGGCGGCACCAATTATCAGGCGGAAATTGAAAAGACTTTGTTGGGTTTGGGTTTCTTGCGCAGCGATTTCGACCGGCCTACGTCGGAGTTCAGCGGTGGTTGGAGAATGCGTATCGAGCTGGCCAAGATATTGTTGAAACGTCCCGACCTGCTACTGTTGGACGAGCCGACAAACCACCTCGACATAGAGTCCATACAATGGCTCGAGGAGTTTCTCGCGACAAGCGGAAGTACTGTCATGCTGGTTTCGCACGACAAGGCTTTTATCGACAATGTAACAAACCGGACGATTGAAATATCGCTGGGACACATATACGATTACAAGGTAAATTACTCGAAATATCTCGAACTTCGTGCCGAACGTCTCGAGCAGCAGATGCGCGCTTACGAAAACCAGCAGAAACAGATTAAGGATACGGAAGAGTTTATAGAACGGTTCCGATACAAGGCGACAAAATCGGTACAGGTGCAGTCGCGAATCAAACAACTTGCAAAGATAGAAAGGATTGAAGTTGATGAAGTTGACCGTTCTCGGCTGAATCTGAAATTCCCTCCTGCACCGCGCTCGGGCGATTACCCTCTTATTCTCGACGGTGTAGGGAAATGCTATGGCAATCACCGAATATTTTCCAATGCCACATTTACGTTAAAGCGCGGGGAAAAGATTGCTTTTGTCGGGAAAAACGGGGAAGGGAAAACGACGTTGGTAAAATGTATAATGGGTCAGGTGGATTATGAGGGAACGCTTAAAATCGGGCATAATGTAAAAATAGGATATTATGCCCAGAATCAGGCTCAACTTTTGGATGAGAACATAAGCGTATTCGATACTATCGACCGTGTGGCCGTAGGCGATATACGGACAAAGATCCGCGACATACTCGGCGCTTTCATGTTCGGCGGCGAGGCTTCCGACAAAAAGGTAAAAGTCCTTTCCGGCGGGGAGAGAGCCCGCCTCGCAATGATAAAACTGCTGCTCGAACCCGTTAATCTGCTTATTCTCGACGAGCCAACCAATCATTTGGATATATCCACGAAAGAGGTTCTGAAACAGGCTATAGCCGCGTTCGACGGGACGGTAATCCTCGTTTCGCACGACAGGGAATTCCTCGACGGTCTGGTCTCGAAGGTCTATGAGTTCGGGGGCGGGAAAGTTACCGAGCATATAGGCGGAATATACGATTTCCTTCAGCGACGCAAGATTGATTCGTTGAAAGAACTTGAAAAGAAAAAAAACGAGCAGCATCCGAACAAGCCTTCAGTTGCGGAAGAAGTCTCCGACAACAAGGCCGATTATTTGAAACGTAAAGAGATACAGAGACGTATAAAACAGTTGCAGAATTGCGTGAACGATGCTGAAAAACGGGTGCAGAAGATTGAAGAGAAAATAGCGGAAATAGAAAAACTCCTCTCTACCCCCGAAGGCTTCTCGAATATCGATTTGTGCCAACAGCATGGCGAGCTTAACAGGGAACTTTCCACTATGATGGAATTCTGGAGCGAGCAGTCGGAAAAACTCGAAGCCGCTCAAAAAGAACTTGAATCGAAATAATTAATATGTCTTTAGAATAAAAAAAGTTCCGACAAAATATGTCGGAACTTTTTTCGGATATTTACTATTATATGAGTATCATGCAGAATGTCATGTAGATTATCATTCCGACAATGTCGTTGGTAATAGCGATAAAAGGCCCTGTGGCTATGGCCGGATCCACTTTCAGTTTTTCGAGGGTTATCGGTACTACCGTTCCGAATATCGATGCGAATATCACCATTGAAAAGAGTGCCAGCGATACGGCTACCGTTATGTTTGTCTCTGTCCCTTTGAATATGTTGAACCCGAATACTATCAAAGCTATTATACATGCATTGATTAACGATACTCCGAGTTCTTTCAGAATTTGTTTGCCGGCTCTTTTTATATCAAGCGAACCGTTGGCAAGTCCTTGAACGACGATAGCTGATGATTGTGTTCCGACATTTCCTCCTGTACCGCCTATCAGCGGGATAAACAGTGCCATTGCCGGATTGGTGACGAACCCTTCTTCGAAGTTGCCGAGGATAACGGAATTGGTAAGCCCTCCGAAAATTCCTATTATCAGCCACGGGAGACGCGCTCCTGTTTGCGCCATTATGCTGTCGTCCGTTTCCACGTCCTGCGAGATACCTGATGCCAACTGGTAATCGCGTTCGGATTGTTCCCTGACTTCGTCCATTATGTCATCGACGGTAATCCTTCCGACCAGTCGCCCTATACTGTCCACTACCGGCATCGCCACCAGATTGTATTTTTCGAATGCCTGTGCAACTTCTTCCAGCGGAGTGTCGGTATGCAACGACAGCGGGTCGCGTTTCATTACGTGTTTTATTTTTGCCACGGACGGGTTGGTTATCATCTTTTTCAGCGGAAATACACCTTTCAGCTTGTTGTCGTCATCTACTACATATACGTAATATATTTCGTCCATTTCTTCGGCTTGGCGGCGCATCTCCTTTAGACATTCGGGCATGCTGCAGTTTTCATTGACGACAACCATTTCGGTTCCCATCAAACCTCCGGCTGTCCCTTCGTCGTATTTCAACAAATCGACAATGTCGCCGGCCTGTTCTGCGTCGTCGATATGTGCCAGAATCTCCTCTTGGTCCTCTTCGTCCATTTGCCGGATTATATCAACGGCATCGTCGGTCTCGAGTTGTTCGACGAACTGTTTGGCTATCATCTCGTTCGGAATCCGTTTCAACAGTTTTTGCCTGTCGTCTTCATCCAGTTCCACGAGAACCTCTGCTGCAGTCTCGCTGTCGAGCAGTCTGTATATGTATTCGGCCTCGTCGAGATTTAGAGCCTGGTATAACTCTGCAATGTCGGCGGGATGCAATTCTTTTAGAAGCTCTTTGGCCTTTTCGATATCATTTCTTTCAATAATATCTTTAAATTCCGCAATGTATTCGTCTGAAAATTGAATCATCGTATTGTTTTCAGTTTGTGCTTACGACATACTCCTCAATGTCTGCGGCAAGTTTTATAAATTGTTCCACGGAGAGTTGCTCCGGGCGTAAATCCATTATTTTGTCCGAGAGTATCGCCGCTCCCGGAATCAATATCCCTTTTAGCGAATTGCGCATAGTCTTGCGCCGTTGGTTGAATGCTGTTTTTACAACTCTTTTGAAAAGTATTTCGTTGCATTCCAGCTTCTGTTTATTGTTGCGCGTCATCCTTATGACGGCCGATTTTACTTTCGGCGGCGGATTGAATACTTTTTCCGATACTGTAAACAGGTATTCCACATCGTACCATGCCTGCATGAGAACCGACAGTATTCCGTATGTCTTGCTGCCGGGTGCAGCCGCGAGGCGTTCGGCTACTTCTTTTTGTATCATCCCGCTGCAACAGGGGATTTTGTCTTTATATTCGAGTACCTTGAAAAATATCTGACTGGATATGTTGTATGGGTAATTGCCTATTACGCAAAACTCGCTTCCGAAGAGTGATGACAAATCTGTTTTCAGGAAATCCCCTTCTATTATGTCTCCGCGGAGCTGCGGAAAGTTATCGTTCAGATATTCTACCGATTCTCTGTCGAGCTCTATGACCTTAAGGCGGTATCCTTCTTCTATCAGGAAACGTGTCAATACGCCTGTCCCCGGACCTACTTCAACGATAGGTATGGTTTTGTATGACGATAATGTCGCCGCTATCCGCCGGGCAATATCCATATCGGTAAGGAAGTGCTGCCCTAAACTTTTCTTGGGTTTTACATATCGTTTCATCGTGCCTACTCCTCCTTACTCTGAAATTTGTCCATATAACGGCGGTTAATTTTTTACTGCTGTTATCGTGCAGAGATAATAAAAAGCTATCTTTGCCCGCAGAAACGGCATAGATTGTTGCAACCGGCATATGCGAATCTTTTCGGTTTGCTTCTGCTCTCGTTTGCATTATCTTTGTACCCGATTTCAAGTTTGGCAAAGATATAATTTTATTCTATAAAAATTGAAACGAATACTTATCAATATCCTTAAAATTTTTATTCCGTTATTGTGCGGCATAGGCTTGCTATGGTATATGTACGGCAAGATGGATTTGCACGAGATAGGGAAAATTCTTCAATCGGATATTAACTACACGTGGATTTTAATATCGGCGGTATTCGGCATTTTGAGCCATATCGTCAGAGCCTTGCGGTGGAGGATTCAGTTGCAGGTGCTGGACATGCGCCCATCGATGCATGTACTTGCAAACGCCATATTCGGAATGTATGCTGTCAATCTGCTTTTGCCGAGAGTAGGAGAAGTATGGCGATGCGGTTATGTCGCCCACGACCAGAAAGGATCGTTTGTAAAGGTAGTCGGCTCCATGATTTCCGAACGACTTACCGATACTATTACAGTAGCCCTGCTTACTGTCGTCCTGTTCTTTATGCAGATGGGATTTATCAGGGAGTTCCTTGCAAAATATCCGGCACTGGAGGAGTCGTTGATGGCCACGGCAACATCACCCTGGCTCTATGTTTCCGTCTTTTTAATTGCGGTTCTTTTATTCTTGTTATTCAAAAGAAAGAGTGAAAACGTATATATAAACAAAGCGAAGACGACAATACGGAATTTATGGCATGGCGTAAAATCGATATTCCAGATGCGGAATACTTCGATGTTTTTGTTTTATACGTTATTGATGTGGGTTCTCTATTTTCTTGAGCTCTATGTCTGTTTCTTCGCTTTTCCGCAGACGGCGTCTTTGGGTATAGTGTGTGCATATACCTGTTTTATTTTGGGCAGTATAAGCATGGGGCTTCCTGTTCAGGGCGGTTTGGGCCCGTGGCACTGGACCATAATCGGGGCTCTTTCTCTGTATGGCGTTGGAGCCAACGCTGCCGGTGCTTTTGCTCTTGTGGCTCATGGAATTCAAATGGGGGTAATGATAGTTTTGGGTATATACGCATTCTTTTCAATATCTTTTGCAAAGCGTAAGGAGGCAGCGGCATGCGAAACTGCTTCGGAAAAAAGATAATATTTGTTGTAATACCACTATAATATAATCGCAATAATTATGGGTAACGTATTGAAAATGTTGCAGCCGTCGTCGCTGTGGAAATATTTCGACGAGATTTCTTCCATACCTCATACATCGCACAACCTTTCGGCAATAACTGAATATATAATCTCTTTTGCCAATTCCCGCAATCTTGAATATAAGAAGGATACTATCGGCAACATTGTCGTCCGTAAAAAAGCCGCACAGGGTATGGAAAACCGCAAGTGCGTGATATTGCAGGCTCATATGGATATGGTGGGTCAGAAAAATGAGAATGTAAGCCACGACTTTAAAAAGGATTCCATAAAGTTGAAGATAGAGAACGGATATGTTACAGCCGATGGTACTACATTGGGTGCAGACAACGGAATCGGTCTGGCTGCCATTCTGGCTCTTCTCGATTCGCCCGATATTCCCCATCCCGATATTGAAGCGCTCTTTACCGTTGATGAAGAGACCGGCATGTATGGCGTTACATATATGGACAGGACTATGTTGAACGGTAAAATAATGATAAATACCGATTCGGAAGAGGTCGATAAGATTTTTGTCGGATGTGCCGGAGGTATAGATTTCAAAGCCCATTTTGCGTATGATAGCGGGGAAGTCGTTGCTCCTGCATCGGACATGCAGATTTTAAAGATAGAGCTCAAGGGGCTTAACGGAGGACATTCGGGAGTAGATATACATCTGGGGCGAGCCAATGCAAATCTGCTTATGTTCCGCTTCCTGAAATTCATGACTGAAGGATATGATGCAAGACTCTGCTCGGTATGCGGAGGGGATGCCCGTAATGCGATACCGCGCGAGGCAATTGCATACATTGCCGTTAATCGTATGGATACGGAGGCTGTCGTAGCCGAAGCCGAACAGTACCAGACATTATACCGTAATGAATATTCCGGAATAGAAGACGGTATTTGTTTGAATGCGACTGTTGTCGAGAACAGTATGCCGATGCTTTCGTTCTCGCTTCAGAAGAGGCTGGTTAATGCTGTCGTGGCTACGCCCGACGGAGTTGAACGTATGATGCCCGGTATGACGGGTATAGTTGAGACGTCGTCGTGCCTTTCCATTGTGGAGAGTAAAGAAGGGGACATCTCGGTACAGATTCTTGTGCGTTCTGTTTCGGCCAGCCGAAAATATAACCGTATTTCGGTATTGGGAAGCCTTTATTCTTTGGCTGATGCCGAGGTGGAGATATTCGGCGATTATCCGGGTTGGATGTTGTCGCAATCGTCTCCTTTGCTGAAAATAGCCAAAGAGTGTTATAGTAAACGTTTCGGTAATGAACCTGAAACCAAGATAATGCATGCCGGTCTTGAGTGCGGCATATTCTCTTCGGTATATCCGGGTGTTGATATTATATCGATAGGGCCGGATTTGTCGTTCCCCCACTCGCCCGACGAGAGAGTGGATATTGCATCCGTGGAGAAGTTCTGGGCGTTCTTGTGCGATATTCTTGCCGGAATACCGGATAAAGCGTAGCTGTGCGTTTATAATGTATTAAAGGCCTGCCGGTGGGTGGGAATGTGAATGTATGCTCGGGCTGTTTCTGAAATCAGTACAGGTGTAATTCCATACTTATAAAACATGAATATACGACGAGGAGCCGTTTCAAAAAAATGAACACGGCTCCTCGTCGTTTTTATCTGCTTGTCCGAACCTGCTTATGCATTGTCTATTGCTTCGGCAAGTATCTTGATGTTTACTTCGTTGTTGTAGTATTTATTCAGCAGTTCTATACGTTTTTGTTCCTCTTTTTCGTCGTATTTTTTGCCGAACACTTCGTTAAGGGCGTTTACAAGATCCGAGTCGGAATGTGTAACCCTGCACAACTCCCCTACGCCGGTACTTTCTGTCATTTTGTCGTTCACGATGCAGAACCCGCCTTTGTACAGGGCATTCAGCAGTTTCAGTTTTATACCTGTCGATTGGAATGTTATGAGGACGTTGGCATTGGCTTCCGTTATGAGTTTTGTCATTTTTTTTATTGACGGATTGGGAACTACTGTTACATTTTGAAGTTCTTTTACTACGTCGTAAAGTTCCTGCGGTGGCTTGTTGCCTGCAATAACCCATTTTACGGTCGGCATCCGGGGTATTATCCTTTCTGCGAGATAATATACGGCATTGATGTTTTCTTCTACACTGAGGTTGCCGTGATATAAAAGATACTTCCCGCTCCCTTTTTTCAGTGTCGGGTCAATATCGTCCGCTCCGTTATGGAAGCACGGCAACAATCTTACGTCGGTGTTTGGAAAACGGTTTGCGAAATATTTGCGATCCTTTTCAGTAATGCTGAATATTATATCTGCCGACTTCAGTATGTTTTCATATCTTTTCAGCCGCCATGATTCTACCAGAAAGAAAATTTTCTTCTTGATAGATATTGTAGTTCCTGACAGGTAATAGTAGTAATCCGATTCTACATTGTGTGCGCGAACGAATTTTTTTCGGTCTTTAAGCAGTGGCGAGTCGAGATAATAACATGTATGCAGGCCTTCGAACAATATTGGCGCATCGTCTTTTTGCAAACGAGCCAACAATTCTTTCGACTTGCGGCTTTTTACTATATATGGCATTATGCCGAGTCTGTTCAGCCAACATGTATTGCGTTTATATACATATACTTCGTCCGCAATATCGAGCAACTCTTTTTGAAAATCGCGCCCTTTATATGCAAAACAGTGTAAAACTACATTATAACCGGCCTCTTTCAAGGCTTTAGCCTTATAGTATATATCTATGACTCCTCCGTAATCTGCAGGGTAAGGAACTTGAAAAGTGATAATATGAATGCGGTTTGCCACGGTGATTCTTTTTATGATACAATTTTACTATTTATACGGCTTATATGCAAATTTAAGAGTGATTTTTTATCTGTTTGCTTTTATCTGTTTTTGCTGTATATATCGATATGTTGAAGTCTTTTTCCGTATAGTGCTTATTTTATTATTTTTAGCTGGTATTGCCGCGTTTTTGTCCGGCATTTTACGATATATGTGCCTTGCGGCAATGAGGAGAGCGTTTCAGAGTATTCTTCTCCTGCAGTTGTCCTGCCATATTGCTTTTCAAATACCGATTGTCCCGAGATATTGTATATGGATAGGGATGTTTCGTCCGAATCGTTCAGACAAAGGAGCTTGAGGCTTTCGCTTTGTCTCGAATAATAGAGTTTTATATTATCGGCGTTGTCGGAATATGCATCTTTCACCGAGTTTAGCCTCAAGCATGATTTTATTCCTTCGATAATGTCTATTTTCCCATATCCCCATGTGTTGCCTGTTATATCGGTATCGCCCGTATGTTCATCCTCACGCGCTGTTTCTGCAATTATCTCCTTTGCTTCTTCCGGCGTAAGTTCCGGACGTGCTTGTAACCATAGTGCCATTGCCCCGGTTACCACGGGTGCGGACATGGATGTTCCGGACATTGCCCCGTAATAATATTTCCGGCCATCTACCGTTACAGTTTCTCCCGCACTCAGATATGGCGCATAATAGCTGCTGTTTATTATATTGGGAGAATCGGAGTATGACGATACGACCACATTGCCGGGGGCTGTAACATCTGGTTTTGTCCGTCCGTCCAGTGTCGGCCCGCGGCTCGATGAGGGCGATATGTCGTTAAGGGAAACCTGACTGAACAATTTGGTGCAGTATGCTCCTGCCGTTATGATTCTTTTGCCCGTTCCCCCTATTTCGCTTACTGTATATGCGTTGTTCCCGTCGTTCCAGCCTGTTTTGTTGTTTGATGAGAAGTCATCGAGATAACCCCATGCGTGTACGCTTTTGCCCGATGCCCCGGAGAATTTTATCGCGATGGCGTATCCCTGATTCACGTTGCTGATTTTTTTTTCGATAAATACATGCGGCCGGGACGACAGATAGTCCGTTTCGGTATATATGTTTATTACTCCTGTTATTCCCTCGGTAAGTGTCAGTGCGTATTCGGAATAGCGCAGAGTCGATATTACGGGAGATGCTTTTATCTCTTTATCGTTTGCAAGGTCGTATAACGAGACTTTTACGTTCAGATATGAGTTCTTGTCTCCATATGCTTCTATATAGTCGGTATTCGAGAGGGTGTATTTCCCGTTCATGAAACTTTTTACTGTATCGGTAGGGGATGCGAAACTTCCGGACATGTGCATTTTGCGGCTTCCGTAGTTGCTTGCCGCTCCAACCATAAGGTGTCCGCTCCCTTGTAATTCGTCTGCTACACGGTCAAAAAACGATGAGCCGTCTCTCGATCCGACGAATGACGATATGCTGAGGTTTATTACTGCAGGCTTCCCTACACTCTCGGCGTATGAATAGATATAGCTTATTGCATCCGTTACCGATGTTTGGTTGTCGCCGAATTTTACATATACTATATCGGCATTGGGTGCAATTCCGTAAAAGTCCGAACCCCTGTACCCTCCGGCGGCAATGCCTGCCACGTGTGTGGCATGTGTACCGGTGGGGGTGTCGTATTTTATCCCTTCTATTTCGCTTTGTGTGGTATATTCGCTGCCGTATGAAAAGCCGTCGGGCGGTGTGCCTGTATTGTCGCCCTGCTGCCATATCCGCTTTATGCGCAGATTTCCGTTGTTGTCGTAAAAGTTTATATGGTCATACTCCAGTCCCGAATCGACTAATCCTATTATTACTCCGCTTCCGTCGTAGCCCATGTCTATTCCTGTCCCTGATTGTACGGCATCTGCTCCTGTTTCGGCTCTGGCTATGTCGAGCGACAGTGATACGGGAGCTCCGCTTTCTACCCTTTTAACTCCTTGTATGTTTACTGCTTCTTCTATTTGGCAAACAGGTATCGAGGCTGTTGCTATGTTTCCCGATATGCTGTTTATTTCTATTCCTTCGGAAACGAGGTTTTCCACTGCCTCTTCATTTTCGAGAAGTATGTAGCAGTTAAGTCTTTCGTCGCATCGTGAAGATTTTAACGAAAGGGTGTCGGCTGTATTCCTTTCCTTTATTTCGGATATAAGGGATTTGGTGTATGGCGATATGACACCTGTTCCATAGCTTGCCGGGATGTGTATCAACAGTGCCAGCAACACTGTTTTTATCAGTGTAATGTGTCTTTTCGTATCGTTCATTTCTTGTATTCTGACAGGATTTCATCCATTGTAATCTCTTCTCCTTCGTATGGTACGTTTTCGGCCATTCCGTGTTCGGGCGGGAACGTAAAATAGAGACACTCCCCTTTTGCACATGTGTTCCCTTTTGTATCGGTTATTGTTGCATCCACGGTTACAAGATTGCGCCTTTTCTCTTTTACCGTTGCCCTTATTATAAGGTAGGGCTCTTTTGTGGAAATGGGTTTCATGAAGCGCATTTCCATTTTCGATGTAACACCGGTAGTGTTATAGTTGAGCATTACCACCCATGCGCAGATTTCATCTACGAGTACCGACTGAATTCCTCCGTGAAGCGTATCTATCCACCCTTGGAATTGTTGTTCGGGACTCCATACCGATATTACATCGTTGCCGTCTGAAAAAAATTTCATTCTTACTCCGGCTTTATTGTCGGGTGCACATCCGAAACAAAAATATCCGGGGAGTTTCGCCCATGGATTGTTTAACTTCTTCATATTTGTAATAGCGAATTTTTAAAACTTGTGCAAGTTACTTCTTTTCCTGCACATGCAAAAGCATATGCCGACGGCATTTTATTTACTGCCGGGATTTTTACCGCATGTTTGTATCTTGTATTTATGAACCTGTTGTGTGTAACGGAATGTGGAATGTGTGGCGTATTGTCATTCTCCCGTTATTGTAGCTATTATGTGTCTGCTCGACGGGTAATCCCGAAATTCGCACAGATATATTCCTTGCCAGACTCCCATATTCAGCCGTCTGTTTGTGATTGGTATCGTTATGCTTGCTCCTATCATCGTCGATTTGGCATGAGCCGGCATGTCGTCCTTCCCTTCCAAACGGTGCGTATAGTATGCTGCACCGTCGGGTATCATTTTGTTGAAAATGTTTTCCATGTCGTACCGCACGTCAGGGTCGGCATTTTCATTTATGGTGAGAGCTGCCGATGTGTGCTTGATAAACAGGTGCAAAAGACCGTATTCGGGTAATTCGGGCAACTGCGATATTATTTCGTCGGTTATCAGATGAAAACCCCGTTTCTTGCCTCTCAATATTATCTCTTTTTGCTTTATCATCCTTTATGCCCGGTTATTTGGCCGGTTTTGTATATTGTGTTATTATTTTCCATTTGTCTGCCAGCCGTTCCATGTTGTATGCTGCATTTGCCGGACTTGTACTCGGCATTGTCCTGTATTCGATATTGCTTCTTCTCGAAAAGTTGCTGTCGTAGAACCGCTCTGCTGTTTTCCCGTTGAATATTACAATTTTTATTGATGGATTCCCGGTCAATAATCCGTCGATGTCGTTTACGGCGTATTCTTTTATGGAACTGTCCATACTTCCTTTTCTGACAGCTCTTCCGGCCACATCCCATAATGATATGCCGTTTTCTGTCAGTATCTTTATCTTTTCCGTATATTTATCCGCAGGTTCGTTGCCTGTAAGTCTTGCAAGCAGATTCCAGAACCTGTTGCGTGGATGTGCATAATATTCGTTTTCGGCAATGGATTTATCTCCCGGTATTGAGCCGAGTATCAATATGGAGGCATTTTTCGTTATTATCGGGGCGAACGAATGTTTTATGTCGGTCTCTTGCATCGGTTTATTCGGATATTTGTATTGTCTTTCCTTTTTTACTATTATCCTGTAAATGCCTTTTTCGTATTGTTCCATACCGACTCGTTAGGCAACGTTTTTGTCGGATGTGAAAAGGTGTACTTCTTCGTCGGTTTCACCTCTTACTTGTAACGTCTCTCCTTTGTATATGAGATACGCCGATTGTTTTGTGTGATGTATAACCGATTGTCCGTCCGTGTCGCGAACAGTTGATACTGCCTCTTCCCCCCTCGTATGTATGCCATGCTCCGTCTGTATATACCGAACGTAATATCATATTGCCGGACGGCGTCGCGACATATAGTTCCGCGCCTTCTTTAGGCGGATAATATCCGTCGAACTTGAATTCCGGAAATCCTCCGTATCCGAGAGTCGATGTTGTAAACCCGCCTCCGCCGAATGGTTCGGGATCGGTAATAGCTCCGCCCATTGCCGGGCTTTACGGAATTTCAAGATTGTCTGTATGTCCAGAGTAAAACCGTATTACGGCATACCCTGCCCCGTTTTCCTTAAATTCGCTTCCGGAATAATCGAGCCGCAATCCTCAATAAATCTGGTACATGTTTCGGAGCGACTTTACATCTCCTGCTATCGATACGAAACCGCCTATTGTTCCGCCGTATTTGTTATCCACGTATGTTGTAATATCGTCGAGCGATATTACTTTTTGCAACAGAATCGAACTCGACGGTTTGGGCAATGATTCTCTGAGTTGTTTTAATATTGATCTGTCTGCTTCGGATAAGTCGGATACCGTTGTTGTCGTGATACTGATATATTCGCTTTCTGTAATTGAAAATTTGTCCAGCAGTTTAGGCAAGTAATCGTATATGCCTTGTTGGACGTCGGCGGTACGGTTGTCGAGATTTCCGGTATATATCCTGTATCCATAACAGTTACGGGATGCTCCGTCTATATTATTGTCGCTGCCGGATACGGGTATGCTGGCAAGCAGATACAATATCAGTATAACCGTTTTTTTTTAAGCGCGATTCTGGATTATGCATCTGTTGTCTTTTATTTTCGAGATTCGATAATCCGATACATTTATAAACGGTTAGCTGTTGCGTTTCAACCATGCTGCGGCATACGAACATTCGGCTTTTCGCGCAAGCCCCGAAGCGTCGGCGTATTTGTATGCTGCCGAAACTAATTCGGCCGCTATCCCCTTTCCCGATATGGGCTTGGGGACAACGGTGTGAATTATGTTCAAAGAACCGACCTCTACGGTATATTCGACATACGCTTCATATCCGTCGCGTAACGTATAGAAACGGTTGTGTTCCTTGTCGTGAATTATTCCGTCCATTAACCGATGTTTGCGTTCAGTTCGCCCCATTTGTCAAGAGACGGAATAATACCCATTGCTATAACTTCATCTCTTAAATCGCACAAGTGTTTGTAGCTGTTTTCCAGTTCGGCTTTCTCTTCTGCGGTTCCTTCGGGGTATTTGTAACTTACACCGTCGGCGTTTACCGTGGTTTCCATAGCCATAAGGATATTTTTGAATTTGCCTTCCGTTACGAATGCTCCTACAGGCCATGTAAAGGGTTTTTCGCCCATGGCTGCTGCAATCATTTTTATAGACATGTATGCCGGGCTTTGGAATGATGAACGGCCTCGTAAATCGATAATATGCTTACCTCCCTGTATTACTCGCTGTTTGATGGCTTCCCATTCGTTCTCGGGCAGTGCATCTGTTCCGATATATGATGACAGGGACTTGCCGTTTACGGTAGCGGTGGATGCGAATACGGCCATTTGTTCGCCGTGTCCTCCGTATGTGCGGCAGTTACTGATTTGCGATGTGGGTACGGCAAAGTACTTTGAGAGTTCGTTTTGCAACCTCGTGCTGTCGAGTGCTGCCAGTGTGGAGATTTGAGACGGTTTTATACCGGCATACAACATTACTATAAGACCTGTTATGTCGGCAGGATTAAACACTACGACAACATGTTTTACATTTGGTGCATATTGTTTTATGTCTTTTCCGAGTTGTACTGCTATTTCGGCATTTCCCTTAAGCAGGTCTTCGCGGGTCATGCCGGCTTTGCGGGCTGCGCCTCCCGATGAGACTACATACGATGCTCCGGTCAGAGCTTCTGCTATATCGGATGTGTATGTCAAATTAACTCCTTCGAATGCACAATGGTACATCTCCTCGGCTACTCCTTCGAGAGCGGGAGCATACGGGTCGTAAAGGCAGATATTAGGAGTCAGTTTCATCATCAATGCCGTTTGCGCCATATTGGAACCTATCATTCCGGCAGCTCCAATTATCGTCAGTTTTTCGTTTGTCAAAAAGTCCATAATCTTTAAAGTTTAAATTATTAATAATTGTGGTTCGTTTTTGATACGCTTTCCTGTTGAACTCTGTTCGTTGTCCGGAAAACCGTACAAGTAACAAAATTAATAATAAATCTCTATTTGTAAAGACAAATTTATCTGATTCGCCATAACACAATGTTATTCATGCTGCATATTTGCTTTTATCGACAGACCGCATAATGATAAACAAAGATTTACATGTCGGGGTTTTATGGTATTTATCTTCTTTTAAACCGCTGAATTTGAAGTTCCCGGCAAATTCGTTTGTCTTTTTTGTGTAAGTTTCTTTTATATGGAATATACCCGTTTATTTAATATGCCCTTTTTTAATCAATAACTGTTTGGTTTGCCGTTATGAGGTTGTTGCGGACGAATGTTTTTCAGCGAATTAGCCTGTTCTGTAAGCAGGGACAATTTCAGCCCTTAATAATTTGTTGCAATTTTGTTCTTCCCTCAGATATGGCCTTATCGAATTTTACTCCTCAGATTTTTTCGTTGTCCCTTGTCTGCCGATTTCTTTCTTTTGTTGATAAAAAATAAGGACACCTGATTTGTTCAGATGTCCTCTTTGTAGCGGAGGCCGGACTCGAACCGACGACCTTTGGGTTATGAGCCCAACGAGCTACCACTGCTCCACCCCGCAATATTTCTCTTTTGCGAGTGCAAATTTACGGCAATTATTTCAATTGTCCAAATTTTTGCCGGACTTTTTATTTTGTTTAACGTTGCCTCAACATATAAGACACTTGTTCGTTGCGATTCTGTTATAGGCACAAATCTTATATCTATACTTATTTCAGGTATATATCTTCAATGCGACTGTACGTTTGGACTTGCTTTTTTATTCGTGCGCTTTTAATTGAAATTCTGATTGTATAGGTTTCTTGCGGCTTTCTTGTTTACATTGACGGCATTGTACGATATAAGGTTATATGTTATGTATCTTTTCTTTTGTCGTTTGGGTTAATATTGTATCTTTATTCCGAAAACAAATTATATATCTTATTTGTAGTTTAATAAATGATTATACCATGATTAAAACTTTATTTGTCCGTATATTCTTTTTCCTTTATTGTATGACGGTTGCAATTCCGGCCTTTCCGTGTACAGGCATAACGTTTAATGCAAAAGACGGTTCGCATGTCGTAGCACGTACTATTGAATGGGGAGGAAGTTTTCTTAACAGTTGTTATGTAGTTGTGCCGCGCGGATATACGCAGCAGTCTTATATTCCGGGCGGAAGTACGGACGGTATGGTTTTCACTTCTCGATACGGGTATGTGGGGTTTGCCGTGGAACAGAAAGAGTTTGTTGCCGAAGGTCTAAATGAAGCCGGTTTGTCGGCCGGGCTTTTTTACTTCCCCAATTATGGGGAATATGAGGCTTATGACCCCGGGCAAAAATCTTCTACCATATCCGACTTGCAACTTGTTTCGTGGGTATTGGGCAATTTTGGCAGCGTGGAGGAAGTGAAATCCGGAATAGGGTCTGTCCGTATAGTCGGTTTGGACAGTGCCGCATCTACTGTACATTGGCGTTTTGCTGATGCCACAGGGAAACAGATTGTGTTGGAGATCATAGACGGTAAGCTCTGTTTTTATGATAATGAGCTTGGTGTATTGACTAATTCTCCCGGTTTCGATTGGCAAATAACAAATCTGAATAATTATGTGAATCTTTCTCCGGGCAGTGCCCCGGCGGATAAACTTGGGGAAATATCTCTTGCTCCTTTCGGTGCAGGAAGCGGTTTTTTGGGTTTGCCGGGCGATGTAACACCTCCTTCTCGTTTTGTCCGTGCTGCGTTTTATCAGACTTCGGTTTCCCGACCTGACAATGCTTTGGGAGCTGTTCTTGCGAGTTTCCAGATACTAAACAACTTCGATATACCAACGGGTATTGAATTTTCACGTAACCAAACTCCGACCCCGATGCCGAGTGCGACTCAGTGGACTTCGGCTACCGACATGACCAACAGGATGATTTATTATAGGACGATGTACAACAGTTCAATAAGATGTATAAAACTTGAGTCTATAAATTTTTCACGTACAAAGTTTATCGTCAAACCGCTCGACAGTGTGAGACAACAACCGATATTTTACATAGACATAAAGTAGTACGGCTTGGATTGCAACGTTAAACCTGTTGTGTGTCTTTGTATTATGATGTAACTGTAAAATTGTACGGGATTTTTATATTGAAAATTTTTTAAATGTCGGATATTGTATTATCTTTGCATCGCCTTAGGGTAACAGGGGGGGTTGGATAAGCGGAATGAAATGTTTGGTACCTTGGCCGAGAGGTTAGGCACCGGTCTGCAAAACCGTATACAGCAGTTCGAATCTGCTAGGTACCTCGAAAAAGAGTTTCTAACACAAAGGTTGTTTAGAAACTCTTTTTTTGCGCCCTTTTTGTTATTCTGCAATATATGTATTTCATCAGTCCGACTGTAACCTATTTTTACTTGTTCTTGTTATATTATAAGGCCAAATTGTTTTAACTTCGCGGTTGTTTTTTAGATGCTGGTGTAAATATGAAAATCCTTTTGCAACTTTTCCGTACATTTTTCAATATCGGAGCTTTTACATTCGGCGGAGGATGGGCCATGGTCGCTCTTATGGAGAAAGAACTTGTAGATAAAAAACGTTGGATTGACCGTGAGGAGTTTCTTGACAATCTTGCAATAGCTCAATCGCTTCCGGGAATACTTGCCGTAAACATATCTATTCTTGTCGGGAATAAGGTTTATGGACGCAGAGGCAGTGTCGTTGCTGCACTGGGTACTATCCTTCCGTCGTTTATCATTATTCTGCTAATTGCCATATTTTTTATAAAGGTATATGACAATCCTGTTGTGGAGAGGATATTCAAAGGAATACGTCCTGCTGTTGTAGCTCTGATAATAGCTCCGACATTCTCTACTGCCAAGGCTGCCAAGATAACGGTTAAGACGGTATGGATTCCTGTTGCTGTTGCCTGCTTGATTACTTATGCCGGACTCTCGCCCGTGGTATTTGTCCTTATGGCTATTTTCGGCGGGATTCTTTATTGTCATGTTAAACGAAACAGAATTAAAAAGGTCGATTGAATATGGTATATATTAATTTGCTGTTGGCTTATTTGAAAATCGGCCTTTTCGGATTCGGAGGCGGATATGCCATGCTTTCGCTGATTCAACACGAGGCCGTAGATATGATTCATATCGGGGAGACGGCGCCATGGCTGACTTTACAGGAATTTACCGATATTGTCGCAATATCGCAGATGTCGCCCGGACCTATCGGCATTAACAGCGCCACATATATAGGATATAAGGTAACCGGGAACATATGGGGGTCGGCCCTGGCTACTGTGGCAGTCTGTATCCCTTCTTTTATACTTGTCTTGCTTGTAGGCAGATATTTGCTTCGCAACAGGGAGAATATATACGTGAAAGCCATATTCAACGCTTTGCGCCCTATTGTGGTGGGGCTTATCGGTTCTGCGGCTCTTCTGCTTATGAACAAGGAGAATTTTCCTGATTATACCATAAGTGTCGCCATTTGCGTAGCGTCTTTCGTATTGGTGCGTTATGCGAAATTGCACCCTATTCTTATAATTATTCTTGCCGGTATATCCGGATTGATTCTTTATTGATTGCATTATGACTTATGAGGAGACAATAAATTTCTTGTTTTCAAGCCTTCCGCTGTATCACAAAACCGGAAGCGCGGCATATAAACCCGGATTGCAAAATATCGAGGCTTTGGACAATCTGTGCAGCAATCCGCATAACAGGTATCTTACAATCCACGTTGCCGGGAGCAACGGAAAAGGGTCGGTATCGCATACTTTGGCATCGGTATTGCAAAGTTCGGGTTTGAAAACAGGATTATATACCTCTCCTCACCTTAAGGATTTCAGAGAAAGAATCCGTGTCGATGGCGAAATGATTCCGGAAGAAAGAGTTGTCGCTTTTACCGAAAGGTTAATGGATAAGGTTAAAGATCTCTCTCCTTCTTTTTTCGAATGGACTACCGAAATGGCTTTCGATTATTTTGCTGAAGCCGGAGTAGATATAGCAGTTATAGAGACAGGTCTCGGCGGCAGGCTCGACAGCACTAATATAATAACCCCCATATTGTCGGTAATAACCAATATAAGTCTTGAACATACGGCTTTGCTTGGCGATACGGTAGAGAAGATAGCATTTGAAAAGGCCGGTATAATAAAGCCTTGTGTGCCTGTTGTAATAGGGGAATCGGACGGAAGCGTAAGGGAGGTGTTTGCAAACAGGGCAAAAGAAGTTAATGCTCCCATAGCATTTGCCGACAGTGAAAATCCGGTATTGTCATCGGAACATCTCGATAACGGCAGGTGGAGATTGAATACTGTCCTTTTCGGGAACATAGAATATGAACTCGGAGGCTCATATCAGTTGAAAAATGCCGTAACTATTTTAAAAGCCATAGAGGTACTGAAAAACATAGGTATTGCGATAGACCGACATTCGGTTGCCGACGGTTTTCTAAATGTTACTTCGCGTACGGGATTAAGAGGCCGTTGGGAAACGGTTTGCAACAACCCGAAAACTGTTTGCGATACCGGACATAACGTAGGTGGAATTAAATATGTTGCCGAGCAACTTAAAAATGAACAATACAATACTCTGCATATTGTTTTCGGGATGGTAAACGACAAGGATACCGACGGAGTCCTTTCTCTCCTACCCTCCGATGCCCGCTATTACTTTACGCAACCCTCTATCCCGCGAGCTCTTCCGTCGGGACGGATAATGGAAATGGGGCTTGCTCACGGGCTTCGCGGCAATAGGTATGCCTCTGTAAAAGAAGCATACGAAGCTGCGCGCAATGCATTTATGCCGGGAGATATGATATATGTCGGCGGCAGTACGTTTGTCGTTGCCGATTTATTGGAGGCTTTCTTTTAGGCGGCTGCCGATATGCCGTTGTGCCGTTTTTATACGGACGCAGTTTACTTCGCTGCTATTACTTCTATTTCTACAAGCGCGTTTTTCGGCAAACCTTTTACGGCTATTGCCGAACGGGCGGGACACTCTTTGGTGAAGTATCGGGAATACGCTTCGTTCATGTCGGCGAACATGGATATATCCTGCATGAAAACGGTCGTTTTTATTACATTGTCGAGGAAATAACCTGCATGCTGCAATATGTTGCGGATGTTTTTAAGTACCTGTTCCGTTTGTTCTTTTATTCCTCCTTCTACGAATTCGGATGTTTCCGGGTCTATTCCCAATTGTCCCGATATGAAAAGGAATCCTCCGGCTTCTATTGCCTGACTGTATGGCCCGATAGCCGACGGGGCTTTGCTTGTGGAGATTATATTCTTTTTCATATTAACATTTCGATTTTAAATTTTCTATTTCGAGGTCTTTTATCAGTAAGTCGGAAGAGATTTTATACATCTCTTTTCTGGCATTTACAATTGCATCCCATTGTCTTCTGTATCGTGAATTACGATTGACACGGAAGGCTTTTTCGCCCGACCCTACATTATCGACGCGATTAAGCAACATGCCCACGGAGAGCTTGTTTATGTCGAAAGCCGGTTGATATGCAGGGATACGTTCGTCGCCGCTTACAACTTCAATGATTATGCCGGCTTTGAGCAACAGATGTATTATCTGCGAAGTAAGTCTTAACGGTATGGAATAATATTTTGATATTCGCATCTTGGTAAGCGGGGCATACCGTTTGTCGAAACGCTGTACTATTATGGAGGTAATCAATACTATCAGGAAGTCTTTATACTGACGGCTTATGTTACGCATATCTTCCTCGTTATCATAATCGAGATTTTGCATCGAAAACGAAAGAAGGACTCCGAAAAGAAATATCAGCCATGACAGTTGCAACCACAGGAGTAACAATGGTAAAAAGGCGAAACTTCCGTATATGGCATTATAGCGCGAAACCCATATCTGTCCGTTTATATAAATGTATTGGAATATCTGAAAGGCGATACCGCATACTATTCCGGCAATCAATGCATATTTGAACTTGACCCTTGTGTTGGGTATCAGTGTATATGCTACGGTAAACAGAATTATGGTAGATAGGTATGGGGTAAATTCGAGCAAGTTGTATATAAGTGGCGTCAGTATCGGCAGGGATTTTTCCCCGTCGGACAAGAACGTACTCATAAATACCGATGTTCCTCCCGACAATATCATGAATACGGGCAGTATTATAAAGAGCGAAGTATAGTCGTTTATCTTTCGGTACAACGACCTTTCTTTGGCCTGCCATATCCGGTTCATCGTGTTTTCGATATTCGACATAAGGCTTATTACCGTCCAAAGCAGGAAAATTATGCCTATACCGAGAAGGACTCCCGATTGTGCCTGTTTAAGATAGTTCGATACGAAAACCATGGCATCGGACAACACCTCGCGTTGAGCCGGGAAATACGAGAACAATTGGCTCTCTATGATATTCTCAAAACCGAAACCGCCGGCTATAGCTATCAAAAGGGCAAGTAGCGGGACTATGGCAAGAAGAGTGCTGTAAGTTAATGCCGATGCTCGCAGTTGAAGTTCATCATCGAGAAAACGCTTGGCTGTTATGCGTACCACACGGACAAAATTCCTCAATGCACGCCATGCTCCGGTAAGCTCGCGTTCCGGAGTCCTGAGGATATTCCCGATAAAAAATATCCTGCCGCGTTTTATATTCTTTTTCAGACTCATATACTAAAAAAACAGCAGGCCTGTAAGCCGGGTTCTGTGTCCGCGTTAGCGGATGTTTGTCATTTATCTGGCCTTTATGTTGCCATAAAGATCTAGCGGTTTACCCCCCGGCATCGGACGGGCAGTCCTGATAACGCCGGTATACATAACCTTACAACCCATAAGGCGTACTACAGCCGTGTCGCCGCAACTGTACGTGAGCTCTTACCTCGCATTTTCACCCTTACCGTCCGGAGACGGCGGTTATTTTCTGTTACGCTACTCTACCCTTGCGGATAGCTTCCCGTTAAGAAGTATGGTGCCCTGTGTTGCCCGGACTTTCCTCTGACAATAAATTGTCAGCGACAAACCGTCCTGCTGTTTTGCAAAGATAGTGAAAGGCGAGCGCAGAGACAAATAGAAAACGAAGTTTTCGAATTTGACTATGCCGAGCCGCATCCTGTCTTCGACATAAAGTCAAAGATACTAAAAAGGCG
>JADIMW010000031.1 GCA_017694415.1 Candidatus Caccoplasma merdipullorum
ACTTTATAATCTCTATTACTTCGTCGGCTATGGCTTCGGCATCTTTCATGGTCTTGGCCTCGGAATAGATACGGACTATCGGTTCGGTATTCGACTTGCGCAACTGAACCCAACGGTCGGGCAAATCAATCTTTATTCCGTCTATGTCCGAAACCGGATATTCGGAATAATGCGCTTTTACCGTTGCAAATATCTTGTCGGTATCCATTGAGGGTTCGAGTTCCATTCTCTTTTTTGCCATGTAATATTGGGGATATGAATCTCTCAACTCCGATACCTTCTTTTTGCTTTTTGCCAGATATGTCAGAAACAATGCGATTCCCACGAGGGCATCGCGACCGTAATGCAACTCGGGATATATTACCCCGCCGTTTCCTTCTCCGCCTATAACGGCATTTACCTCTTTCATCTTGGCAACTACGTTTACCTCGCCTACCGCGGCGGAATAGTATTCTTCGCCGTATGAACGGGTAACGTCGCGAAGCGCACGCGATGAACTAAGATTCGAAACCGTATTTCCGGGTGTATAACGCAAAACATAATCGGCGCATGCAACGAGGGTATATTCTTCGCCGAACATGTCGCCGTTCTCGCATATTATGGCAAGACGATCGACATCGGGATCTACGACAAATCCCACATCTACGCCTCCTTTTCTCATAAAGTCGGATATTGCCGTAAGGTGTTGCGGCAGGGGCTCGGGATTATGCGGGAATTTACCGTCGGGGGTGCAATACAGTTTCTCCACCCGCTTTACCCACAAAGCATCGAGCAACTGCGGTATTGCTATGCCGCCTACGGAGTTTACACAATCGACGGCAACGGTAAAGCCTGCCTCTCGTATGGCCTTTACATCTACCAACGGAAGGTCGAGTACGGCATTGATATGCTTTTTGGTATAGTCTTCCGACTCTGTTTCATGTCCCAGATTATCGACCTCGGCATATTCGAAATCTTCACGGGCAGCTATGTCGAGAACTTCTTTTCCGTCGGCCGCACTTAAAAACTCTCCTTTTTCATTCAACAGTTTAAGTGCATTCCACTGCTTGGGGTTGTGGCTTGCCGTAATTATTATCCCGCCGCAGGCACCTTCCCAAACAACAGCCATTTCGGTCGTCGGAGTTGTCGCCAGACCTATATTCACTACATCGAACCCCATACCGGTCAATGCTCCTGCTACGCAGGAATACACCATATCGCCTGAGATACGGGCATCGCGACCCACAACAATCTTGTTACTGTCCGATGTGGTTGTCCGTCTTATAAACGTCGCATAGGCCGACGCAAATTTTACAACATCAAGCGGAGACAAGCCATCGCCGGCCTTGCCGCCGATTGTTCCCCTTATACCCGAAATTGATTTTATCAATGACATTTATATGCTGATTTAATGGTTATTTGGATATTATATAATATTCTACATAATAGAGGTACGGCACTACGGACGATACGCCGTCGGAAAATCCCATTTGCGAAGGGATTACCAAATAACACGCCGATTCGTCGGTAAGGTATGCCAAAGGATACTCTATTCCCATTCCGTATGTGTAATACTGCGACGACGATGCGGTATATACAGGGTCGTAAAAGAAATAGTAATCTTTAATATCGCTGTAATAATAGTTTCCTACACCGCCGTTGGTATTTGAGAACATCTCTATCTCATACGGATTCGACGCCCATGTGTTGAGATTTATACGGAGAAACCTGAACGCTACCTTGTTGTTGGGAGATGTGGTGGTTATCTTCGTACCGTTTCCCTTGTTTACCGGCTGCATGTAAACGCCGTTGGAGAGTTCGTAGAACGGGACTGTATTCGATACATGGAGGCGGTCGCCGGTTGCCAGTATTTCATCGACGTTACTTGGTATCGGTGCCGTAAAACGTCCTCCGTAACTGAGGAACTTGTCGATAGATTCGCTCTCCTGCTTCAGCATCTCGGCATACGTCTGCGTTTTTCCGCATCCCGAAAAAACAACTGCCAAAAGAGCCAGAACTGTATTAAAGATGAATATTTTTACTTTATGGTTCATATCCGGATTTTAATTTGTCTTCTTTACGAAGAGTTATAAAAATAGCGTTTTCATGTTTCTCTTTTATCTCTTATCCCCTCCCCTCTTGTCGGCATCGAGGTATAACGATATAACTTCCCTGAACTTCTTGCACGCTTCTTCCAGTGTGCCGAAAAATTCGCCTCCGGCAGCGTTCTTGTGCCCTCCGCCTCCGAAATGCTCCGATGCTATTACATTTACGGCAAAATCGCCTTTCGACCTCAGGGAGACCTTTATCATATCCGTCTCTTCACGCAAAAATGCCGAAACCTTTATCCCGTCGATAGCCAAAGGCTCGTTTACCAAACCTTCGGTATCGCCTTTTACATAATGGTATGTGTTGAGTTCCTTGCGCGAAAGCGAGATCAGTGCCGCTCCTCCGGGAAACAACTCCATTTTTTCGTATATGGCATACGCACATAAACGCAACCTGTCGGCCGAGAACGTATTGCATGCTTTTGTATAGATATAGTCCTTGTCTATTCCTTCAGTAAGCAAATCGGATATGGCCGTATATATGGCGGGGTCGTTTGAATTGTACGAGAAATTTCCCGTATCGGTCATCATCCCCATATATATTGCTGAAGCTGCCCGTTTTTCTATTTTGTCCCGCCAGCCCAATTGTACCAGCACTTTGTACAAGAGCAACGACGTGGAGGATATTTCGGGATGCGATATTATCAACTCGCAAAACGGCTGCGGATATAGATGATGGTCGATCATTACTTTACGTGCCGGAGCTGCAAGCAATGCCTCCTGCATGTAGTCGGTTCTCTTGCTGTCGTTAAAGTCGAGGCACACTATCAAATCGGCTCGGTTGAGCAACGCAATGTTCGCTTCGCGGTTTTCGGTGAATACCCGTATCTGCTCTGTCCCTTCGAGAAAGGAAAGGGTCGCGGGGATAGAGTCCGGCAGCATTACACACGCCTCTTTCCCCATGTCTGAGAGTATATGCCAAAGTGCAACAGACGAGCCTACGGCATCTCCGTCGGGCCCTACATGGGCAACTATTACTGCAAACCGACAATCGGTCAGCATCTCTTTCAATCGTTTAGCCTCTTCGGCTGCCATCACAATTCCCGACATATAAGAACTTTTATTTGCGAGTATCGTCGGTTACATAAAACAACACCGCCTCGAAGAGGCGAAGTTACAACATTTTTCCATAACAGTAAAAAATGAAACATATAATAACATACGCGACGCTAAAGCTATAATCCGGGGCAACACCATATAGCGGACATATCGAATCCAAAGTTTAACGGACGAAAAGCTTTAAGTTGTATCGTACAGTGCTACTTTTATATGCTACCGCTGCTTGTATCGTAAAAAAAAGGAAAGGGGACTTTGCTGCAGGGCAGCGAAGATTTGCTGCACTCGGCATAAAAAATCAAGCAAGCTTGTTTTTTCTGCTCTCGTTTGCACTATCTTTGTCAAACAAAAGATTATAGACTTCTTATTGGAAACGGACATGTATAGATATTTACATATTCTTGTCTTTTGTTTATTGGCGGCCTTGAATATTCCGACAATGGACTCTACTCCGGTTTCGTGGAGCGTAAAATTTTCGGAAACGGGAGGCAACAGGGCTGAACTTGTATTTTCTGCCGATATAGCTGAAGGTTGGGAGGTGTATGGCTTGCAACTTCCGGAAGGGGGGCCACGTCCTACGAGGGTCGTTATTGAGGAGGGTACGGGGATAAAAATCAACGGGCCGCTTTATGAAATTATTCCATACAGGGAGAATTACGATACGCTGTTTGAACTGTTATTGAAAAGTTATCAAAGGAAGGCTGCTCTCGCCATGCCGATAGAGATTGTCTCGCACCCTATAAATATATCGGGATATATAGTTTATCAGGCTTCAAACCGAAAAACTTGTACTCCGCCTACGAGACACAGATTCAATATAAACATTCCGGGTAAGGGCGACGTAAATGAATCGTTATATAAAACGGCGAGTGAAGACTCTCCGGAATCGAGACAGAATGTCAGGGAAGAGGTTATATATTGGAAATCGGCTAAAGACATAATACAACAAATAGGGGAAACCGAACAACCTAAAACCGCAACGGCTTTCGACCTGCTTAAAAGGGGATTCAGCAACGGTCTTCTGGCTCTTTGTTTTCCGAGCCTTTGGCCTATTATCTTAATGACCATTTATAGCTTCCGCAAAGTGAGGACCTCGCGGAAGCGGCTGCTGATAAAAATATTTTCGTACGACTTGAGCATTTCTGTTATTTTCCCGTTTGCGGGATTGCTTATAACTCAAATTCTGGGATACGACTTTTTCAGCGAGATAAACGGAAACATATATTTCAATATGGCAATGTTTCTGATATTTCTTGCTCTTGCTGCATATCTGTTCGGGGTAAAAGGGGTTAAACTTCCCGATAAGGCTCCGGCTACTGTTAGGCTTTTGTTTCTCGGGACTACCGTGCTTATTCTTGTCTTGTCGAGTACGGGTAGGTTCATCGGTCAGATTCTTAAAGAGAGCGCATCGTTCGAGCCGATAACGGGCCCGCTGATTCTATTTACCGGATTTATAGGGGCATACGTATCGGTAACGACTATATTATGCCTTATATGCAACTGGAATACTGCAACTCTCGAATCGAAAGCCCGGCTTACTTCTCTTAACAGAATCGTGGGATTCTTCATATTGTCGTATTCCATAACGTTTTTGTCGGACATCGACCTTTCGTACGGATTCAACATAATAGGACGCGACATATTCATCGCAATCTGGATAAGTATTTATGCTGTACTCGGCATATATTTACTGGGGACTTTCAGCTTTTTCCGCGACTGGGAGAGTTCTTCTCCTAAAATAACTGTAAAACGCCTTGTTGCGGCAATTGTCTCGTTCAGTTTCTGCCTGTATATGCTCCCCGGATTGTGGGGCGCACCTTTAAGCATAATCAATCTGATTATCCCGCCTTCCTACACTCAGGAGTTTTCGGTGTACGACAACTATAAGGACAACCTGTTCAACGACTATGAAGAGGGAATGGCTTATGCATACTCCCACGAACGCCCCGTGCTGCTGACATTTTCATCGGTAGGCGATGCTGAAAGCCGTCTTATGGAATCGATGTTGTGGAATTTTACCCCTATCCGAACGGTACTGAACAACGAGTTCGCAATCATCACGCTAAAGACCGACAGCAAAGAGGAACTTCCTAAAAGCAGGCTGGTAAGTAAAGGGGGGAAAACCGTCCGCATAAAAACCTACGGGGAACTCTGGTCGGCATTACAACAGGAACGGTTCGGGAGCAGCGCCATACCGTACCAAATAATACTATCGCCGTACGGAGAACCCTTGTCCGGCGCATTGGGTTACAGCAACAGCGCAACGGAATACCTCGAATTTTTAATTAAAGCATTAAACCGTTACAAGAAACAATATGACGAAACCGAATAGAGAGGAGCAGTTGAAGGCTTTCGGGAGATTGCTCGACATAATGGATGTACTTCGCGAAAAGTGTCCGTGGGACAAAAAACAGACTAACGAAAGTTTGCGCGCCAACACCATAGAGGAGACGTACGAATTGTGCGAGGCCATAACAAACGGCAACGACACGGATATAAAAAAGGAACTCGGCGACTTGCTGCTGCATATAGTTTTTTACGCCAAAATAGGCTCGGAAAAAGAGGTTTTCGACATTGCCGATGTATGCAACTCGATATGTGAGAAATTAATATACAGGCATCCGCATGTATTCGGAACTGCACAGGCAGACTCGCCGTCATCTGTAGAGAAGAGCTGGGAGGAACTGAAACTGAAAGAACGCGGAGGGAACAAAACCGTTCTTGCCGGAGTTCCCAAAGCCCTGCCGGCATTGGTAAAGGCATACCGCATACAGGATAAGGCGCGCAACGTAGGCTTCGACTGGGATAAACGTACCGACGTATGGAATAAAGTACACGAAGAGTTGAGCGAGTTTGAGGCCGAAGTGGAGAACGGCGACAGGGAGAGAATGGAGGGAGAGTTCGGCGATTTGATATTCTCGCTTATAAATGCCGGACGCCTGTATAAAATCAATCCGGAGAATGCTCTCGAAAGGACAAACCAGAAATTCATACGCCGCTTCAACTATATCGAAGAAGTTTTGAACAGCCAACAAAAGAGTTTCAGGGAAAGCAGCCTCGACGAAATGGATTCCTTATGGAACGAAGCCAAAGAAAAAGGCTTATAGTCGGGAACAGGTATAAAACATAAATGTTATTTGCCTTATTGCAAATAACGGCAAAATACAAATACGAAAGGTTTCGATATGCTTAGCAAAGCCAAGATAAAACTTATCCGCTCGTTGGAGAATAAAAAGGATAGGCGTGCAACAGGTCTTTTTCTTGCCGAAGGGGGAAAAATAATCGAGGATATGGCTCCATACCTGAACTGCAGGCTGTTGGCTGCTACTGAAGAGTGGCTTGCCTTACATCCCGATATTAAGGCCGGCGAGACGGTTGCCGCATCGAGCGGAGAGATAGAACGCGCTTCGCTGATGCAGTCGCCACAGGATGTTGTCGCCGTGTTCGAGATGCCCCGGCACGAATACTCGCCCGAAAAACTAAAAGGGAAACTCGTGATTGCTCTCGACGGAGTACAGGACCCCGGTAATTTAGGCACAATTGTAAGGACAGCCGACTGGTTCGGAATAGATACTGTATTATGTTCTGCCGGATGTGCAGATATTTATAATCCAAAAAGCATACAAGCCTCAATGGGTGCTGCGGCAAGAGTTGCCGTACTCTACGGGGATTTACAAAAAATGATAATTGAGACAGGCAAACCTGTGTTCGGGACTTTTTTAGACGGCGAAAACATTTACGAAACGGAACTTGCAAACGATGCGGTTATAGTAATGGGGAATGAAGGGAAAGGCATCTCTACAAAAACCGAAGCAGTCGTTACAAGACGGATAACGTTGCCGTCCTTCAAAGGAGAGGGACAGGGATGTGTCGAGTCGCTTAACGTTGCCGCCGCCACCGCAGCTATCTGCGCCGAGTTCCGACGCAGAGATTACCTACGACAATAAAAACAGATTTTAATCTGAGGGGATTTATACTTGCGCCTTACGGACAAGCGGCATAACAGGGAAATGCCCAATACTCAAAATATCGTTTACTTCAAAACGAACTAAAAATAAGCCAAAAAGGGGATGAGCTGTTTGCCCCACCCCCTTTTTGACATAAGCTTATCAGATTAGCAATTAATCGTTGTTCTTCTTTTTCTTCAACAGGCGCAACGCGTATGCTCCGCCTATGCCGAACAGTGCCGCCAGACTCTCTACTATGGGTACTGCGGCAGGATCGGAAGGTACTTCGGGAAAGCCTGTCCCGCTTTGTGCCATTGCTACGCCTGCCGAAGCTATTGCCATTACGGCTAACATCATTAATTTTTTCATCTCCTTTTTCAGTTTTTAGGTTTGTCCGGGTATCGAACAGAAGCGGAAGTTTCCGCTCCTGCTCATTCCCTCCGGTCTATCTTATTTTACTACTTTTACTACTTCGTCGCCTACTTTTACTATCAATACGCCTTGGGCCGGTACTGATATTTCATTCTCGCCTTCTACGGCTACCGCACTGCTTACCATTACGCCGTTTACCGTGTAAACATCGATTGTTTCGCCTGCCGTTGCTCCGTATATCTTAACTGCGTCGCCGGTTACTACGGCACTTACCGACGATGTCTCTGCCGTGCTCTCTTCTATGCCGGTTACG
>JADIMW010000032.1 GCA_017694415.1 Candidatus Caccoplasma merdipullorum
GATGTGTATAAGAGACAGATACAGTTCGGGCGACAGGCGTTTTATCAGATTCAATCCGGCAAAACCTCCCCCGACAACAACAACTCTTTTCTTATTTTCCATACTCTTAAACATGTTCATCCTCAAGAGATACCATAATAACACCATGCATCCTGCAAAGTATCTCCGCCGGACGATAAAATCATCGGCTAAGATAATTAATAAATACAAAATATCAAACTTATATTGCTGCAGAAAACAGGGTATTATAGTCAAATTGCGTATCTTCGCACAATATTCAAAACACAAATGTCATATACAAAAATAAAAGCAATAATAACAAGTGTCGTTGTCGCCATCTCGCTGTTTTCGCTTTCTGCAACATCAAAGGCACAATTAAACACCGATAGAATAATGAATATAGGGCGCAACGCGCTTTATTTCGAAGATTATATACTTGCAATACAATATTTCAATCAGGTTATAAAGGTAAAGCCTTATATGGCCGAACCCTATTTTTTCAGAGCAGTGGCAAAAATACGTCTGGAAGATTATAAGGGAGCCGAAGCCGATTGCGACATAAGCATCGGATACAATCCGTTTATAATAGACGCGTATCGGGTACGCGGAGCAGCGAGGCAGAGCAGGGGAGACTACAAGGGCGCAATAGAAGACTACACAAAAGGTCTTGAATATATGCCCGAAGATAAATATTTCTTGCTGCAAAAAGCCATAGCCGAGGCCGAAGACGAACAGTATGCCGAAGCCGATTCGACATACTCGCTGCTGCTAAAGTACAATCCTTCGTTTTACGAAGCGTATATAAGCCGCAGTCAGTTCCATATAGAGCGAAAAGACACGTTGAGTGCTATAAAAGACATAGACAAGGCTCTGGAAATAGACAAATATTCTTCGTACGGATATGCCATGCGGGCATTGTTAAGGTTCCAGTTCATGCACGAGACCGACAGCGCGATAATGGACATGGACGAAGCCATAAAGCTCGATCCCAAAATGTCGGGCTATTACATAAACCGTGCAGTGATGCGCTACTATGCGGAAAATCTGAGAGGCGCCATGGACGATTACACGCACGTTACCGAAGTGGACCCTATGAACGTACAGGCATGGTACAACAGAGGCTTGTTGCGAATACATGTAGGAGAGTACAACGATGCCGCCAACGATTTTACGAATGTCATAAAATTAGAACCCAACAATATTTTTGCATACTACAACAGAGCGATAATAAGAGAGCGAATAGGCGAATACCGCGGAGCCATAGCCGATTTTACCAAAGTAATAGAGGCATATCCCGACTATGCGGGAGCGTACTACGCGAGGTCGGAAGCAAAGCGCAAGTCGGGCGACATAGCAGGAGGTAAAGCCGACTACACCAAAGCTCTGGCATTGGCTGATGCAGAAAAGAACAAGCCCGTGAGTACGGATACCGGTAACGATAGCGACAACAACGAAAAAGTCCGCAAAGAATCCGACAAGAACATCAACAAGTTCGACCGCCTTCTGGTAGCCGACAACTTCACCGACATAAACGGCGAATACGACAGCGAGATAAGAGGCCGTGTTCAGGACAGGAATATGAAAGTGGAACTGGAGCCCGCGTTTACGCTAACTTACTACGAAGCAGAATCGAAAATAAGCACGGGACATAAATACAACAGGGCATTGGATGAACTGAACCGTTCGGGTTTGTTGCCGCGCAGGTTGTACCTGACCAACAGGGAAGCTCCGCTCGATTCGGTCATGATAGCGCGTCATTTCAATTCGATAAACGACAATTCAAAACTGATAGAAATAAACCCCAACAACCTGATTCCGTATCTGGCTCGGGCAATAGACTTTATTCTGATACAGGATTATACAGGTGCAATAGAAGACCTTAGCCGTATAACGGCATCGGGCGGGGACTTTTTCTTTGCATATTTCCTGCGTGCAGTTGTGCGGTATCGGTATATAGAGTATTTAATCTCGTCGAACGGAGGCAACAGCGACAAATATATAACCGTAAGTGCCGGAAGCAGTATGTCCGGCGTTAAAAGCATAGATATTAACGACAGGACAATAAATCTGGAATACGAAATGGTATTGCGGGATTACGATAAGGTAATAGCAATGGCGCCCGATTTCCCGTACTCCTATTTCAACAGAGGCAATATACGATGCGAGCAAAAGGATTTTACCGCCGCCCTCGCCGATTACAGCAAGGCGATTGAGTTGTATCCCGACTTTGCCGAAGCCTACCTCAACAGAGGCCTCGTATATGTATATATGGGAGAAAACGAAAAGAGCGTCGCCGATTTGAGCAAGGCCGGAGAACTCGGAATAGTATCGGCCTACAACATACTAAAACGAATAGGCGAATAAAAACAGCCACATAATATGAAACAGTGATGTTTTTTATTGTTCACCAAGTTATAATATATAAAAATAATCATTAACTTTGCGGCTCTTGAAAAGGTATCTGTAGCAAGCGGCAAATACTTGCGGCAGATTCATTTCGAGAATAAAAGAACGAAAGTATAGAGATATGATAAAAATAACTTTTCCTGACGGTTCAATAAAAGAGTTCGAGAGTGGAATAACACCGTTGCAGATAGCAGAATCCATATCGCCGCGATTGGCGGCCGAAGTTTTGGCAGCTACGGTAAACGGTGCGGAATGGGATTTGTCGCGACCTGTTGAAAACGATGCGGCCGTAAAACTTTTCAAATGGGAAGATGCCGAAGGCAAACATGCATTCTGGCATTCATCGGCGCACCTGTTGGCAGAAGCACTGCAAGAATTGTATCCGCAAGTTAAATTCGGAATAGGCCCGGCTATCGAAAACGGATTCTATTACGATGTGGATTGCGGCGACACCCCGCTTACGGACAGCGACTTTGCAGCCATAGAAGCAAAGATGTCGGAACTGGCAGCCCGCAAGGAAAAGATTGTCCGCAAGGAAATCTCCAAAGCCGATGCGATGAAAATGTTCGGCGACCGTGGAGAAGTTTACAAAACCGAGCTTATTTCGGAACTCGAAGACGGAACTATAACAACATACACGCAAGGGGCATTTACCGACCTTTGCCGCGGTCCGCATTTGCCGGATACCGCCCCGATAAAGGCCGTAAAGATAACATCGCTTGCGGGAGCATACTGGAGAGGCGACGAAAAACGCCGTCAGCTTACCCGCATATACGGAATATCGTTCCCGAAGAAAAAGATGCTCGATGAATATCTCGCGCTGATGGAAGAGGCCAAGAAACGCGACCACAGGAAGATAGGCAAAGAGATGGAGCTCTTTGCATTCTCATCGGCGGTAGGACAAGGGTTGCCTTTATGGCTTCCCAAAGGCACCATGCTTCGCGACAGGCTCGAAGCCTTCCTGCGCAAGATTCAGAAACGTTTCGGATACCAGCAGGTAATAACACCGCATATCGGCAACAAGATTCTGTATGTTACATCCGGGCACTATGCAAAATACGGAAAAGATTCGTTCCAGCCGATACATACGCCCGAAGAAGGAGAAGAGTTCCTTCTCAAACCGATGAACTGCCCGCACCACTGCGAGATATACAAAACCGCACCGCGTTCATATAAGGAATTGCCGTTGCGCTTTGCCGAATTCGGAACAGTATATCGTTACGAACAGAGCGGTGAACTCCACGGATTGACTCGAGTACGCGGATTTACACAGGACGACGCCCATATCTTCTGCCGTCCCGACCAGTTAAAGGAAGAGTTCCTGAAAGTTATGGATATAATATTCATAATATTCAAAGCGTTGAATTTCGAGAACTTCGAAGCTCAAATATCGTTGCGCGACCCGAACAACAAGGACAAATACATCGGCAGCGACGAAAACTGGGAAAAAGCCGAACGTGCAATTGTCGAAGCATGTCAGGAAAAAGGCCTGGAAGCACGTGTGGAACTCGGAGAAGCCGCATTTTACGGGCCCAAACTCGACTTTATGGTTAAAGACGCCATAGGACGCAGGTGGCAGCTCGGCACGATACAGGTGGATTACAACCTTCCGGAACGTTTCGGCCTCGAATATACCGGCAGCGACAACCAGAAACACCGCCCGGTTATGATACACCGTGCTCCGTTCGGTTCGATGGAACGTTTCGTGGCAGTGTTGATAGAACATACCGCAGGCAAGTTCCCGTTATGGCTTACCCCCGAACAGGTAGTGATACTTCCGATAAGCGAGAAGTTCAACGACTACGCATGGGAAGTATCCCGTCAATTGGAAATGCAGGATATCCGCACCACAGTCGATGACCGTAACGAAAAAATCGGACGTAAAATACGCGACAACGAGTTGAAACGCATACCGTACCTGCTGATAGTAGGAGAAAAAGAAGCCGCCAATGGAGAAATTTCTGTAAGAAAACAGGGCGAAGGTGATAAAGGTTCGATGAAAATTACTACCTTTGCCGAGATTTTGACAGAGGAGGTGAACAGAATGTTAAATCAATGGTAATTACGAATGGCGAATAACCCCATCCAGAACAAAAATCCTAAAGGAGTCCGTCCGCAGAAAAAGGACGACGGATTAAAAGATGCATATCGCATCAACGACCGAATTTTTGCAAAAGAAGTCCGTCTTGTAGGCGACAACGTAGAACAAGGCATATACTCGATAAGAGACGCCCGCGCAATCGCAGAAGAACAAGAATTGGATTTGGTAGAAATCTCGCCTAATGCAGCACCTCCGGTTTGCAGGATAATAGATTTTCAGAAATTCATATATCAGCAAAAGAAGCGTCAAAAGGAGCAGAAAGCAAAATCGACCAAGGTAGTAGTCAAGGAAATACGTTTCGGACCGCAAACCGACGACCACGATTACAACTTCAAGTTGAAACATGCCATGGAATTCCTTAAGGAAGGAGCGAAAGTAAAAGCATACGTATTCTTCAAAGGACGTTCCATACTGTTCAAGGAACAAGGAGAAGTGTTATTGCTCCGTTTTGTAAACGACCTCGAAGAATACGGCAAAATAGAACAGATGCCGCAACTCGAAGGAAAACGGATGATAATAATGATAACCCCGAAAAAGAAGTAAAAATAGAAAAGGAACGCGACAACAAGAGCGTTCCGCATATAAATAATTAATTTAATAAATAAACAAAACAATGCCGAAGACTAAGACTAATTCCGGTGCCAAAAAGAGGTTCGCCCTTACCGGGTCAGGAAAGATCAAGAGAAAACACGCCTTCAAAAGTCATATATTGACGAAGAAGACCAAAAAGCAGAAACGTAATTTGACACACTTTACAACTGTTGCGAAAGCAGACGTAAAGAACATCAAGAAATTACTCTGCATCTCTTAATTAATTTATAAACAAACCGCAAAGAAACATCGTTGCGATTATTATTAACCGAGTGTTTTAGCACGAAGATTATCGAAAAGGTGATAACGCTAACATTCAAAAAACAGTAAAATTATGCCACGTTCAGTAAATCATGTTGCTTCAAGAGCAAAGAGAAAGAAAATCCTTAAATTGACCAGAGGCTATTACGGCGCACGCAAAAACGTTTGGACAGTAGCCAAAAACACATGGGAGAAAGGTCTTACCTATGCATATCGCGACCGTAAAGACAAAAAAGGAAACTTCCGCGCACTCTGGATACAGCGTATCAATGCAGCAGCACGCCTCGAAGGAATGTCCTACTCTAAACTCATGGGTGCAATACATAAAGCAGGAATAGAGATAAACCGCAAAGTACTTGCCGATTTGGCTCTCAACAATCCCGCAGCATTCAAGGCAATAGTAGATAAAGTAAAAAACGCATAAATCAAGTGCGACTACAAATACGGAAAGGGTAGGGGAATTCAATTTCTCCACCCTTTTTGTTTATGTCTTATGCTGCCGTAAAAATTAAACGGAATAGAAAAACGCAAAAGAGTAAACAATCCGATATTTGCAAAGAGAAAATCAGATTAAGAACAAATACATGATAAGGCGATATATGTTACTTATCATGATTTGCTTTTCATCATCTCTGCCGGGATACCGATAATACACGAAGCAATCTCGGAAACAATCCCGATACAATAGCAAACTACTTTTTGAGTCTTATTACGCTGCTGACGAAGAATACGGATAAGTATCATCGTAAATTTACCGTGTACCATGTAGGAATATTTCATGATAAAAAAGGGTTAAAGACCGACATGCGAATCTTTTGGATAATAACAGAGAAACAAAGCCGAAACTCCCAAATAGGGAAAACCTTTATTAAGCAATATCAAAAAGGTGATATTATTTGCTTATTCTGTATTATATGGTTATTTTTGATTGTCGATAAATCAGAATATCCGCGCACCCACTCAGCTACAACGATATGCGAATATTAAACAAACTGTTTGAAATAAGCCTTATCAAAAAGCATTTATAAATTTCAGGCTGCTACCGTTATCGGAAGCGATAAAATTCCCCATATACATATATCGTGGAGTAAAACTGTACAAATATGCCAAAGGTAAAATAATCTTCAATACACCTATAACCCACGGCATGTTGAAGATAGGAAAGCATAATGTCGGCACGGTAGATTGCCGATATTCAAGAAGCATACTGGAAAATAACGGGACGCTAATAATAAACGGGAATGCACAGATAGGAGCCGGTTCGAAAATCTCAGTATTGAAAGGAGGAGTCTTGGAATTAGGCAATGAGTTCTCCATAACAGGGCAAAGCCAGATAATATGCGGGAAACATATAAAATTCGGAAACTGTTGTCTGATGTCATGGGATATTCTGGTAATGGATACCGATTTCCATAAAATAACCGAGAAGTCGGGAAATAAAATCTTAAATTCCCCTGCACCAATAATAATCGGAGACCATGTTTGGATAGGGTGCAGGGCGACAATACTGAAAGGCGTCGAGATTGCAGACAATGCAATAATAGCAGCCGGAGCTACAATAACCCGCAGCATAACGGACAAGAACGTAATATACGGAGGGAGCGGAAAAGATGCGGGAATAATCCGTAGCGATGTAGAATGGAAATTATAGGGATGCCGGGAGGCAAACCACATATCGCGCGCAAAGTATTATAACCGATACATAAAAACCGGGACATTTCCTTTAACTCCCCTTTTACGGGAATCGTTGGTAGAAACTATATAATCGCATATAAAAAAGGAGTTGCACAGAATTTTTATTCTCCGTGCAACTCCCAACTTCTTTTAAGTGTAGAGTTATTGTCGAATTACTTAGACGACAAGATATAATCCACAATCCATTTGCCCACCTCGGAAGTTCTGTAAGCCTTTCCACCCTGGGCTATGTCTTCAGTTACAATGCCGGCATCGATAGATGCGCTGACAGCCTTGCGGATAAGCGCACCCTCTTCGGTGAGTTTAAAGGCGTATTCGAACATCAGTGCAGCCGACAGGATTGTAGCGAGAGGATTAGCAATATCCTTTCCGGCAGCCTGCGGGTAGGAGCCGTGGATGGGTTCGAACACCGACGTATGCAAACCTACGGAAGCCGAAGGAAGCATGCCGAGAGAACCGGTTATCACAGAAGCCTCGTCGGTAAGTATGTCGCCGAACATGTTTTCGGTAACGATAACATCGAAACGCGACGGCCACTGAACAAGCTGCATGGCGGCATTATCGACGAACATGAACTCTGTCTCAACTTCGGGGAATTCCTTTGCAATCTCTTGAGCCACTTCTCTCCACATGCGCGAAGTACACAAGACGTTGGCTTTATCCACAACAGTTACTTTTTTGCGGCGCTGCATGGCGTATCCGTATGCAAGACGTACTATGCGGTCAATTTCTTCGCGGCTGTAAACGCAAGTGTCGTATGAAACGTTACCGTCTTCGCTGCGACCTTGCGGACGGCCGAAATATATTCCGCCGGTGAGTTCCCTAATGCACATAAGGTCGGTGCCTTCCACCACATCCTGACGAAGAGGCGACTTGTGTATCAGTTGGCGGAATGTCGATACCGGACGTATGTTGGCATACAAGCCGAGTTTTTTACGCATTCCCAACAACCCCTGTTCGGGACGAACTTTGGCTTTCGGGTTGTTATCGTATTTCGGGTCGCCGATTGCTCCGAACAATACGGCATCCGATTCCATACAGATTTCGTGCGTTTCATCGGGATACGGATTTCCTACCGCATCTATGGCACATGCACCGACCAAAGCTTTTTTGTATGTCAGTTCATGATTGAACTTTTTACATACGGCCTTAGTAACATCCAATGCGACCTCTACAATTTCAGGTCCTATCCCGTCGCCAGGAAGGACAGCTATGTTCATTTTCATAACGAATATGTTTTTTAGTTGTTTCTATTCAGTTGATTATAAATCCTCTATCTGATTAAGCATTTTCATTGTCGCCTGTATCGCGGCATAAGTCTGATCGACATCCAACCCCCTCGTTTTAAACGTATGACCGTTGTAGTTCCATGTAATTACCGTTTGCACGAGAGCATCGGTACGTCCTCCGGGAGGAATGGTAACGGTATAGTCGAGCAGGGTAGGGAAGGTGCGTTGCAACATTACCTTGTAAATACGGCGTACGGCACGGACAAAAGCATCGTACTGTCCGTCGCCCGTAGCACCCTGTTCGTAAACCTCTCCGTTCACTTCCAGTTTTATTATGGCTCCCGGACGAAGACCTTTGGCTATCGCCAGCGAAAAGTTCAGGAGTTTTATCTTGTGTTGCTCTGTGTCGTGTTTCAATACATCGGAAATTATATACGGCAGGTCTTCCTGCGTAACAATCTCTTTCTTGTCTCCGAGTGCGATTATCCTGTCCGTTACTTTACGCATAGAAGCATCGTCGAGTTCTATGCCGAGAGCTTCCAGATTCTTTCTGATATTGGCTTTGCCCGATGTTTTACCGAGCGCGTATTCGCGCGTACGCCCGAAACGCTCGGGGAGCAAATCGTTATAATAGAGATTCGCTTTGCTGTCGCCGTCGGCATGTATCCCGGCACATTGCGTAAAGACGTGCTCTCCTATTACGGGTTTGTTCGTCGGAATACGGATTCCCGAGTACGACTCTACCATACGGCTTACCTGATTTATCTTCTCCTCCTTAATGTCGGTATGTAAATGCAGGTGGTCGTGCAGTACGGCAACCACGCTCGACAGTGTCGCATTTCCAGCCCTTTCGCCGAGTCCGTTCACAGTGCAATGCACGCCCTGTATTCCGGCCAAAGTAGCCGCATAGGTGTTGGCTACGGCAAGATCGTAGTCGTTGTGAGCATGAAAGTCGAAACGGAGAGAAGGGTATCGCTTTATTATCTCTTTGCTATATTCGAACGTATTGTACGGATTCAGTATTCCCAACGTGTCGGGGAGCATGAAGCGGTTTATCTTCTCGTCCGATAATGCATCGATGAGCGTATATACATACTCCCTCGAATCTTTCATGCCGTTCGACCAGTCTTCGAGATATACGTTTACCTCCAGACCTGCGGCACGGGCAATCGCTATTTCGCGTTTTATATCAGCGATATGCTCTTCAGCGGTTTTGTGCAACTGTTCCCGACAATGCAGCAATGAACCTTTGCAGAGCATATTTACGACTTTGCCTCCTGTTTCGGTAATCCATTTTACAGATACTCCGTTGTCGATAAAGCCCAATATCTCCACTTTTGCTATTTCGCCTCGGTGGAGAGCCCATTCGCATACTTGCTTTACGGCTTCTCTCTCTCCTTCCGAGACTCTTGCCGACGCTATCTCTATACGGTTTACTTTCAGGACATCCAACAACATGCGGGCGATACTCAGTTTCTCTTGTGCAGAGAACGATACGCCCGATGTCTGTTCGCCATCGCGCAGAGTAGTGTCCATTATTTCAACCTTCCTCTCCATATCTCTTATCTGTTTTTTTCCCAAGCCTCTATATCGCTTTTACGGCTCAACAGATAATCTATGTCGTCGTATCCGTTAAGCAGGCAATTTTTCTTGTACGGATTTATATCGAAACTCTCTTTCCTCCCTGTAGCGTTGTTCGTAATTGTCTGTTCGGGGAGGTCTATCGTTACCGTATTGGCCGGGTTCTCGTCTATCGACTTGAACAACTCGCCGAGGAACTCTTCCGATACGACTACCGGAAGTACGCAGTTGTTGAGCGCATTGTTCTTGAATATATCGGCGAAGAAGCTCGACACTACGGCACGGAATCCGTATCCTGCCACAGCCCATGCTGCATGTTCGCGGCTGGAACCGCTGCCGAAGTTTTTCCCTGCTACGAGTACGGTACCGGAATATTTGGGATTGTTCAATACGAAACTCTCTATTTTGTTTCCGTTTTTGTCATATCTCCAGTCTCTGAAAAGATTGTCGCCAAAACCTTCTCTTGTCGTGGCTTTCAAAAATCTGGCCGGAATTATCTGGTCTGTATCGACATTCTCTATCGGAAGAGGGATACAAGTAGATGTCAGTTTTTCAAATTTTTCTCTCATGGTTTCTCCTTTTATTATTACATAAATTCACGAGGGTCGGTAACTTTTCCTGTTATTGCAGCGGCAGCGGCAACCAGCGGGCTTGCAAGCAGAGTCCGCGAACCCGGACCCTGACGTCCTTCAAAGTTGCGGTTCGACGTGGATACGGCATATTTCCCTGCCGGAACCTTGTCGTCGTTCATTGCCAGACAAGCCGAACATCCGGGCTGTCTCAATTCGAAACCTGCTTCCGCAAGAATCTTGTCTATCCCTTCTGCACGTATTGCTTTCTCCACGTTCCACGAACCCGGTACGAGCCATGCTGTTACCGACGGAGCTTTCTTGTGTCCCTTTACAAAGTTGGCAAATGCTCTGAAATCTTCTATGCGACCGTTTGTACAACTGCCGAGGAATACATAGTCGATAGGTTTGCCGAGCAGCGATTCGCCCGGTTTGAATCCCATATATTCCAACGACTTGCTGAACGATATTTTACCGGCATCATCTATCTCGTCGAGTGTCGGAATCTTTTCGGTGATACCTATTCCCATACCGGGGTTAGTCCCGTATGTAATACGCGGCATTATGTCGGCTGCATCGAAAACCACCTCCTTATCGAATACTGCACCCTCATCGGTGGGGAGTTTGCGCCATTCGCTTACGGCTTTTTCCCATGCTTCGCCCTTAGGCGCGAATTCGCGTCCTTTGAGATATTCAAAGGTTGTTTCGTCCGGAGCAATCATACCGCCGCGTGCGCCCATTTCTATACTTAAGTTGCACACTGTCATACGCCCCTCCATACTGAGCGAACGGATTGCGCTTCCCGCAAATTCCACGAAGTATCCGGTTGCGCCGCCAGTCGTCATTTTTGCAATAACGTAGAGTGCAATATCTTTTGCCGTAACTCCTTTTGCAAGTTCGCCTTCAATGCTGATGCGCATTTTTTTAGGTTTGGGCTGGAGTATGCACTGCGAAGCCAAAACCATTTCAACCTCGCTTGTACCGATACCGAAAGCAACGGCACCCATGGCTCCGTGTGTGGATGTGTGGCTGTCGCCGCAGACGATTGTCATACCCGGTTGCGTATATCCGTTTTCCGGACCTATTACGTGTATTATGCCGTTTTTGGGATTAAGCAGTCCATATACTGTAAGGCCGAATTCTTCGGCATTCTTCATAAGCGTATCGACCTGATTCCTCGAAACGGGGTCGGAGATAGGCTTATCCTGATTCATCGTGGGAATGTTGTGGTCGGGCGAACAAGTGTTCTGCGCCGGTCTGAATACTTTCAATCCTCTTTCCCTCAGTCCGTTAAATGCTTGCGGACTTGTTACTTCATGCAGATAGTGCCTGTCGATATAGAGTTGAGAAGGTCCTCCTTCCACTATGGATACCACGTGGGCATCCCATATCTTATCGAACAAAGTTTTCTTTTCCATTTTCAAATATTGTATGACAAGTATTATATTACAAATTTGTTAATAGCATCCACAAATGCGTCGGCCGAAGCAGCCACAATATCGGTATTGGCTCCGAACCCGTAGTAGTTCTCGCCGTTGTACGATACGGTCATGTGCACCTTGCCGGTATCGTCGCTGCCTTTTGTTATCGCCTGTATCAGGAATTCCTCGAGGGTCATCTTCCTGCGGATAATCTGTTTGATGGCGTTTATTGCAGCATCAACAGGCCCGTTACCCGATGCGGCAGCCTCGAATTTTTCGCCTGCAATGTTGATTCCGACGCTTGCCACTGCACGGACTCCGATACCTGATGTTACCTGCAGATAGTCTATTGAGATGCGTCCTTTTTCCCCGCGGCTCTTTCCTACCAGCATCAATATATCATCATCGTTGAGATCTTTCTTGCGGTCGGCCAATGCGAGGAAGTCGTTGTATGCACGGTCCAATGCCGTCTGGTCGAGATCAACGCCCAATACGTGCAGCCTGTGTTTCAACGCTGCGCGTCCGCTTCTTGCCGTCAAGACTATCGAAGTTTCATCTATACCCACATCTTTCGGGTCGATTATCTCGTAGTTCTCGCGATTTTTCAAAACACCGTCCTGATGTATTCCCGACGAGTGGGCGAAAGCGTTTCTTCCCACTATGGCCTTGTTCGGTTGTACCGGCATGTTCATCATGCTCGAAACAAGACGGCTTGTCGAGTATATCTTCTGCGTATTGATATTCGTATCTATTCCGAGTTTGTGGCTCTTGAATATCATTGCCACTTCTTCGAGCGAGGTATTGCCGGCACGTTCGCCGATGCCGTTTACCGTAACCTCGGCCTGACGCGCTCCGTTGAGGATACCGGATATGGAGTTTGCGGTAGCCATACCCAAATCGTTATGGCAGTGCGTAGCAATGGTTACCTTGTCTATGCCTTTTACATTCTCCTTGAGGTAGCGTATTTTCTTGCCGAAGTCTTCGGGCAGACAATAACCTGTGGTGTCGGGTATGTTCACAACCGTTGCACCAGCTTTTACAACGGCCTCAACCACGCGTGCAAGATATTCGTTGTCGGTACGTCCGGCATCTTCGGCATAGAACTGTACATCCTCGACGTATTTCTTGGCATATTTTACGCAGGCGATAGCACGTTCGATAATCTCTTCACGCGTTGAGTTGAACTTGTATTTGATATGATAGTCCGACGTTCCTATACCAGTATGGATGCGTTTATGCTTGGCATATTTCAGCGCTTCGGCAGCGGCATCAATATCTTTTTCCACAGCGCGGGACAATGCGCATATTGTAGGCCATGTAACGGCTTTCGATATTTCTACTACCGAATTGAAATCACCCGGACTCGAAATTGGGAATCCTGCCTCAATAACATCTACGCCCAACGCTTCCAAAGCTTTGGCTACCTGTATCTTTTCTACGGTATTCAATTGACACCCGGGAACTTGTTCCCCGTCTCTTAATGTAGTGTCGAAAATAAATAATCTGTCTGACATGTTATAATAATTGTTTATTTGTTAATCTTGTTGTATGTCTAAAAAAAAACCTTCCACACATGGGGTGAGAAAGGTTTTTCCGTTTTTACGAAACGTGCCTGTACGCCTCACACCCTATCGATACGCATCAATAGAATAACGGTAAGTCGTAGTGATATGGCAGATATTATTTTCATTTCCTGTTATCTTTAGTTTATGGCGGAGTTATTGTTTTTTCCGCAGTGCAAAAGTATATAATCTGAAAGGAACGACAAAATAAATTTGTAGAAAAATGTACTTGGCTTAATATTTTTATTTGTTAGCCTTAAAAATCTTATACATTTTAAGTAAACCGCCCTTTTACAATGTCTCAAAAATACAATTGTTATCGACTGTGCGGAATGGAACTGTTTTGTGCGGCAGTGTGCTGTAAAAAAAATACGGCAGCAAGAAAAATGCTGCCGTATATAAAGATTCTTTTTTAGTTTTAACCGAGATAGGTTTTCAGCTGTTTGCTCCTTGAGTTTTGCCTTGGCCGTCTTATCGCCTTTTCCTTAATCTGACGAACGCGTTCGCGCGTAAGGCCGAATTTGTCGCCTATTTCTTCGAGGGTC
>JADIMW010000033.1 GCA_017694415.1 Candidatus Caccoplasma merdipullorum
TATCTCTTGTTTTTAAATTTGTATCCGTCCGATGAGTGGCGGCCGCGGAGAGTAGATATGTGCAGGCAATATTTCCGTTGGATGCCGGCGACGGATAGCGTCGCGGCGACTGCTGTTTTGCCGGCCTTTTCTCCGAAAGCCACAAAATTTCGATGTTAAACGGCAGGTCTTCTGACTCGTCCATGTCCGACGCCTTCCCGGGTACTCTTGGTTTTCGCCAGTGGCTTGTTGCCGGACACTGCCGCTTGGTTGCGGCCGGAACTCACAGCAGCGGGAACTGTTGCCGATTTTAACGGCATTCCCTTTTAATCGCTTGTTTCTGTTTTTTCTACAGATACGAACCGTTTACTTTGCAAATATATGGAGGTTTATTTTTTTCGGCATCAAATTATGCGCATTAGTTATCAACAATTTTTCCGCCCGCGTAATGTTCCGCAAATTGTTTTAATATGCGGTGCCGCGTTAAAAGATGATTTTGTGCCTTCGTTTGTATGCTCTTATGATTGTATCGGCATCTATCATGAAATAGTTCATGTACCGAATATCCGGCATGGAGGGTTCGGACAGGCGTATTTCTTCGGAGAAACGGAACTGCTTGTCGCAAACAGAGGCGTCCATTCCTTCTCGAGTGCATTCTTTTTTTATTATCTCCAGCAAATTCAATGTGTCGGATAGGAGTTTCCGACAATTTTTTCGGTCGGGGACAAATGTCATGTCGGCTTTTCGGTATGAGGGATAACGCGATTCTACATTGAGGGGCTCGAGAAATCCTATGAACTCTATCTGCTCTTTGTCCAACTTCAAATAGAGCCCCGTCTGGTATGTCAGTTTCCAAAGAGAGTGAATCTTGAGCGGCCATACATCCTTAATTGCCGTATAGTATGCCTTCAACGATTTTTCTATCGCCTGATGACACATGAATACAACATACATGTATATTTTTGATTTATACAGTACTTTGGCTGTTTCGTAATCGTAATCCGACAACTCGAACCAATATTCTACTCCCTTTTTCATATTAATATAATAGTTGCAAATATACTATTATATCAATATACAACAAACTATTTTTTTTAGTTTTTTTAAATTTTATGCTACTCGGTTACTCTCGACTGCTTGAATCTTGAGTATGTTCTCTGCCCGTATATCGCCACTATTACAAAGCAGATTAACGGAAGTACGAACGACAGGTTTACGGCGGGGAAGCCGCATACGCTCTTCATGTCGATAATGCCTGCCTGTACGGGCGGCAGTACAGAGCCTCCCAGTATCGCCATGATAAGTCCTGCCGCACCGAACTTTGCATCGTCGCCCAATCCTTCGAGCGCAATGCCGTATATGGTAGGGAACATCAACGACATGCAGGCGGATACTCCGACCAGACAATACATTCCCCATATGTTTTGCAGGAATATTACTCCTGCCGTGAAACAGAAGGCTGCAACGGCAAGTATCTTCAACAGATTGCCGGGATTGAGATAACGTAACAGGAACGTACATATAAAACGACTTATGCAGAAGAGCGTCATCGCTATGATATTGTATTTCTGCGACAGTACCTCGGCCTCCTGCTCGCCCATCCCCATTGTCATAAAAAGGTGTGTCCCGTACTGAATGATAAACGTCCAGCACATTATCTGCGCCCCTACATAAAAGAACTGCGTTACGACTCCTTCGCGGTAATGCTTGCGCGTGAATATGCGCTTCAGCGTCGGAATGAAATCTATTTTATGGGACATGTCCTTGTTTTTGGGCATCTTTGTCATCCTGATTACCACCAACATAAGCAGGGTTACCAACCCTATCAGCAGATACGGGGCTATCAGCGTCTGGAGATCGGCGTCGCGTATGGCTTCGAACTCGGCCTGGTTTAGTTCTGCCCGTTGCGCGGTATCCAATGGATGCAGCCTGTTCTGTATGAAAATCATCGCCACATACATTCCCAACAGCGACCCCATGGGGTTGAACGACTGCGCGAGGTTCAAACGACGGGTGGCCGTCGCTTCGCTTCCCATTGACAGTATGTAGGGATTGCTGCTGGTTTCGAGAAACGAAAGGCCGCATGTTAGTATAAGGTATGCCAGCAGGAACGGGTAATACGACCCTGTCATCATGGCCGGATAGAACAGGAATGCTCCGAGCGCATACAGTCCGAGTCCCAACATTACGCCTGCCTTGTACGAATATCGGCGTATAAATATGGCTGCCGGAAATGCCATTGCAAAATATCCTCCGTAAAAGGCCACCTGTACGAGTGCGCCTTCGGTTACACTCATTCGGAATATTTTCGAGAACGCCTTTACCATTGGATTGGTTATGTCGTTTGCGAAACCCCACAGGGCGAAACATGTCGTTATCAGGATAAACGGTACTATATAACTTATATTTCCGTCCTTGAGTATCGATTTGCTTTTGCTTTCCATCGTTTTTTGCTTTTGGGTTGTTTCAGAGTATGTCGATTTCGCTTTTGTCGTTGATTTCGCCCGAGGCTATTGCCTGCAGCAATATGTTGCCTGTGGCTGTCGCTTCGACAGGTCCTGCCACTACCGGAAGGCCGGTGGCTTCTTCGGTCAGGCGGTTGAGCAGGCGGTTTCTGCTTCCGCCTCCTATTATGTGCAGTTGCTCTACGGGTGCGGGGAGCAGTTTGTTCAACTGTTCTATCGCTTTTTTATAACGTACGGCAAGTGAACTTAATACGCATATTGCATAATCGCCTTGTGCCCGTGGTACGGACTGTCCTGTTTCTCGACAGTATCCGGCTATTGCCGATTCCATATCTGCCGGATTGTCGAACCTATTGTCGTCCACGTCGATTATGCTTTTTACCGTACTTTTTTCGGCTGCTGCAAGCAATGTTTCGTAGTCGCTCTTTTCGCCGCGCGATTCCCACTGCTGCATAAGGCGTTGTAGTATCCACAACCCTGTTATGTTCTGCAGAAACTTGATTTTTCCTCCTACGCTCCCTTCGTTGGTAAATCCTGCCTGCCGCGCTTCCTCGGTCAATATCGGTGCATCCAGTTCTACTCCGAGCAGCGACCATGTTCCGGAACTTAAAAACGCGCAACGCGATGCCCGTCCTGCGGGGAAGGGTACGGCAAACAACGCGCTTGCGGTATCGTGCGACCCTACGGCTATCACTTCGGTATCGGGAGACAGCCCTGTTTCTTCGGCTATCGACGGGGTTATTTTCCCGCGTGTTGTCCCCGGCATTATTACTTGTTCGGCGAAGAGGTGGCGCGGTAACCCCAACTGTTCTATCAGTTTCATGTTCCACTTGCGAGTTGCTGCGTCGAGCAGCTCGGAGGTGGATGCTATGCTGTATTCGTTATTGCTTTTGCCCGTCAGGAAATAACTGAACAGATCGGGCATGAACAGGAGATGCGCCGCACTCTCCAACATATCGGGGTTCTCCTTTTTCATCGCATATAGCTGGAAAAGGGTATTTATTGACATGACCTGTATCCCGCTTTCCTTGTAATGCTCTTCGCGCGATATTTTGGAAAAGACTTCTTCTACGGTTCCGTCGGTAAATGAATCGCGATAGCAGAGCGGGTTCGACAGCAGGTTGCCGGCTTTGTCTATCAGGCCGAAATCTACTCCCCACGTGTCTATTCCGATACTTTTTACCGTGTAGCCTTCTTTTACTGCTTTGCGGATTCCGGTTTTCATCTCTTCGTACAACGACAGGAAATCCCAATAGATATGTTTTCCGAGTTTTATCTGTCGGTTGGGGAATCGGTGCAACTCGTGCATGACGAGTCTTTTGTTTTCGATATATCCGGCTATTACCCGACCGCTTCCGGCGCCGAAATCGACTGCGAGATAGGTTTTGTTCATAATGGACGCTGTTTTCCGTTAAAAGGGAGTATCAGGCATACCGCACTTTTTCGGTATGGCCTGCCTGATACTTTTGCGTGGATATTCACCGTGTTTTTTTTCCTAACACGTATATATCCAAATCTTCTATTTCCTGCGGCGTGAGAACCGTGTATTCTCCGTGTGCCTGCACGATAATGCGGCATGCCATTTCGAAGAACATAGCACGCTCGAATACTTCATCGAAATTGGCTCCGCAGACTACCTGCCCGTGATTTGTAAGGAGAATGGAGTTGTGCGTCTTCATCGCTTCCACCACGGCTTTGGCCAGTTCGGGCGAACCGGGTCGGTAATACGGTATGACGGGTATCTCTTTTCCTACATGGCACGGGACTTCGGCCGTTACATTAAAATTGGAGGGTTTGTTCTTCATGCATGCCACGGCAGTTGCATATTCCGACTGGAAATGCAGCACCACGTTTACATCGGGTCTTTCGCGAAGTATTCCCAGATGAAACCCGCTCTCCATGGAGGGTTTTACTCCGTTCTTTACTTCTCCCGTCGCAATGTTGCATATCGACACTTTTTCTGCTTTCAGCGACGGGACCCATGAGCCTGTTCCTGAGACGAGGGCTTCTTCGCCTATCCTCCACGAGAGGTTTCCGCTGCTGCATATCGTAAGTTTTGCATCGCCCACGCGATGTGCCTGCGCGATGAATTCCTGAATGTTTTCGTTGGTTATCATAATACTTTTTTATAAAGTTCGAGGATTATTTCCTTGTTTACTTCTCGGGGATTGCCCGGAGTGCATACGTCAGCCACGGCTGCTGTGGCCAAACGGTCGAGGTCATTCTCGGTTATGCCCAACTCGGTAAGGTGCTGCGGGATTCCTATGCGCAGGGAAAGTTCCTTTACGGCTTTTACCGCCGCTTGGGCTGCTTCTTCCTTGCTCATACCGGCGGCATATACGTTCATTGCCTTGGCTATCTCCACATATTTGTCGAGGGCGGCGGGCATGTTGAACTCCATTATGGTAGGCAGCAGAAGGGCATTGGCTACGCCGTGCGGAATATCGAATATTGCACCGAGGGGATGTGCCATGCCGTGCACCACACCGAGTCCTACGTTGGAAAAGGCCATGCCGGCTATATACTGGGCTACGGCCATGCCGTTCCGGGCTTCGGCATCGGAGGGATTGTTTACCGCCGTTTCGAGGTATCGGTTTATCATTTCTATCGCCTTTATCTCGAACATGTCGCTCATCTCCCATGCTCCTTTGGTTATCAACCCTTCTATCGCATGTGTCAGGGCATCCATTCCGGTTGCGGCCGTAAGGCCTTTGGGTAGGGTGTACATCAACTCTGCATCGACTATGGCTATTGCCGGAATGTCGTTGGGATCGACGCAAACCATTTTTTTCTGGTTCTGCTCGTCGGTGATTACATAGTTTATTGTTACTTCGGCTGCTGTTCCCGCTGTTGTGGGCAATGCTATGACGGGTACCGACTTGCGACGGGTATCGGCTACTCCTTCGAGCGATACGACATCGCTGAATTCGGGATTGTTCGTTATGATGCCTATGGCTTTGGCCGTGTCGATTGACGAACCGCCACCTATGGCGAGGATGAAATCGGCCCCGGATTCGGCGTATGCTTTTACTCCGGCTTTTACGTTGCTTACAGTCGGATTGGGTTTTATCTCGCTGAAGACTTCGTACGGGATACCGGCTTCTTCAAGTACGGAAAGCACCTTGCCTGCCACTCCGAATTTTATCAATTCCTTATCGGTTGCCACAAATGCCTTGTGCAACCCCAATCGTTTTATTTCTTGCGGAAGCACCTTGCGCGCTCCCGGTCCGAAGTACGATACTTCGTTTAATACAAATCTGTTTATCATCGTTTTTGTTTTTATTCGGTAATGTAAAGGATGAGCCTCTTTGTTTTTCCAGCAGAGGCTCTGTTCCTGTTTTTATTGTTTTCCGCTATTTATAAATAGGCCCGTATGCGGCGCATGCACGGTAGTCGGCTCCTTCTTTGTCCATCCCGAACGCATTCCATGCCGCCGGACGGAATATATCCTTTTCATCGACATTGTGCATGCACACCGGTATTCTCAGCATTGATGCCAATGTTATCAGGTCTTTTCCTATGTGTCCGTAACTGATTGCTCCGTGGTTGGCACCCCAGTTGTTCATTACTGAATATACATCGCGGAATGCGGGTTTGTCGCACAGACGCGGAACGAACCATGTTGTGGGCCATGTACGGTCGGTGCGCTCGTTCAATATTTTGTGTATTTCGGGGTCTATATCTACTGTCCACCCTTCGGCCAACTGGAGTACGGGACCGAGGCCTTTTACCATATTCAAACGCATCATCGTTACGGGCATCCCTCCTTTTGTGAGGAAATTGGACGAGAAGCCTCCGCCACGGAAATAGTCTCTGTTGGCCGGATACCATGTGGTGGCTTCCAGACATTTTTCTGCTTCTGCTTCTGTTACTTCCCAATAGGGTTTCATTGTCGGATTGCCTTCGGTATCGCTTTGGCATCCTGTACCGTCGAGGGTTGTCGCTCCTGAATTGATAAGATGTATTATTCCTTGCGATGCCATTCCTGTCAGCTCTTTGCCGGTTACGCGCTTGACGGCTTCGGGACTCCAATAGGTTCGTACGTCGGAGAATATCTGCGCACGGTTTGTAAGGAGGTGTCCGAAAAGCATGGCTACTCCGTTGCATGCGTCGTTTTCGGTTGCTACCACGTATGCTTCGCGAAGGCCGTTCCAGTCGAACGACGTGTTCAACATTGCTTCGGAATAATCGCCGTTGGGGTAGAAATCGGTCCACTGACGCTGACCTTGGAATCCTGCTGCTATGGCATTGTGCCCCAATGCTTCTTCTTTGAAACCGAGTTCTCTGAGTTTGGGATTGCCTTGCATCAAATCGCGCATTATTATCGTCATCTTGACTATGAATTCCCAATCGGCATCTTTTTCCGCTCTGGTTTTGGTCTTAGCCGGGGTATTGAAGTCTTCGCCTTCGTTGGGCTTGCAATATTTTTCTGTCCACGCCATTGCTTTGGCAAATTCGTCCTTGTCGTATATCCCTTCGGTCATACGGCGGATTATTTCGGTTAAATCGACCGATTCGTTCCGCATGCCAAGATATTCCTGAAAGAAGTCGGGATTTACTATCGAGCCTGCTATTCCCATCGATACGCTTCCCATGGAGAGATAAGACTTTCCGCGCATGGTGGCTACGGCTTGTGCTGCCCGTGCAAAGCGAAGTATTTTCTCTGCTACATCTTCGGGAATGGTATTGTCCTCGATGTCTTGAACGTCGTGTCCGTATATGCCGAATGCCGGCAGCCCTTTTTGGGCGTGTCCTGCCAATACTGCCGCGAGATAGACAGCTCCCGGACGCTCGGTCCCGTTAAACCCCCATACGGCTTTTGGATAATACGGGTTCATATCCATAGTTTCGGCTCCGTAACACCAGCAAGAGGTTACGGTTATCGTCGCCCCCACTCCTTCGCGTTCGAACTTTTCGGCACATGCTGCGGTTTCGGCAACACGCCCGATTGTCCCGTCGGCTATTACGCACTCTACCGGACTTCCGTCGCCGTTTTTCAAATTCCCTGTAATAAGTTGGGCTACGGCTTTTGCCAAATTCATGGTCTTCTCTTCAAGACTCTCTCTTACTCCGCCTTGACGTCCGTCGATTACGGGGCGTATTCCTATTTTCGGATATTTTTTCATGGCTTTAATTGTATTGTGGTTGATATTCGTTATATGCTTGAAATAATACTCCCAAATAACGAATTTTTTTCTGATAAAGCAAATTTAATATTAAATTTCAAACAAATATTAACATGGTTTAACCCATATCTCTCTTATTGCTTGTTTTTCCTTTTGTGATTTGCTCGTTTTTCGTCCGCTATTTAATTGTTATTGTATTTAAGTTTTAAAGCTGTATTCGACGGATGTCCTTCTTTTGCAATATTTGTTTCTGCAATTGCCATGTTATGTCTTGTTCTTTTTGCTACTGAAACGGGGTATCGGTTTGGTTGTTCTGAAAGGCTGGAACGTGAATGTTTTTGTGCCGGAAAATGTGTTTTTTGGGTGGCAATGCAAGATTTTTTTGCGTGAGGGATATGAAATAAAGAGGATGTGTCGGAATTCATTCCGACACATCCTCTTGTGACCCCGGCGGGACTCAAACCCACGACCTTCAGAACCGGAATCTGACGTTCTATTCAACTAAACTACGGGGCCGGTTCTTGTTTTTTGCGGTTTGTTACGGCGTAAAAATCCGTGAACTGTTTTTTGCGCGACACAAAAGTACAAATTTTTCGGTTACGGTCAATACTTATATCTGTTATCTCACGCTTTTTTATTGTAGTGCATGGCTTCGGCAGGGTATTTTCCGTATTGTACGTCTTTACATTTCGGTTATCCTGAATATTGTATATATCAATATGGCTCCCATACACAGCGATACGGTCATGAGCAACCCTTTCAGTATGGCGGGGGAGGGTTTTGTGTTTTCTTTTGCCGACGGGATAAATCGGTCTTTCAGGAATATATATACTGCGGGTATGGATATTGCCGCCATAAGGAAATCTTCGGGTATTCCGTACAGGTATGTTTTCGATAGTCCTATAAAAGCCCAATGGCAAAGAAGCAATACTATGAACAGGTTGGCTTTGCGTGAATGGAGCAACAACAACCCTATTGTAAATGTTACTACCGAGCAGGGCATCACGGGTGATGTCATCGTCGGGAATGTCATGCCGCGGGCAATTGAGAGCATCGGATAGACGAACGGCATGAAGAGCATGATATATGCCAATACGGAATAGCGCTTGTCTTTTTCGAACGGGGTTTGTCCGTTGGCGGCATCCCATACCCACGCCAGAGCCATTACGCTCCACATTATAATCATTATGTTGCTATAGTTGCGCGGTGCGCACCAGATTCCGTAATAGACTATGGCTATCCACAGGTAGAGGATTACCATATAGAGCTTCATTATAATCTTTGTGGCGGGGTTCGGCCTGAGCACCAACGCTGCTGTTGCCGCAATGCCTGCAAGTATTATTACCGCCTGCCAAATCCATGTGGCGGAATTGTATGCTGCTATCGTTTGCCAAAAAATTTCCATGACGACCTGTATTTATTGTCCCGTGTTATGGTATATGCCTGCTTGGGGAAGATGAACATCGGGAGCGTGGCTCCTACTGCAAGCATGAATATAACGCTGCATGTTACCATGGTATTGGAAAAGAACATGTCCATATACATTGTCCGTTCTGCGGGGTTATCCATCGATTGGAGGAACATGAGTTGCGAGAATACCATGTTATAGGCAAAACGCCCGGGAACCATCGGCAACAGCGCGGGGATATAAAGTACTGTCATAGGGCAACGGGAACGGCGTCCTGCCCACAGACTGAGCATTCCTATAAGCAAAGAGGCTGCCAGCGAACCTGTTGCTATATCTACGCCGAGGAATGTCATAAGGCAGTAACGGGTTGCATGTCCTGCCGCAGCCAACAGTGCGATATAGCGGAAGGCTCTCAACGGAGGGTCGGATATTGCGCCGAAGCCTATACCGGCTATTGCGGCGAAAAATGCATCTTGCAATATGTCTATCGCTATCATAACAAGCTGTTTTTTACCAACATCAATGTAAACGACAATCCGGTGGCTATGCACACTATGAGCAATGCGGCATGTACCAGACGGGAGAATCCTGAAAGGATGTGTCCTTCTATCACATCTATAACGCCGTTTATAAGCGGCACGCCCGGCACGAGAAACAAAACGCTGGTGGCGAGAGCTATTTCGGATGTGGTGTCGAATATCAGCGACATGGAGGCGCAAAGCGAGGCTACGAACGAGGATGTTATAAATGTTATAAAATGGTTGATTTTATCGGCGGTCATCTGCTGCTTGAGATAGAATCCTGCGAGTGTGGAGAAGAAGACTATTCCCATCGAGAGCCAGTCGCCTCCGAAGAGCCGGCAGAAGGAGGCGTTTGCCAGACCTACCATGAGCAGTACGAACAATGGGTTCATCTTTGGGGATGATATTATTTTTTCGTATCGCTCGCGAAGTTCGGCCACGGTAAGGTGTTTGTCGTATGCTTCCCAGCTTAATGCGCTTAGTGCCGAGTTGTGTTCGAAACTTATGGGTAATGCCGGTATGTCTATGACTTCGTTGTACGACTCGCCGCTCTCCTTGTCGTGCAATGCGAGAATTATGCTTTTCTGGAATACGCTTATTCTCACGTTGTACCCGAGAGCTTCGCCTATGCGCTTGGAGCTTCTGATTACTCGCGATGTATGTACGCCGCACCCCATCATGTGCGAGGAGTATTCTTCGATGAATTTTCCGGCTTCGAGTATCGATTTGTTGTTCTGTTCCATTTGTCGGCTGGTTGTTGTATTATATAACGACGGATTTGTCGGGTTTGATTGTTACGCGTTGCGTATTTTTCGGTTTTTGGGTTTTATTTATGTTTACCGAAAGCAGGGACAAAAGTAATAAATTTCGTACTGCCCGGCATTGCTTCAACGCACTTATTTTGACGAAGACTTGCAGGCTGGCCGATTATGGTAATTTGCCGCATCTGTAGCGCGGTTATACCGGTACTGCCCGTTTCGTAATAACACAACAGTTTTTGGGGTATCGGAATGGTGTCTTTTATGGAGTTTCGGCCTATTCGTCCATATTGTTCTTTTCTTTATCGAATACGACGATATACGGCGAGGAGCTGCATCGAAGGTTTTATAATCGAAACAGCTCCTCGTCTTTATCTTGATTGCGTTATTGGCGTTTTTTCCGCATTTTTATCAATACATCGATTGCTATTACAGCTATCGCGACAACTAAAACCCAGCACCATGTTTCTACGGTGAGCGGTATGGTACGGAATACTTCGCCTCCGAACTGTACTATAAGGAACTGCCCTGCGAGTATCATTACGGCTACCGACATGAATGTCTTTGGGAACATCTCCTTTATGCTTTCGCCTGCAATTCTTTCTGCGGCGTATCCGCGCACGATGAACATGTTCACGAGTTGCAGCATGACAAATACGGTAAAGAAGAGGGTCATGTTATATGGCGTGTCGGTTGATGTTCCGACGAAATATCCCAACAGCCCCATCAGTACGGCCACAAACAGCAGCGATGTGGTCATAAGTTGTTTGAACATGCTTTTGTTTATTATAAAATCGCTGTTCTTCCGCGGGGGGTAGTTCATTACGTTTGCTTCGGGTCGTATGGAGGCAAAGGCCATTGCTGCAAATGTGTCCATTATTATGTTTACCCACAGCATCTGCATTACTGTCAATGGCGGGGTGGCTGTGAAGAATACGCCTACGAATACCACGACTAACGCTACGATGTTTATTGTAAGCTGGAACAGAAGGAACCGTTGTATGTTGCGATAGAGCGAACGTCCCCACATTACGGCAGTGGCTATGCTGCTGAAAGAGTCGTCGAGCAGCGTGATGTCGCTCGCTTCCTTGGCTACGGAGGTTCCGCTTCCCATCGACAACCCTACGTGTGCCTGATTTAACGCGGGAGCATCGTTGGTTCCGTCGCCGGTTACCGCCACTACTTCGCCTTGCTGCTGCAACAGTTCTACCAGCCTCTGCTTGTCGGTTGGACGTGCGCGGCACATTATCTTCAACTCTTTTACGCGCTCGGCGGCTTCTTCATCGCTCAGCGCGGCAAATTCGCTTCCTCCTATTATGGCTTTTTCTTGTTCTTCCTTGCTGATTATGCCTATCTGCCGCCCTATTTCTCGCGCCGTGGCCATGGTGTCGCCGGTTACTATCTTTATGTTTATTCCGGCGTTCAAGCAGCGTTTTACCGCTGCCGGCACATCGGGACGCACGGGATCGGAGATTGCCGCAAACCCGATGAAGGTCAGCCCTTCTTTTACAATGTCTTCTATCGCCGAGTCGTTTTTGTCTTCTACATAGGCGTATGCAAAGGCTAATGTCCGCATCGCCTTGCTCTGGTATTCGGTAAGACCTTTGACAAGATTTTCCTTGTCGGCTGCGGTTATCGGCTTTACTCCTTCAGGTGTCTGCATGGTCTTGCTCATCCCTGCCAATATCTCGGGAGCGCCTTTTGCATATAGTACTTTCTTGCCTGTTACCGCCGAAACGACGAGCGTAGCCATATATTTGCGCTGGGTGGAGAAAGTGAGTTGTTTTAATACTCGGGCTTTTTCTCTTATCGGCCGATAATCGATTCCGTTTTCATCGAGGTACATCAGTAATGCTCCTTCGGTCGGGTTTCCGAGTGCGGATATTTTCCCGTTTACGTCCCGCCCCAACTGTGCCGTGGTATTTGCGGCTATTCCTTCGGTGAATATGCGCGACATTTCGTCGTTGTCCGAGAGGCCTGCCGGTAATGACGGTATGCGGACGGCTTCTACGTGCATCTTGTTCTGTGTAAGGGTTCCGGTCTTGTCGGTGCAGATTACGGTTACTGCTCCCATTGTTTCGGAGGCGTGTATTTTACGGACGAGATTGTTTGTTTTGAGCATCCGCCGCATGTTCAGCGCAAGACTGAGGGTTATGCTCATGGGTAACCCCTCGGGGACTACTACGACTATGAGGGTTACTGCTACCATAAAGGCTTCGACGATATGCTTCAGTATTACGGTATCGAGCCATACGCTTTTGTCGAGCGGGGAGAAGAACCCTGTAAAGAGGGATGATATTGCATATACTGCTATTCCGACTACGATGGATGTAGTGATAAAGAATCCCCAACTGCGCGATGCGAGTTTGTTCATCTTGTCGGTTTTTATCTTGAATACCGACAGCGTGGTTGAGATTGCAGGCAGGAATATGCGTCCCATAAGGGTAAGCAACAGGGCAAGCATCGATGCCAGCATGTTTTTTTGTTGCGGAAGGATGCTGATTGCGGATGCCGAACGCAGTTCTTTGACTGTCATTACGAAGAATGTTATTATGCCGAGTACGACGGCGATTCCGCTTATGAGGCCTGCAAGACTGGAGAGTTGTTTGTTGAGCGGTGTCTCTTCTTCAACGTTCTTGGTTGCGTGTTCGGCTACTTGCCCGTACTGCGTGGAGTCTCCTACTTTTTCTATCTGCATTACAGCATGTCCGTCGAGCACATTGGTTCCGCGCATTACCATATTTGAGGGATAGGTCGCTTCCTTGTCGAATGCTTCGGGGTCGGTAGTCTTTTCTATCATCAGTTCTCCGGTAAGGGTCGATTCATCGACCTGCAACGAGACTGATTCGAGCAGGATGCCGTCGGCGGGTATTTCGTCGCCGGTCTCTATCATCACTATATCGCCTACTACCAAATCGCGGCGAGGGACTTCCACTACTTCGCCCTGACGTATGGCTCTTACGGGTATATCGTCATTTACGCGGGTGAGTGCTTCGAATTTTTTTCCTGCGTCCCGCTCGAAATAAAAGGAGATGCCTGTTGCCAATATTATGGCGAAAATTATCCCCAACGTTTCGGCGAACCCTCCTTCGGAAAGTGATATTATAAAGGATATTGCGGCTGCAACGAGCAGGATTTTTATGATTGGGTCGTTGAATTTCTCAAAAAAGAGTTTCCACATGGAGACTCTTTTTGCCGGTGTTATTATATTGTCGCCGTATTTGGAGCGACTTTCTTCTACTTGTTTTAAAGTAAGCCCTTCGTATTTGCTTTTTTGTGTCATTTGCTGTTACGTTGAAGTTTAAGTACTAATGCTGTTCGCGCCGGCAGATAAAGTTTCAACCACTCTTTTTTGTCTTTTTTGTATAACGGGTCGAATCCGGTAAAGTGCGTCAGCCCGTCGTCGAGGCGGTTGAAGCCGCCGAACTTTTCACTGTCGCTGTCGAGAATGGTTACATAACTTCCTTTCGGTACCAACATTCCGTAGTCGGTAAATGATTTGGTCGGATTGAAATTAAATACGAACAACAGTCCTTTCCGCATGAACGCCAATACCTGGTCGCCGTCGTTGTCCCATATTTTCACGACGGGCGATGAGGAGAAGTGGGGTACGCTTTTTATTACGGCTATCATGGCTTTGTCGAACTCGTTAAGGTATCCGTATTTCAACTCTTCTCTATCGACGAGACTCCACTGCCTGCGGGCGTACTTGTACGACCAGCCGTTGCCTTCGCGCGGGAAGTCTATCCATTCGGGGTGTCCGAATTCGTTTCCCATAAAGTTGAGGTATGCTCCTCCGTTGGTGGCGGCGGTTACCAAGCGTATCATCTTGTGCAGCGCGGTTCCGCGTTCGACGGTCATGTTGTTGTCGCCTTTGGTCATGTGCCAGTACATCTGGTCGTCTATAAGACGGAATATTATGGTTTTGTCGCCTACCAATGCCTGGTCGTGGCTCTCGGCATAGTTTACGGTTTTTTCGTCTGCCCTGCGGTTGGTAAGTTCCCAGAATATTGCCGTGGGATGCCAGTCTTCGTCTTTTTTCTCTTTTATGGTTTTTATCCAGAAGTCGGGGATGCCCATCGCCATACGGTAATCGAATCCGAGACCTCCCGATTCTATCGATGTCGCCAGACCGGGCATGCCGCTCATCTCTTCGGCTATGGTTATGGCTTTGGGGTTTACCTGATGTATCAGCTTGTTGGCCAGAGCGAGATAGGTTATCGCGTTTTCGTCCTGCCCGCCGTTGAAATAGTCGTCATAGCTGCCGAACGGTTTTCCTAATCCGTGGTCGTAATAGAGCATGGATGTTACTCCGTCGAATCGGAATCCGTCGAATTTGAACTCTTCTATCCAGTATTTGCAGTTGGAGAGGAGGAAATGCAATACTTCGTTCTTGCCGTAATCGAAACAGAGAGAATCCCATGCGGGGTGTTCGCGGCGCGCTCCTTCGTAGAAGAACTGGTTGTATGAACCGTCGTATCGGCCCAACCCTTCTATTTCGTTCTTTACCGCGTGCGAGTGTACTATGTCCATTATTACGGAAATTCCGTTTTTATGGGCTTCGTCGATAAGGCGTTTCAAGTCGTCGGGAGTACCGAAGCGGGAGGACGGTGCGAAGAATCCCGATACGTGATAACCGAAAGAACCGTAATACGGGTGTTCCTGTATGGCCATTATCTGTATTGCATTGTATCCGTCTTCTTTTACTCGGGGCAATACGTTTTCGCGGAACTGGTCGTATGTGCCTATGGCTTCTTCTTCCTGCGCCATTCCTATATGGCATTCGTATATCAGCAGCGGGTCGGTTTTGGGTGTAAAGCTTTTTTTGGAGAATTTGTACGGTTTCTCGGGCGCCCAGACTTGTGCTGAAAAGATGTATGTCTTTTCGTCTTGTACTACTCGGGTTGCCCACGCCGGTACGCGTTCGCCGCATCCTCCGTCCCAATGCATGGAGAGTTTGTAAAGGTCGCCGTGTTTCAACTCTTTTTCCTTGAGTTTTATTTCCCATACGCCATAATCCTTGCGAGTGAGTCGGTATCGTTCGTCTTCTTTCCACCCGGTGAGTTCTCCGATTAGATATATCTCGGTGGCGTTGGGCGCCCATTCGCGCAGCACCCAGCCGCTTTTGCCGGTTTTGTGAAGACCGAAATAGAGGTACCCGTCGGCAAAATCCGACAACGTTTTCTTCCCGCCCGTCAAATCTTTTTCTTTTGCCAGTATTTGATTGTGGCGGCGTTCAATGACCGGTGCATAAGGTGATAACCACGGATCGTTCTTTACAATGTCAAGTTCCATAGCTTTTTTGTGTTATATCTTTATTTTTATTACGGCTTTTTTTATCCGGTGCGATGCTATGCCGGGAGCATGGGCATCGTCGGGAAAGAAGATTACGAATTCTCCGGGTGTTACGGTTATCTGCGCAGTGGGCGCATCTTCGTAGAAACGGATGTCGTCGTGCCGGTTATACTCGCCCGAGGGCTCGGTTACGGAGGCAAGCCGTTTCCACCCGATTGTCTCGCTTCCTTTTAGCGGAATCTGTATGTCGATATATTGCCTGTGGGTTTCGAGACGGGCTTCGCCGTCGGGTTTGCCGTCGAATTCGGAAATGGAGATGTAGATGTTTTTACCGTCGATTTCTATCACGCCCTGCGGGGCTGACGCCAAATCGTTGTTTTTCAGATAATCGAACGCTTTTTTGAAACGCGGATTCAACGTTTCTATAAGTGCGGAGTTTTCTATTGCATCCAGAATCATATTGCAAGCCGGATATTATTGATTTCACAAAGATAATGATTTATTTTAAATAGCTCTTGTTTTAACGGATAAAACATTATCGTCCTCGGGGGTGTGGCTGCTGCGTATGCGCCACTCCTGCGGATAGAGGTTGTTGGAGCGGACTCCTACCTGTTTTACCCACCCTATCGGCACGCCGGCGTACGACACGGTTGCATGGCCGCGCCCTGTGGCTGTTCTCGGCAATGCTTCGCGACGCAGATATGCTCGCGCTTCGTCTATTGTAAGGGGTATGTCGGGGAATGCGTCGCGACGGTATTCGAACGTGGAGAGCAATGAATGGTGCGGTATCCAGTCTTTTCCTTTTGGTTCGGCTACGGTTATTCCTGCATGCAGCAGTTTTATATTGCCGGGAAAATGCGACGGCAGGGTTATCTCTTTTGGTAATGCGTATATTGCTCCTCCGGCGTATGTCCCGAATTTATATGCTTCGGGGGTTCTCATCATGCTTTTTACTTCTGCCGGAATCTTTATGTCCGCGTTTTTTCCGACGCGCACGCCTTTCCTCACGGTTGTCCTGCTCTCGTCCGGTTTCCTTACAACCGTTGCGGAGAATCCTTCGCCTCTTGTTTTATGCGGGAGAAACCGATAGAAGGGTATGTCGCCTTTTAATTGCCGGGTTATGCCCCACTCTTGCGGATAGGATACGGATACAGGCTTGCATCCGAGTTCGCGGCACAGGTATTCGGCCATGTCTTCGTTTTCGTCGGTATTGTATGTGCATGTGCTGTATATCGCTATTCCCCCGGGACGCAACGAGTTCCAGACGTCGTTTATTATCGTGCGCTGACGTTGCACGCAGTTTTTTATGTTGCGGGGCGACCACTCGGTTATTGATGCGGGGTCTTTACGGAACATCCCTTCACCTGAGCACGGCGCATCTATCATCAGTACGTCGAATGCCTCTTCTAATTTTCCGTAATCGGCGGGCGAGGCATTTGTTACGGCGCAATACGGGTTTCCCCATTTTATCACGTTTTCGGCAAGTATGACGGCTCGCTGCGGGACATATTCGTTGCTTATCACGAAACTGCCTTGCGGCAGAGAGGATAATGCTAGCGTCGTCTTTCCTCCGGGTGCGGCGCACAGGTCGAGAAGGATTACGGGTTCTTTTATCAACTGCCGCAGTATGTAACCTACAAACATGGAGGATGCTTCTTGTACGTAATAGACGCCGGTATGGAAAAGGGGATCGAACGTAAACGGCAACCGCCCGGGAAGATAATACCCGGTATCGCACCACGGTACTTTTTCGTATGTGTCGTCGAGGGGATATGTCTTGCCGGGGTTCAGTCTTATCGATACCGGAGGAGATTGGGTCAGCGAACTGTTAAAGAGCGGATACTCTTCGCCAAGTAGCGCCGCCATGCTTCGGGTAAATTCTTCGGGCAGGTTCATACGTTCTGCTTGTTTTATTGCATTTGCAATGATGCAAATATAGTGCATGCATCGGGTTCTGCAAAATTGCTGTGTGCTGTATATAGGCGGAGGACGAAGACGGGATGCGGCTCGGCATAAAAATTCAAGCAAAATTGTTTTTTCTGCTCTCGCCTTTCTCTTCTTTGCCGCAACGCAGCGAAGATTTGCTGCACTCGGTATAATCAAAACAAAAGTTTTGCTTCTGCCCTCGTTTGCATTACTTTGCTTCTGGCGCAGCGAAGATAGGATGCGGCTCGGCATAATCAAAACAAAAGTTTTGCTTCTGCCCTCGTTTGCATTATTTTGCTTCTGGCGCAGCGAAGATAGGATGCGGCTCGGCATAGCCAAACTTGAAAACTTTGTTTTCGTTTGTCTCTGCTCTCGCCTTTCACTATCTTTGCCCACAATATATTTTAGGTTTTTATGGCGGGCAGATTGTTTCTTATTCCGGTTACTTTGGGCGATACGTCGTGCGACAGGGTTTTGCCTTCTTTTAACCGCAACGTGATTGCGGGTATTCGGCATTTTATAGTGGAGGATGTCCGCTCGGCAAGGCGTTTTCTTAAAAGGTCGAACCCGGATATTGTGATTGACGACCTGACATTTTATGTTCTTAACGAGCATACTTCTGAACAGGTGTATGGCTGTTATTTGTCGGCGGCTTTGGCCGGTGAGGATATGGGGGTTGTGTCGGAAGCGGGGTGTCCTGCTGTTGCCGACCCGGGTGCGAATATTGCGGCTATGGCTCAGAAGGAGGGGATTGAGGTGATTCCGCTTGTCGGCCCGTCATCTATATTGCTTGCTCTTATGGCTTCGGGGTTCAACGGCCAGAAGTTTACTTTTAACGGATACCTTCCTATCGATTCTGCGGAACGGACAAAGTGTCTGAGAAATCTTGAGAAAAGGGCGTGGAGCGAGGATACTACCCAGATTTTCATAGAGGCTCCTTATCGCAACTTGAGAATGTTCGACGATATTTTGATGTCTTGCCGCCCGGATACGAAACTTTGTATTGCTGCCAATATTACCTGCGAGGGGGAGTTTATCAGGACTAAATGTATCAGGGACTGGAAGGGGTGTCGCCCGGACATAAACAAGATTCCTGCGATTTTCCTTATCTACAAGTAATTTTAAGGGTTAAGCAGGGGCTGTTTTTCTTTTTGTCTGAACGGATATTACAAGAGCCATAAACCGAAAAAAAAAGGTCTATGGCTCTTTGTTTTGTTCGTTGTTGTACTGTTGTATGTTCGCTTTTATGCTGTATTACCCTCTGTTGAAGGGGATGTATTTGGGTTCTGTCGGAACGTAATCGGGGTTGTCCCACAGTGTGCTGGTTATCATAAGGTCGGCACTGTACCTGTTGCAGGCTATCGGGACGTTGTGTACCCGACATTGGCGCAACAGCATTTGTATGTCGGCTTCGTGCGGCTGCGGGTTAAGGTCGTCGATAAGGAATATGGCCAAGTCTATTTGATGGTTTACTACCATGGCGGCTATTTCGGCATCTCCTCCGAGCGGCCCTGACCTTTTGCATGTTATATCTGCTTCGACGTTGTGCTCTTCGAATGCTTTTTTTATCAAACTGCCTGTTGTTCCTGTGCATACAAGCTGGTGTCGGGACAACAGCTCGGCGTTATGTACTGCCCATTCTACTATGTCGGCTTTTCGGTTATCGTGTGCCACAAGGGCGATTGTCAGTCTTTTTTGCATGTCTGTTTTGGTTTTTGTGTTCTGTTGTATTGTAAACAAATGTAATGCCAAACTTGCTGCGGTGCGTTTCATTCTTTCAGCGTTTGGCTTATTTTGTATCCGAACTGCTTGTCTCCGCCGGCTACGGCCACGTGCATTTTGTCGGGATGCAGGTATTTTCGGGCTGTCGCCATTATCTGTTCGGGGGTGATGGTGAGGAGTGTCGCGGCTTTACGGTTTATATAGTCGAACGGCTGCTCGTTTATCAACATCGACAAACAGGCGTCGGCAAATGTGAAACGACTGTCGAATATCCTGTTCATTTCTCCGAGCATATATTGTCTTACGGATTCTATTTCTTCGGCTTTTACCGGTATTTCTTTTATCTTGTTTATCTCGGAAATGACTTCTTTTATAAGCGAACCGGCATATTTCAGGTCGCACTGTGCCGCTATGTTTATGCTTGTGGCATAGCGCAGTGGCGTTATGCTCGAACCTATACCGTAGGTATATCCTTTTTCTTCCCGGATATTTGTCATCAGCCTGCTGCCGAAATATCCTCCCAGCAGGGTGTTTAAAATGCTTAATTCGGGGTTGTCGGATTCGGTTTCTTTTTTTATGATACCGCCTATTCTAACGGAGCATTGCAACGCATCTTCTTTTTCGTCATATACGAAACGGTCGGTTGAGTCGTGCAACGGATATATTGCTTCTTCTGCTTCTTTTTCTGGCGGTTCGGGCAGTGCTGCAAGGGCATCGATTGTCTGCTCTACCGTCTTGTCGTCGATGTTGCCCGAAAGTATCGCCATACTGTTTTTGCGTATGCAGGTTTTTTGGTGGTATTCTTTTAACAGCGGTATTGTGAGATTGTCGAAATCGTCTGCTTTTGCCGTTGTCCCGTACGGATGTGTCGTATAGAGCAGTTTTCGGAGGCTCTGCGCTGCAATGAAATCGACCCGTTCGTACATTTGTTTGTATTCGGAACGCCCCCGTTCTTTGTACAGGGTGAGGTCGCGACGGCTGAACCGCGGCCGGGAGAGGACTTCGACAAAAAGCGCGAGCAGCTTGCTGAAGTTTCGTTTGGGGGCATATAGTGTAAAGAGGGTCGCGTGCATATATACTGCCCGCTGTATCCATCCGCCGTAAAAATCGACGAGTTCGGAAAGGCGTGCCGAGCTGTAATGTTCGGTTGCCTCGCTTGCTATGGCCGCGGAGGATGATGCCTGCAAAGGGAGTGTTTGGTTGTATGCTCCTCGCCTGAAGAGTATATCGACTCTTAATACTTCATGTTTTTCGCCTGAGACTATATATAGAGGGACGCCGTACGGGGTTTCGGCCAATACGGGTCCGGGAAAATTAAAATGTTCGAATGTTTTTGTCTGCGGCGGAATATCGCGCCTTAACATTTCTGTCATTTTATGTATTCCAATGCTTTTGCCAAATCGGCGGGGGTGTCGATTCCTATTGTTTCTTGCAGGGTTATCCCGACTTTTATTTTGTATCCGTTCTGCAACCACCGCAACTGTTCGAGCGACTCGGCTTTTTCGAGCTTGGATTGCGGTAACCGGGTTATGGCGTCCAATACTTCTGCTTTGTAGGCATACATGCCTATATGTTTGTAGAATGTCCCTTTTTGCAGCCACTCGGATTGCTCTGCGCCTCTTATGTACGGTATTACGGAACGACTGAAGTATAGTGCTTCGTTGTTGTTGCCCAATACTACTTTGGGTGAGTTGGGATTGACAAGTGCGTCGATTCCGTCTTCGGGGGTAAATTTTCTGACAAGGGTGGCTATCTGTGTCGATGGGTCGGCAAAGCACTCTTTTATGGCTTCTATCTGACAGGGCATTATAAAGGGTTCGTCGCCCTGTACGTTTATTATTACGTCTTCTCCTTTTCCGGCTTTTTCGTATGCTTCGCGACAACGGTCGGTTCCGCTTTTGTGCTCTACGGAGGTCATTACAACGTCTCCTCCGAATGTCTTTACTGCCTTATATATACGCTCGTCGTCGGTGGCTACATATACTGCGTCTATGGTTTTCTTTACTTGTTCATATACGCGCTGTATCATGGGTTTTCCTTTCATGTCGGCCAACGGCTTGCCGGGGAAACGGGTGGAGGCGTACCTCGCCGGTATTATGGCTATAAATTTCATCTTTTCTATTTTTTACGGTTGTTTTTTCGTATTTTAGTCTTGGCGTTTATCTTGTTCGGATTATTCGGGAGACTCCCGGCAAAGTCCGTACTTTCGAGTCCGGCATTTTCGGCTCTTGATTTTTCTTTTTATACGTTGCTAAGGTAATAAATTATCGTTGATTTTATAGAATTTCTATTTTTTGTGTAAAAAAAACCTCTTTTCGCGAACTTATGCCATGCCATAACTGTTATTTTTTCAGTTACAAGGGACTAAAAAGTCTCCTTGCGAGATTTGTTGTTTTTATGATTTTGTAATCTGAGAACTGTAAGTCCCGTGTAATAAAACAGGTTTTGGCTACCATACTGTTTTTATTTCCGGTTCTGCATGATAAATTATGGATTATAGTATGGAAATTTTCCAAGAGAGGTTGCTGAAACTTCAGGACAACCTCCTTAACTTCGCTTATATGCTTACAGCCAACAGGGAGGAAGCGGAAGATCTTTTGCAGGATACGACATTGAAGGCTCTTGATAACAGGGACAAATATATCGACAATATTAATTTCAAAGGCTGGGTATTTACCATAATGCGAAACATTTTCATAAACAATTACAGGAGAATGGTTCGAAACCAGACGGTGGTGGATCGTACTGAGGATTTGTTTCATCTTAATCTGCCGCAGGAATCGGGATTCGATACTCCGGACGGGACTTATACCATAAAGGAGATTCGCAGGGCTATAAATAGTTTTCCTGATGAATACCGTGTACCGTTTGCCATGCATATTGCGGGATACAAGTATCATGAGATTGCTACTCATCTGGGGCTGCCTCTTGGTACTGTAAAGAGCCGCATATTTTTTGCCAGACAGAAATTGCAGTCTATTTTGAAAGATTATAAATAACGGCTGTTGTTTTTTCTCGCCGTACCGCCGCTCGTTCTTTTACGCTTTGGCGTTCGGCGCGTTTTCTTATCGCGGGTATTCGGGTTTTATGCGGACTCTGCATCGGGTTTCCGCACAGTTTTCAATCGCTTTTATAGTGTTTTAGAACGGTATGTCGTCCTTTTTGTCGAACGTGCCGGGTGCGTAAGCGCTGACGGTATCGGTACTTGCGGTATCGAACTGTGTATTGGGCCTTAGCTTCCTGTTCATTCCGGATGCGATGTTTACTATCGAATCTTCGTCTTTGTTCTGGAATCGGGCGAAATCGTTCTTGAACCTCAACCATACGCTTCCGGTCTTTCCGTTTCGGTGCTTGGCTACTATCACTTCGGCCATGCCGTGGGTATCCATGCCGTCCTGCTCCATTATTCCATATACTTCGGGACGGTGGATGAAGCAGACGATGTCGGCATCTTGTTCTATGGCTCCCGATTCGCGAAGATCGGACAGTTGGGGTCGTTTTCCTTCGCGGTTTTCCAATCCGCGGTTCAACTGCGAAAGGGCTATTATGGGGATATTCAACTCTTTTGCCAACCCTTTTAATGAACGGGATATGGAGCTTACTTCCTGCTCGCGGCTTCCTACTCGCAACGCGCTGCTTTTTTCTTCTTTGCTGTTGAGAGTCATTAGTTGCAGGTAGTCTATTATTATCATTTTTACGCCGTGTTCTCTTACCAGTCGCCTTGCTTTGCTGCGTAACTCGAAGACTGAAAGGTTGGCTGTTTCATCGACGTATATGGGTACATCTTCGAGGTCTTTTATCTTTATGCTTAGCTGTGCCCATTCATGGTCGTCGAGCTGCCCGCTGCGGATTTTTTCTCCGGGTATCTCGCAGGTGTTTACTATAAGCCTGTTTACGAGCTGCACGTTGGCCATCTCCAACGAAAACACGGCTACGCCTGTTCCGTAATTGACTGCCATGTTTTTTGCCATGGACAGCGCAAATGCCGTCTTTCCCATTGCGGGGCGTGCTGCGAGGATTATAAGGTCGGAGTTCTGCCAGCCGGAGGTTATTTTGTCGAGGTCGTGGAATCCTGTCTGTAAACCGCTCAATCCTTCTTTTCGGTTTGCGGCTTTTTGAAGCAGTTCCATGGCTTCGGTTATGACGGGGTTTATCTGGACGGCTTCGCGCTTTATGTTTTCCTGCGATATTTCGAACAGGTCGCTTTCGGTCTGCTCCATCAGGTGGTCTATATCGTACGTGTCGTCATAGGCGTTTGCCTGCACTTGACTTGCAAAGCGTATCAACTCGCGCGCCAGATATTTCTGGGCTACTATCTTTGCATGGAATTCGATGTTGGCCGCCGAGTTTACCTTGTTGGTGAGCATGGCTATCTGGTATTCGCCGCCGGCTTCTTCGAGCGTCCCGCGATTGCGCAACCTTTCTATTACGGTAAGCATGTCTATCGGCTGCGATTTGCGGGCTAAATCGACTATGGCCTCGTATATGAGTTTATGGGCGGGCTTGTAGAAGCTCTCTGGCTTCAGTATGTCGCACACTTCGGAGAAGGCGTCTTTTTCGAGCATGAGCGCTCCGAGTACTGCTTCTTCAAGTTCTATAGCCTGCGGTTGCAGGCGTCCCATTTCCGGGGATAACGGCGATGTTCTTCTGTCTGTTCTATATCCTCGCGACTGTTCTCTGGCCATACGTTGCTGCTTTTTATCTTTTCCGCAACAAATTTAGTTCTACCGGTTTCATTTTTCAAATAAACGGATTGTTTATTATTAACATGATAAGGGGATGTTATCAACATTGCACTGTATCTGTGCGTGTGGTTTTTCTGCTTTTCAGCTTCGGCTTTACCGCTTGTCTGACTTTTGTTTATGCCGTATTTTGTTTTTGGTTTGGTTGCGTGTAGGGTATTTCAACATGGTTGTTCTCGGGGTTTATCGTCTCTTAGGGTGCAGTATTTTTGCATCGAAACGGACGGCACGCGTCGGTATGGCACAAAAAAAAGAGACCGCCTGATTTTTTCAGACGGCCTCCGACCTTGGTTTTGTGTCCGAGATGAGATTTGAACTCACACGATCTTTCGATCACTACCCCCTCAAAGT
>JADIMW010000002.1 GCA_017694415.1 Candidatus Caccoplasma merdipullorum
ATCGGGATTTGACGAAGGCGTACGGCGGCGATGCGTTGGAAGAAGAGCCGTTCACGGCGTACGACGAGTCGTTGCGTGAAGAGGAGCTGGAGCGGAGCGAGGTTTACACCCGGGCGGAGGAGTACTTTGCAGGGTTGTTGGGCGGCGTTGAGATGACACGTCTGCCGTCGTCGAAGAGTGTCTCCAAGATTTCCGCTCTCGAACGTCATGTGTCGGAAATCTCTTTGTCTGAGTTGAAAGGGGTTGTGGAGAAATACGGCGTTACGGAAAGTAATCTTTTCCTGTCGGCATTGTTGTTCACTCTTAACCGATATACCCGCGAGGATACGGTATCGGTGCTGACTGTATCGAGCGGTCGCGACGGCGTCCGCCTGTCGGATACGGTCGGGATGTTCGTGAAAACGCTCCCCGTGGTATCGACGGTGAACTCTTCCGCACGCGTATCGGATTTCATGCGTTCTGTCCAGGAACAGCTCTATTCCACGCTCGGCAATGATATTTACCCGTTTACCCGCATGTCGGAGCGTTATGCTCTTGTCCCGCAGGTCAATTATGTTTTTGAGGGGGGTATGGAAGCTCCGCTCATGCTTGACGGTGTTTGTTATTCTCCCGAGACTATGGCTCTCGATGCCGTTAAGATGCCTTTCTCGGTAATAGTCTCTCCTTCGCGCAACGGGTACAGAGTTGTGCTGGAGTATGATGCTTCGCTTTATTCCGTACGGGATGCGGAGTTGTTCGCATCGGCATATAACGGCGCATTGAGCAATATGCTTGCTTCGCCTGATGCACGGTTGGGTGATGTTTCGCTGTTGGATGATACGGAACGGGCGCATGTTCTGGCACTTTCCAAAGGAAGGGCGATGCAGTACGATACGGAACATCTGCTTGTGGAACGGATGATGATGTATGCGGATGCCGACCCCGAACGTGTCGCGCTGGTCGATTCGGTATCGGAAATGACTTACGGCGAATTGAACCGCCGTTCGTCGGCTTTGGCCGTCGAACTTGTGAAGCTCGGGGTGGAGCGCAACAGTTTCGTGGCTATAATGATGCCTCGTGTAAATGACTATATTGTGGCTCTGCTGGCCGTCCATAAGGCGGGGGCTGCTTTTGTGCCTGTAGATAGCGAATATCCTAACGACAGAATATCGTATATGTTGAAGGATAGCGGGGCGCGGCTGCTTGTTACGGTCTCTTCTCTGTATGACGAGAAATCGAAAGAGGGGGATATTGTGGCTGAAAAGCTTCTTTTCCTCGATATGTTCGATTATGACACCTCTTTCGATGCTTCTTCGCTAAGGCTTCCCGACGGGGACGATATGGCATATATGATTTATACTTCGGGTACTACGGGGTTGCCGAAAGGGGTCGTTATCCGACAGAAGTCGTTGCTTGCCTTCGCTGCTTGGTGCTCGGACGATATGGCTCTTACCCGTGATGATAAAGTGCTGCTGCATATCAGTTTCAGTTTCGACGCTTCGCTTTCGTCTATTGCTCCTATGTTGTACGCGGGGGCTTCTCTGCATATTGTCTCTTCGGAGATGCGCCGCAATATGGTATCGCTTGTCGAGTATATAAACAACAGGGGGATTACCGCAGGGGTATTCCCGACGCAGATGGGTGTGGAACTGTTGAACCAGTTCGATACCTGTATGCGTGTGGTGGCTCTCGGAGGGGAGAAACTGAAACCTGTGAGGACGGGCGGAACGGTGGTGTTCAACGCTTTCGGCCCTACGGAGTTTACGGTGGCTTCGAGCATGTACCGTATCGACCCGGAGCGGAAATACGACAGTTATCCTATCGGTTTGCCGGCTCAAAACACGTGGCAATATGTTGTTGATGCCGATATGAACCTGTTGCCGGCAGGTGTGCCGGGTGAGTTGTGCCTGTCGGGGATACAGATTGCTGCCGGGTATTGGAAACGTCCGGATGTAACGGCCGCGAAGTTCGTGGCGAACCCGTATTCCGATTCTCCCGACAATGCTTTGATGTATCGTACGGGCGACCTCGTGGCTTGGAACTCCGACGGCGAATTGGAGTATATGGGGCGTATGGACGGACAGATAAAGTTGCGCGGTTTGCGTATTGAACTGGGTGAGGTGGAGAGCCGTGTGGAAGAGTTCCCCGGTATCGCTTCTGCCGCCGCTGCAGTTAAGGAGATTGGCGGTGTGCAGCACTTGTGTGCTTATTACGTGTCGCAGGACGAGGTGGATTTGGAACGGTTGAAGGAGTTTATCGGCGAAACGTTACCCGATTATATGGTGCCGTCCGGTTTCATGCGTGTCGATGCACTGCCGCTGACACCCAACGGTAAGGTAAATCGTAAAGCTCTTCCTGTGCCGCAGATTGTTTCTACCGTCGAGTATGCCGAGCCTGAAACGGAACTTGAACGGAATATTTGCTCCGTATATGGCGAGATTCTCGGCTCGGACAAAGTGGGAGCAAATGATAATTTCTTTGAGTCGGGAGGAACGTCGATTCTTGCGATAAAGGCCATAATAAAGATTATAAATCTCGGATACAAGATTGAATACGGCGATATGTTCAAACTTAAGACTCCGCGCAAGATTGCGGCATTTCTGGAAGGCGATGCCGGGGCGGAGCAGCAGAACGCCGTACGGTCGGACGGGACGGATATTGCGGATTACGATTATTCGGCGATTAACGAGGTGCTTTCGCGGAATGTCTTTTCCGATACGAAAGAGTATCCTCGCAGGAGTTTCAAACGCGTGTTGCTTTGCGGGGCGACGGGTTATCTCGGTCTGCACCTGCTGAAGGAACTTATAGACAGTGAGGTGGAGACGATTTACTGCATGGTGCGCAAACGCAGGGAGCTGAGTGCTGCCGAAACGTTGAGCGTAATGCTAATGTATTATTTCTCTGAAACGTACGAGGAGTTGATGGGGTCGCGTATAATCCCCGTCGAGACGGATATTACCGACAGGCGTTTTATGGAACTGCTCGGCGGGAAAGGTATTGATGCGGTGTTTAATGCTGCCGCGATAGTGAAGCATTATGCCGTTGGGGATGAGATTGACCGCGTTAATGTGGGCGGCGTGGCGAACCTGATTGAGTTCTGCCGCCGCGAATCGGCTCGGCTGATTCAGATTTCCACCGGAAGTGTGTCCGGTACGTGCAACGAGCGCGATATGGGTCGGATGTCGTTCGACGAAAAGTCGCTGTATATAGGTCAGCATATCAGCAACCGTTACGTGTTGAGCAAGTTCCTTGCCGAGCGTCTTGTATTGCAGGGAATTGCCGACGGATTGGACGCAAAGATAATGCGTGTGGGAAACCTTATGGGACGCAATTCCGACGGGGAGTTCCAGATAAACTTCGGCAGCAATGCGTTTGTGAACATGTTGAAGTCGTACAAGTTTATGGGGATGTACCCGACGGTAAGGCTTACTTCGCCTGTCGAAATATCACCTATCGATTGCGTGGTAAGGGGTATCTTGTCGCTGTCGCGCCTGCCGTCGGACATAACCGTATTGCATCCGTACAATAATTATACTACCGATATGGCTTCGCTCCTTTTTGCAATGAGAGAGTACGGTTTCCCGATTGATTTTGTAAGCGAGGAAGTTTTCGCTGCCAAAATGGATAGCATGATGAAGGATGAAAAGGATAATGAAAGGGTATCGGGCCTGTTGCATTACGGTAGCCGTAAGGGAGAGCGTAATGTGCCGATGTGCAATTCGTTTACGACGACGATGCTTTATACCGACAATATCTGTTGGCCTATGGCCGGCGACGATTATGCCATGAAGTTTATCAAAGTGCTCGACGGTATGGGGCTTTTCGACTGATTTTCTTTGCTGCGGCTTTTCGGCAGCCTGTTAAGCGGCATGTTTGGATTACGGGCGTATTTCGTTTATGGAATACGCCTTTTTTTGTACGGCTTTTTGTCCCTCCGTCGGAATATCTTCGGGATGTACTGCTCTGTACGGGAATTGGTTTGTGGCGCGCGATATGTGCCTTTGATGTTGATTGGATTAATTCTGCTTGGTAGTGTTTTTCATGCTGCCAATATTGATAATTTGTAAAGTTTTTCGATTTTTATATACCTTTGCATGGTCTTAGAGACATTTTTAGATTAAAGAAGGTGCCTTAAACTTAGTAAAATCGCCAATTTTCAAGAGTAAACACGGGGCACGGAGTTGTTCATATTCGGTGGACTGGAATCCGTGTGTGTTTACGAGCGTTTGGCGATGCTTACTGAGTGCATGGATGACAGTCCACTTTCAGTATGTGAACTTTTATATTATCCCCGACTGTCTGTCTGAAGGGGATACGTGGTTTGGGTATGTATTTTCTAAGAGGTTTTTTAGCCGGTTGCATAATTTCCGTATCGGTAATTTTATTGATTGTCGCTTTTGCTGATGAGAGAGTCTTTTCGTTTCAGAAATGTGTGTGTTCGTCCTATGCTTTCGCGTTGCTGTCGGGGATAGTAGTGTGTATCGGTATTTTATATGGAAGCATTTTCCAGTTTATTTCATGGTTGAGCAAACGCCGTGGCAGAAAGGGCAGATTGAACAGGTAGTGCGTGTTGTTTGTATTGTCTTTTGCAGTGTTCCGGCGTCTCTTTCGGCTTTTTGTCTGATTCCTTAAACGGTTGTGGCTTTTTCTCCGTTAGCGGTTTTGTGCCGAGGTGCTTTTTTCCCTCTTTTTGCTTTTTTATCTGTCGGGTAAGTTGGGGTTGATATATGCCGTGTGTTTGTGCGGGTAAGGCGTATATGGAATTGACGTGCAGAACTTGATAAAAAAAACAGGACGGAACACACTGTTCCGTCCTGTTTTGTGTTTGTTGTCGATATTGTTATTCGGCTATGCCGGTGAGGTCGTAGTTTGCAAATTCCAAATCGTTTGCTGCTGCGGTCTTCATCGAAGCATCCATTTCTATCGATTTGCGGAGGTTGCTTGCTACTGCATTGCCGTTGTTGGTGCGTGCTGCAACGATTGCTTTGAGATAGTATGTGGTTGCATCGGGCGATGTTACGCCGTCGAGAGTCTTCTGTGCTTTTGCATAGTCTTTTACAAGTATTTGGGCCAATGCTGCGTTGTTGCTCTTTACGTCGCCGAAAGCTTTAACTGCTTTCTGGTATTCGCCTTGTTTGAGGTACAATACGCCGGTAGCTTCTTTTGTCTCGTCGAGCGATGCTGCATTGCCGAAGCATTGTGCTGCTTTTGTCTGGTCGTTCTCCTTGAGTGCGATAAGACCTTGGTTCATCTGTACTTGTGCTGCGTTGGCATTTACTTTTTCAGCTTTGCTGAACCAAGCTGCAGCTTCGCTGTATTTGCCTGTTTCGTAGCATACCATACCTGCGTTGTTGTATCCGCGGAAGTCATTGGGATACAGTTCGGTTGCTTTTACGTATATCTCGAGCTGTTTGCCTTTGTCCTCGGTAAGGGTTGCTGCGTAGAGCAATTCTTCTACCGTAAGGGAGTCGGGTGTACTGCTGGCGAGTTTGGTTATCTCTTCATCCGATTTTCCTATCAGGTCGATGCTTGCGGTTATTCTTGAATAACGCAACTGCGGGAGTATCTCTTCTGCCAGTACTTCGAATGTCTTGGACATGTTCTTCAATTCCTGTTCGCGCTGTGCGGGGTCGCTGTACATCGAGAGAACGCGGAGGATGAGGTCTTTGTCCTGTATGTTGGATTTCGATACCAAAGTCTTGAGGCCTTCCCAGTCCTGTGCGGTGAATTTACCTGTTACGTCGGTTGTTATTTCCGATTTCTTGAGTTGTTTGTTCAGGTATTCCATCGTGTTTTTCTCACGGTTGCCTGCGAGTTTGTAGTTGAGGTCGTATCCGCCGTCAGGTGATGCGTAGGATGATATTTCTATTCCTTTGAGTTCCTGTTTGGGGTTGTCTTTGGTTGCGTTGATGTCGTTGTTCAATGCTACCATCTCCTCGCTTTTGAGCTGGTTTGCACGGATGTTGGCCTGTTGGATGAGGAACATAATGTCGGCATCGCGGGTTTCGTTGATTATTCTCTGGAATGCATCGGCTGCGATTGCGGGTTTAACCTTGTCGGCATTTGCGAGTTCAGATGTTGCGATAACTCCGTCGGCTACTTTTACTCTCGGAAGTTCATAGCTTTTTTTCTTGCCTTGAACGGTGAATGCGAGATAGAGCTCGCTCTTCTTCATTTCCGGAATGTAGTTGAATGATACCGGCATCGTTATCGTTCCGCCGAGTTTGTACGAAATGGTCTGGTCGTTGCCTGTTACCTTCTCGCCTTGATATACGTACGGTGTGCCTGCGGTCTCGCCCGATTCGTAAACAAGATACGGGGTAACTGTTACGGTTACTTTCTTGTTGAAGTATTTTTCCGGGAATACACCGGTTATGGTAGCGTTTACTTTACCGGCAACCACTTCCAGCGGATTGGGGTTTACCGTGAAGTTCTCGGATGATAAAGCTCCCATTTTTTTACATCCCGCTACTATTGCCACGATTAACGTAAGCAATATGGGTAAATAAAGTTTTTTGTTCATAATTTAGTTATTTTTTTGGGTTGTTAGTTCTTAATCCGTTTGTCCCTATTGGGTTGCAAAAATAATACTTATTTTAATTCGTCTGTACATTATATCCGGTAATTTTAGCATTTCAAGCTACAAAAACCGGGCTATCAGCACAAATATACTTCTTTTTCATAAATTAGTTGCAGTATTAAGATATTTTATAATCTTAACGTTGCCAAATTGTCTTGTTTTCTGCCATTATCGCATTTTTGTCCTGTTTTATAACGCGTTTCTAATGCTTAATGTTGCGGGGGTGATGTAAAAGTATTTCCTGCCGGAGGTATTCCTTGTCCAAGTGTACATATATTTCGGTGGTGGTTATGCTTTCGTGTCCGAGCATCTGCTGTATGGCGCGCAGATTCGCTCCTCCTTCCAGCAGATGCGTGGCGAATGTGTGGCGGAGGGTGTGCGGACTTATCGTCTTGTTTATGTTGCACGCTGCGCACTGCTCTTTTACTATGTAGAATATCATTACTCTGCTGAGTCTCCCGCCGCGGCGGTTGAGGAACAGCGTGTCTTCGTCTCCCTTTTTTATGTTCAACTGCTTGCGGTCGTGCATGTAGAGGCTTATCTCTTTCAATGCGCTTTGCGATATGGGCACTATGCGCTGTTTGTCTCCTTTCCCTTTTATTACTATGAATTCCTCTTTCGGGTATATGTCCGATATTTTGAGGTTTACAAGCTCCGACACGCGCAGACCGCAACTGTACATGACTTCTATTATGGCTTTGTTCCTGCGCCCTTCGGGAAGTGAGAGGTCGAACGAACCGACAAGTCTGTCCACTTCCTCGAGAGTGAGGACTTCGGGCAGATGCCTTCCGATTTTTGGTGTGTCGATGTTTTTCGTGGGGTCGCTCTTTATGTATTCTTCTACCGTAAGGTATCGGTAAAACGACTTTATGCCGGAGAGTATGCGTGCCTGTGAGCGGGGTTGTATCCCTATGTCGCGCAACGTGCAGAGAAATTGCAGTATGTCGGCGTGTTCCAGCTTCTCGGCCGTGAGATTTTCTTCTCCTATGAATTTTATCAATTTGTCGAGGTCGTCGCAGTATCCGGCTATGCTGTTGTCCGACAGGCCGCATTCCAGACGCAGATATGACGCGTAGCTCTTTTTCAGGTTGTTTGCTGTGTTGTCCATGCCCGGCCGTTGATTAAACAGGTGTAAAATTAATAAATCGCCGGGCAATGGCAATCTGCCTGCTCTTTTTTTTGGTGTGCGTTTTATCGCGGCATACCGTTGCTGCAGTCATACATTGTTTTGCTGCTAACTATTTTGCCTGTTATGTTTATTTGTTTGCTTTTAATCGTTATCTTTGCGCTAACGTGCGAGAGCAGGATGCGGCCCGATACGGTTCGCAAGCATGCCTGCGGCCCCGCTTTCCGCCTTTTGCCGTCTTGCACGGATTTGATTGTTCGACTTGTTGTTTGTTATGAAAATTTCTATTATAAACGGTCCTAACCTTAATTTGCTCGGACGCAGGGAAAAGGGTATTTACGGCGAAAGGGATTTTGATTCGTTTTTGTCGGAACTTAAATCGCGTTACGCAGATGTCGAGATTTCTTATTTCCAGTCCAATTCTGAAGGTGCGCTAATCGACCGTATTCAGGAAGACGGTTTCGGGAAAGCCGACGGTATAGTGTTGAACGCCGGTGCTTATACGCATACGTCGGTTGCGATATCGGATGCCATACGGGGAATCCGGACACCTGTTATCGAGGTGCATATCTCCAATATCGCCGCTCGCGAAGAATACAGGCACCGCTCTTTTATCGCCGCCGCATGCAAAGGGAGTATCGCCGGTTTCGGTCTTGACTCGTACCGCCTCGCAATAGAGGCATTGTTGAACATCTCTGCGCGTTAGCGGTTGCCGTATGGAGAGGGACGAGGAACTTTATATCCTTTCGCATATCGATTCGGAAAGCGAACTGTTGTGCCGCCTCAACCGCGATACCAACGTAAAGTTGCCGCGTGCTCACATGTTGTCGGGGCATTTGCAGGGGCGCATATTGAAGATGCTGTGCCGTATGGTGCGTCCGATGCGGCTGCTCGAACTCGGTACTTTTACCGGATATTCCGCACAGTGCTTCGCCGAGGCTATGCCCGAAGGCGGGGTGGTATATACGGTGGAGGAGAATGACGAACTGGAGGACTTTATAAATGAATATTTGTCGCAATCGCCGTACCGCGACAGGATAAAGCTGTTCATCGGGGATGCGAAAAAGGTTGTCCCCGCACTCGACGGCGAGTTCGACATGGTTTTTATCGATGCCGACAAACGCGAGTATTGCAGTTACTACGATGTGGTTTTCGACAGGGTGAAGCCCGGCGGTTTTATCGTGGCCGACAATACGTTGTGGGACGGCAAGGTGTTCGATTTGTCGCAGCACGACCCTCAAACCGAAGGGTTGAGACGTTTTAACGACAGGGTGGCTGCCGACGACAGGGTGGAAAAGGTCTTCCTTCCGTCGCGCGACGGCATAACTCTTATTTACAAGAAAATATAGCGATTGTTTTTGTATGGAAACTATCAGACAGAGTAAGATAAATCGTTTGCTCCAGAAGGAGTTGAGCGATATTTTCAGAAACGAAACGCAGAAGTCGCACGGTACGCTGGTATCGGTAAGCGTGGTTCGCGTAACTCCCGATTTGAGCATAGCAAAGGTGTATCTAAGTATATTCCCGTCGGAAAAGGGGGCGGAGATTCTGGAATCGGTCCGTAAAAATGCCAAGAGCATACGGTTCGACCTCGCTTCGCGTGTAAGATTCCAGTTGAGAAAGACGCCGGAGTTGCAGTTTTATCTCGACGACTCGCTCGATTATATCGACAACATCGATTCGCTTTTGAATAAATAGACTGACACGGAGAATGTCGCTTTCACTTAAAATAGCAGTTCGTTACCTCTTTTCTAAAAAATCGCATACTGCAATTAATGCCATATCGTGGGTGGCGGTATGCGGAGTGGCGGTATCGGCAATGGCGATGGTTTGCGTGTTGTCGGTTTACAACGGCTTCAACCTACTGATAACGTCGCTTTATACCGACATCGACCCGCAGATAGAGATTACGCCTGTTTTGGGCAAGACGCTCGATACGGAATCGCCTGCGGTAGATTCGTTGCGCCTTATCGACGGTGTGGCGGCTGTTGTCCCTGTTGTTTCCGATAATGCTCTTGCCGTAGGACAGGGTGGGCAGATTCCCGTTACCGTAAAGGGTGTCCCCGATTTTTATGCTTCGGTAAGCGGCATAGGGAATACTTTGCTCGACGGATGTCTTGCCTTTGAAGATACGCTGGTGTCCTATACGGTACTGGGTGTGGGGGTGGCCAACGCAATTAAGGTGGGTGGCGGTTTTTCGTCGCCCGTCGAACTTTATGCTCCGCGCCGCATGGCGAGGGTTAATATGCTTAATCCTTCGTCGTCGTTCAACAAGACGGAGGTGTTTTGCTCGGGTGTCTTTTCGGTGAGCCAGCCGGAATATGACGACAAGTTTGTGTTTGTCCCTATCCGTGAGGCGAGACGGCTGTTTGATTATACTACCGAAGCTACATCGATAGAGTTGCGCCTTTCGGACGGTGCCGATACGGAGAGCGTAAAGAAGCAGGCGGCGGCTCTTCTCGGCGACGGTTTCAGCGTGAAGGACATTTTTGAACAGCAGGCGGAGGCTTTTTCGATGATGAAAATCGAAAAGTGGATTACGTTTGCGATACTTGCTTTCGTGATGATGATTGCCGCATTTAATATAGTGGGGTCGGTTTCGATGTTGATTATCGACAAGCGTCCGAATGTGAAAACGCTTTACAGCCTCGGGGCGGACTATCCTCTTATTTCGAGGATATTTCTTGTCGAGGGGTTTCTTGTTTCGGCTGCCGGTACGGTTGCCGGCGTCGTTGCGGGGCTTCTTCTCTCTGCCGTGCAGGAGCATTTCGGCTTATTGACGATGGGCGATTCGTTTATCGTTGAGGCTTATCCCGTAAAGGTGGTGTGGAGCGATGTGGCGGCTGTTACTGCCGTAGTGCTGGCAATAGGGTTCGCGGCGGCATGGTATCCCGTGCGTTATCTTACCCGCAGGAGGCTTAAGGAGTGGAGTTTGAGTAATCAATAATAACAAGTTAATATATGAATTCTGTTTTTAAAAGATGGAGCCCGTACATAATCTCCGTCCTGTTTATGCTCTTTTTGTCGGTAATTTATTTTTCTCCCGACATTTTCGAGGGGCGTGTCCTTTTTCAGGGCGATACCCAGCAGGGTATAGCAATAGGCGAAGAGGGAAGAGCCTTTAAGGAAGCGACCGGCGAGACTACGCGCTGGACCAATTCGCTGTTCGGCGGTATGCCCAATTTCCAAATCTCTCCGTCGTACGGCAACAACGATATTATCCGCGTGATAGAGAAGGTTTATTCGTTGTGGCTTCCTACCCCGGTATCGTATATTTTTATAATGATGCTCGGGTTTTTTATCCTCCTGACGGTATTGAGGGTTAAATGGCCTTTAGCTCTGCTCGGAAGCGTGGCGTATGCCTTTTCGTCGTATTTCTTTATCATAATAGCCGCCGGGCATATCTGGAAGTTTATCACGCTTGCCTATATACCGCCTACGCTGGCGGGGGTTATTCTGGCCTATCGGGGCAAATATGTTGCCGGTGCTGCTCTTACGGCATTTTTCGGCATGTTGCAGATTTGCTCGAATCATATACAGATGAGTTACTATTTCGGCTTTTTTATTATCGCCCTCGTCGTATCGTATGCGATAGAGGCGTGGAGGAATTCTACGTGGAGCAATTTCGGAAAGGCTACCGGTGCGCTTGCCGTTGCCGCCGTGCTGGCTATTGCGGCGAACATGCCGAATATCTACAATACGTACGAGTATGCAAAGGAGACGATGCGTGGCAAATCGGAACTTGTCTCTCCCGGCGGCAAGTCGGAATCGACCGACAGCGGAGGGTTGAGCCTCGATTATATAACGCAGTGGAGCTACGGGATAGATGAGAGTTGGACTCTGCTGGTGCCCGATGTGAAGGGCGGGGCGACAGGGTATATTGCTCAGGACAGCGAGGCTGTTGCCGATACCGACCCGTCGCTGCGTCCGTATGTGGGGCAGATGAATCATTATTGGGGCGACCAGCCTTTTACTGCAGGGCCTGTTTATGCGGGTGCCGTGGTGATGTTCCTCTTCTTTATTGGGTGTTTCGTTGTCAAGGGGGCTATAAAATGGGCTTCGATAGCGGCGATACTGCTTACGCTGATGTTGTCGTGGGGGCATAATTTCATGCCTCTTACCGAGTGGTTCGTGAATAACTTTCCGTTGTACAACAAGTTCAGGACGGTATCGAGCATTCTTGTTGTGGCGGAGTTCTGTATTCCGCTTATTGCTGTGTTGGGACTGAAGGAGGTGCTTGCCGCTCCTTCTTTGCTTACCGAAAAGAAATACCGTTTGTATGTGCCGTTGGCGCTTACGGCTGGTGTGGCTCTGCTGTTTGCCTTGTTCCCGTCGTTGTTTTTCGACTTCCTGTCGAAGGAGGAGAGCAAATTTGTTGCCGCAAATCCCGATTATTCGTTTATCTTCGATGAACTTGCGCGTGTAAGGGTGGGGATATTCTCGGCCGATGCATGGCGTACTTTCTGGTTCGTCGCAGCCGCTTTTGCCGTGGTGGCCATGTTTGTTTACGGCAAGATGAAGGGAATGGCTGCCGTGGCTCTTTTGGGCGCAATGGTGTTGATTGACATGTACGGCGTGAACAAGCGTTATTTGAACAGCGGTAATTTCGTTGAGAAACAGCGTGTGGAGAATCCGTTCCCGCCGACTGCCGCCGACCGTGCGATATTGCAGGACGAAGACCCGAATTTCAGAGTGCTGAACATGACGGTAAATACTTATGAGGACCCTGTTACGTCGTATTACCACAAGTCGGTTGGCGGGTACAGCGCAGCCAAGTTGCGCCGTTACGACGACCTTATAAAATATCAGTTGAAGAATAACAACGTGCATGTTATAAACATGTTGAATACGAAGTATCTGATTGTGCCGGACGAGAACGGTGCGCCTCAGGCCGTGCTTAATCCCGATGCTGCGGGCAATGCGTGGTTTGTGTCGGATATTTTGTGGGTGGATGATGCTAATGCCGAGATGAAAGCTCTGGACGATTTTGACGAGAAGAGTACTGCGGTTGTCGATACTCATTTTAGGGAGTTTGTAAATGGTGCTGTTGCTCCGTCGCAGGGCGATACGATATATCTCGAATCGTACAAGCCGAATAATCTGGTTTACAAGGCTTCATCTGCCAATGGAGGGTTTGCCGTTTTCTCGGAGATTTATTTCCCGTGGGGATGGCATGTTTCAATCGACGGGGAAGAGGTGGAGCATGTTCGTGTAAATTACGTGCTGCGCGGTTTGCAGATTCCTGCCGGCGAACATACGGTTATATTCCGCTTTGACCCGGATTCTCTGCATGTTACTACTGCCGTGGCTTATGCTTCCATTGGGGCTATATTCCTGCTTTCGCTGTTTGCCGCGTTCAGCGAGGGGCGTTGCCGGCGTAAAGGGGATAAAAAAGGATAGTTGTTGATTGGTGTTATGGGAAGGTCTCTTTTTGTTCTTGCTCTTGTATTTTGTCTGTCGTTGCCGATTGCGGGGTGTGCGGGAGGCGACGATGATGTAATGCGGGTTTCGGTAACGATAATGCCGCAGAAGTATTTTGCCGAGAGAATTGCCGGTGATTTGGCTGCGGTAACTTGTGCCGTGCCGCCGGGAATGAGTCCCGAAAGTTATGACGTCTCGCCGTCGTCCATGGCTGCCATATCGGCGAGTGTCGCATATTTCAAGGTGGGGACGCTCGGATTTGAATTGAATTATCTGCCGGCAATAGAGAGCAACAATCCGGAAATTAAGATTTTCGATACGTCGGAAGGGATTGCCCCGATTGTTGATGTTTGCGGCGGTCATGGCGAAGAGCATGGGGCGGAGTTCGACCCGCATGTGTGGTCGTCGCCGCTTGCGGCAAAAATAATGGCCGAAAATATCTGTAAGGGTTTGGTGGAAATCGACCCTGAGAATGCCGATGTTTACAAGGCTAATTTCAACGTGCTTGCGGCGGAGATGGATTCTGTCGATTCTGTCGTGAGGATGCGTTTGAAAGGGGCAGAGGGGAAGATGTTCGCAATATATCATCCTTCGCTGTCGTATTTTGCCCGCGACTACGGTTTGAAACAGTTGCCTCTCGAATCGGAGGGGAAGGAACTGACTCCGCTTTCAATGAAGAATGCTATTGATACTGCCCGTGCCAACGGTGTGAAACGTGTTTTCGTGCAGTCGGAGTTCAATCCCGATTTGGTTAAGGAGTTTGCTTCGGCGATTAATGCCGAGGTTGTGG
>JADIMW010000034.1 GCA_017694415.1 Candidatus Caccoplasma merdipullorum
GAACATCTGTTTTTTGCGCTCCCATGTTGTGCCTTCGTCATAGCTCAAATATACCGATACTTTTTCTCTTCCTTTTGCTCCGTCATTTATCGGCAACGATTGCAGTGTCCTGTTCTGGTCGTAACCGTCAACCTTGGCTGTGTATTCCAGTATGTCGCCGTTACATGCGTTTACGTTGAGGTCGGGCCATGTGGATTGTGTTCCCCATGTCTCACCGCCGTCGGTCGATTTTACATATCCGCGCGCTCCGCTGCGACGTACGCTCATAAGTATTGTTCCGTCGTTAAGTTCGGCTACCTTTGCTTCGTCGCCTCCGCTATATGCCTGATTGGAGACTTTCCATGTTACTCCGTTGTCATCGGAATATACTACATAGTTGTAAAGCGTTCTGCCTCTGTTTACGGCTGTTACGAACATTATACGCCCGTTCTTGCTTGCATTTTCTCCTGTCTGACGGGTGAGACATAAACCGCGGCCTGAGCCGAAGAATGCCGCTGTTCCGTTAAGGCGGGTATTATCACCACCGCAACTCGAACCCCAAATCTGCGAGGTGATATCGCCAGCCCCGCCTTCTTCTACTGCCGTCCATGTTCTACCTCCGTCGGATGAACGGCTGATGAACGATACGATAGGATCGGATGCGGATGATGCCCACAATCCGTTACCTCCTACGAATGCTGCTACTATGTCGCCGTTGGGGGCTACTACCAATGCGCAGTCGCCACGGCCGTTGCTTGCATCGGAGGCTATTGCTATGGGGTATTCTTCACTCCATGTATATCCGCCGTCTTCGCTTATGCGGGCAATTATGTCGATTCTGTTTGCCAAGTCGCCTTCGCTGTTCCACCTGCGGTCGATAGCTGTTACGATGTTACCGTTGGGAAGTATTACCATTGCCGGAATACGATACCCTACCGAACCGTTATCGCCGGGAGCATACATTTTTTTGCGGGCGAGCAATATTTCTCTGCTACCATCGGGATTTCCGCCTGCTACGTTAAAGGTCTCTGCTCCTGTGGTAAGGGAGAGGAGTGCTGCATCGAGTTTATTTCCTTCTACTGCATTATCAGCAACTTCTGCCACTACCCACAGATATGTGGTTCCTTTTGAGAGGGTGCCTTGTGTTGTAAGATTGCATACCATGTCGCCTGCTGCGGGAGTAAACTCACCTAACAATGTTGCACCTGATGCTGTCCTGTCGTCGAACGTGGATGTGGACGTGGAATAAATCTTGACTTTTGCATAGTCGCTTATAGCGGTGGATCCGTCGAGATTTATCTTGACGGATTGCAACGTGGCTGTTCCGGTAGATACGGTTACGGCTGCCGAAAGTATCGGGTCGAACTCGTTCTGACGTCCTGTAAAGTCGCTGTTCTGCGTTACCGTTACGCTTGCTATCATGCCTTCTGCTGCCGGTGCGGTATATCCTTGCAGTGTTGCATTGTTGTTGTTTCCAGACATGTCGGTAACAGAAAGAGAGGTAAAGTCGTCGGTCAAATCGTACGCGGCGACGCACATGTCTTTCAGTTCGCTGCTCAATGCTTCATAACTGTTGGCGTTCATGTCGGCTGTTGCCTGCGCCTGTGTCAACGCTCCTCTGTAAAAACGGACATTTGCTATGCTTCCTGCATAATAACGGGTTACCTCGTCATTGTAGTAGCCTGCACCCAGAATAAGGTCGCGTGTGGAATTGAAGACCATCTCTGCCGTGAGAGATTTACCGGTTACGGCCGAACCGTTAACATACGCACTTCCGGTTCCTGCATTTCGGTCAAATACTATAACGATATGCGTCCATGTCCCGCTTGCATTGCCGCTGCTTATAACCGTATCTATGGGGCGTAAACCTTTGGTCCCGGTATCCGTAGGCACTCCGGTTGCGGTACACGCATATCCGTTTGTCAGGATATAAGCCTCGTATGCTGCGTCTTTGTCATCGCCTGCTCTATATCCCAAAAAACGTGCGGCATTTGTCCATGCGCTCGGTTTCAACCACATGGAGAAAGAGAGACTTTCGTCTGCTGCCATCTGGAAATCTGCCGAGTTCGGTATCAAAACATACTGGTCTGTTCCATTGAATGTCAAAGAACTTGTAGGTGCTGCTTTTATGAGTATCATACTCATAAAGACGCCTACGAACGTTAGTAATAATTTTTTCATCATACTCTTTCTTGTTTTTTATATTAGTAATTATAGAAGGGCTATTGTTTAGAAATTTTCCTGTTTCTGAACGTTGCGGTTAAGACAGGATGCTTTATTTTCGGATATAAAACCCCGTATTATTTATTATATAAATACACAATTTTCCAAATATAGTAACAATTTTATTTTATATCCAAATTTTTTTATACATTTTTATTATCAGCCAGTAATATGTAAAATAAAAAATATGGCAGAATACGCATATTCGGTATTCTGCCACATTTGATATTTGACAGGCTTTCTCTTTTCTCTTATTTGGAATTGCCTATATGATTCGACTTATATTGTTTGCCTATTTAAAATTGGTTATGCTATATTATTGCTGCCGTTTTGAGGATTTGCTCCATTTCATTCTGAACTGCAGTTGCGGCTTTTGTTGCTGCTTCGGCAAAGTCTGTCCCTGACGATGCATATATTATGGCTCTTGACGAATTTACTATCAACCCGCAATCGGGCGTCATTCCGTATTTGGCTACATCGGCAAGACTTCCTCCCTGCGCTCCTACTCCGGGAACCAACAGGAACGAGGTGGGGGCTACTCGTCTTATGTCGGCAAAGCGTTCGCCTTGTGTCGCTCCTACTACATACATCATAGAATCGTCTCCTGCCCATGTCTGCGACACGCGGATTACTTTTTCGAAGAGTTTCTCTCCGTCTTTGTCTTCTGTCAGTTGAAAATCGAACGACCCTTTGTTCGACGTTAACGCCAACAAGATTACCCATTTTCCGTCGTATCCCAAAAACGGTTTTACGCTGTCTTCTCCCATATAGGGGGCGACGGTTACGGCATCTACTCCGATATGCTCGAAGAATGTGCGGGCGTACATCTGCGAGGTGTTGCCTATGTCGCCGCGCTTTGCATCGGCTATTATAAACTGGTCGGGATAGTTTTCTTTTATGTACTTAACGGTTTTTTCGAATGCCGTCCACCCGTCGGTTCCGATACTTTCGTAAAATGCGAGATTGGGTTTATAGGCGATGCAGAGGTCGGCCGTAGCGTCTATTATGGCTTTGTTGAAAGCGAATATGGGGTCGGCGTCGGACAATATATGCGCCGGTATTTTTTTTATGTCGGTATCCAGTCCCACGCAAAGAAACGAGTGTTTGCGCCTGATGTTTTCTAAGAGTTCTTGTCGTGTCATATCTTTTTGTTTTTATGGTTGTTTCTTGAACAGGTAGCCTTCGATAGTGTTTATCGTGATTTCTCCGCCGGGCGATTTTTTGATGCCTATCGCCGTTATTATAATGCAATGCTGTTTTGTATCGCTCCGGGCTATGATTGGCTGCATCTCGTATTTCCCGTTTTTTTCGTCTTCTGCGAGTTTATTTATCTGTTGTACGGCGATTTCCAGCGTGTCGGACGATGATTCTTCAATTATTTCCGAAATCGGTATTGGTATAATATCCGATCCTGTCTCTACATTTATGTTGCCTATGTATTTATCTACTCCGATAAATTCTCCGTAGCCTTCGGGGACTTTAATGCTTGTCCCCGGCAGTACTCTTCCGTAGAAAAACCTGTCTTCGTCTTGGCTGTGCCAGAATCCTGTTATCGCATAATCGATGTTTACATTTTCTTTTATCAAATCGCTGATGCTTCCTCTGCCGAAGTTTGTCTCCATGTATTCCATCTTTTCGGTTGCTGCGGCAACTTCTTTATCGGGTGTTGCAGCACACCATTGCTCGTATTGCTCTTTTGTAAGCGGAAGGGTGTTTTGCCCGTTTTGGGTAAATGCTTTTTCTATGTCGCTATGGAGTATGTTTCGCGTTATTGAGGTATAGTTTACGGGGAATACGGATGTAATGAGGAAAACGGCTGCGAACGATATGGGTATCCAGCTTATTCGTTTTGCTCTTGTTACGAACAGTACCACGCATACCATATAACACCAGATATTGAATGTTATTATGTACAGGCGGTTGATTGTTATGCCGTAGTCGCAGAAGCGGCGGATTATGCCGACTGTCATAAGTAACAGCAACGGCAATATCAGTATCGGCAGCCACCGCGCTATTTTTTCATCCCATTTGCCGGCTTTGGCCTTTCTTACGGGGTATATGCAAAATTCCACTATCAGGCAGCCGAGCATCAGCAGGGTTACCAGCCACGATACCCACCCTGTGGGTAATTCCCATGTAACGAGTATTTTTGCTCCGTATATATACAGAACCGCCATGTATCCTGCCGTAAGTGGCAGAAACAGATAACGTAATGCAAAGGTAAGGATATTGCCGGGTAAGGGGCGATTGTCGTGCTTGGCTTCTCCTTGCGGCAAGAAGCCGATAAACAGCATAATGACGAGCAGCAGGTTGCAGAATATCGACACATACCGATAGCTTTCATATGGTATTTCTATCCCGAACAGGCGGTTGAGGGACACGACCAGAAGGGATATGCCGCTGCACATGACTCCTCCGAGGATATTGGCTATTATAAAGGATTTGAAACTCCTTATTGCAAAGTTCCAACTCGGTATGTCATCTTTTTCCTTGAAGAATGAGAGGAAAAAGAGGGTGAGCCACAATGAAAAGATTGCGGCTCCGTGGGCTATGCCTATTTCAATGCTGTATTTCTCGGCTGTTACGAAATAGAGTGTTATGCTGTCTGCCAACAATGCAATGTGTGCTACGGATTGAATGAAGATTTTCCGTATTTTGCTCTTCACTTCTTCGCTCCATAGATGAAGGGTTAGGGTGAGTATAGTGCCTACCGAGAGATAATAGATTGTTATTAGAAATAATCTTTGGTCGGGGAACTCTCCTTCTACCGCTACATAATAGCATAACAGGCATGTGAGTGCCAATACGAAACTGACGGTTGCGGGGAATCGTTTGAAACAGCTGCTTATTGCATCGGTTATTTTGCCTGCGGCTCTTTTTATTATTGAGTCGGTCATCGTTTTAATGTGTGGCGGTTTACAGTTCGCTTTCTTTCAGCCGCTCTGCATTTTCGGCTATCATAAGGTGGTCGATGCAGTCTTGTATGTCGCCGTCCATGAATGCTGCCAGATTGTATATCGTGTAGTTGATGCGGTGATCGGTGATGCGCCCTTGCGGATAGTTGTATGTACGTATTTTTGCTGAACGGTCGCCGGTGGAGACCATGGTTTTGCGCTTGCCGGCTATTTCATCGAGATATTTCTGGTGCTCTTTGTCGTATATGAATGTCCTGAGGCGAGCCAATGCGCGTTCTTTGTTTTTGGGTTGGTCGCGTGTTTCGGTACATTCTATCAGTATTTCTTCTACTACGCCGGTATTGGGGTTTTTCCAGTTATAGCGCAAGCGTACTCCGGATTCTACCTTGTTTACGTTCTGCCCTCCTGCTCCTCCTGAACGGAAAGTGTCCCATTTTATCTCGCCTTCGTTTATTTCAACGTCGAACTGTTCGGCTTCGGGAAGTACGGCGACCGAGGCTGCCGACGTGTGTACGCGTCCTTGTGTCTCGGTTACGGGTACTCGTTGTACGCGATGTACGCCGGATTCGTATTTGAGCGTTCCGTAAACCTTGTCGCCGGATACGGAGCATATTATCTCCTTGTACCCTCCGCTGGCGCCTTCGCTTACGCTCGATACTTCGAGTTTCCACCCTTTCGATTCGCAATATTTCAGATACATGCGGAACAGGTCGCCTGCGAATATGGCGGCTTCGTCGCCTCCTGTTCCTCCGCGTATTTCGAGTATGGCATTTTTATCGTCTTGCGGGTCGCCGGGTACGAGCAACAGTTTTATCTGCTCTTCTATTTCGGGCAGGCGCGCCGTGCTTGCATCGAGTTCTTCTTTGGCCATCTGCCGCATCTCGGCATCGGTTTCGCTGTCGAGTATCTCTTTCGCCTCGTTTATGTTGTTGAGGTGTTGCAGATATTCTTTTTGCGCTGATACGATTTTTTCCAACTCCTTGTATTCTTTCGTAAGTTTTACGTATCGTTTCTGGTCGGCTATTACTTCGGGGTCGGTTATAAGCGTGGCGACTTCTTCGAAACGGAGTTTCAGCGTTTCAAGTTTTTCGAGTAGTGTATCGTTGCTCATATATGTTGTTGCTCTGTTTTCTGAGTGCGAAGATAATAAAAAGGCAGATTCGGATAAAATTATTTTATCCTTGTCTGCCTTTGTCGTGATTATTGAACTGCGGTCGGCCGGTTACTTCAGCTTCTCCCGTATTTCGTTAAGGTACTTTATCATTCCTTTTCCGTCGCGACGGCTTATCATCTCCTGCAATACCGACAACTGTTTTTGTATTAAATCGAGTTGCGCAGGGGTATTGGGGTTGAACAGGATTTCTGTCAGAAGATAATCGTCTTCCGACAATAGCCCGCGTGCTATGTCCATGTGCTTTTTGAATGTCGTTCCGGGAGCGTCCTGATGCTTCATTACCGATGCAAATACAAGAGTGGATGCGAACGGTATGGAGAGCGAATAGGCTATCGTTTCGTCATGTTCCTTGAACGTGTATTCGAATATGTTGAGGCGCAGCCTGCTGTACAAATCGCGAAAGAAGGTTTTTCCCAAATGGTCGGATTCCGATATTATTATGGTATTCTGCGTACTCAGATCGGAGAGATTGGCGAATGTCGGCCCGAACATCGGGTGCGTGGAGACGAACGGCCTGCCTGCCTTTTTGTAAAATTCGGGCAGGCCTGTCTTCACGGATGCGATATCGGATATTATGCACCTCTCGGGCAGATACGGCAGGATTTTCTCGAACGCATCGATGGTATATTTTACCGTTACTGCGTTTATAAGGAGCTCGGGAGCAAATTCCTTTACTTCTTCGGGACTGGTGAAACGGTATGTGTTGAATGTAAATCTCAACCGCTCGGTATCGGTCTCGAACATGGCTACTTCGTGTTCGAAACTTAATACGTCGGCAAAGAACGAGCCCATCTTGCCGGCTCCCATTATCAATATCTTCATATTCCGCTCTTTTTCTCGTGTTTTACTTGTTCTGCAAAACGGTCATCTGCTGCCGTACGGACTCTTCGTGTATAGCCTGCATTACGACTTTCATGAAATCGCCGTCCATGCCTGCTGCTTTTGCTTTTTCTATACGGTTGCCGAGTATCTCGTCGTATCGGGTTGCCTGCAATACGGTCATGTCGTGTTCTTTTTTGAACTGTCCTATTTCACGGGATACTCTCATGCGTTTTGCCAGCAGGTCTATCAAATCGTTGTCGAGATGGTCAATCTGGTTTCGCAAGTCGGATATGTCCTCGGTGGTATGTGTCTCGCGGATTACCAATGACTTGAGTATGTTGTCCAGAACTTCGGGGGTTACCTGTTGGTTCTTGTCGCTCCATGCGTAATCGGGCGAGCAGTGCGATTCTATTATCAATCCGTCGGCTCCGAGGTCCATCGCCTGCTGCGACAACGGCGCTATCAAATCGCGGCGGCCGCCGATATGGCTTGGGTCGCAGAATATCGGGAGGTCGGGTAACCGGCGGCGCAACTCAATAGGTATGTGCCACTGCGGGGCATTGCGATATACTTTTTCGTCGTAGCTGCTGAACCCGCGGTGTATTGCGCCTATCCGACGAAGTCCGGCATTGTAGATTCGCTGTATGCCGCCTATCCAGAGTTCTATGTCGGGGTTTACGGGGTTTTTTACCAGTACCGGGATGTCGGCTCCTTTCAGCGCATCGGCTATCTCCTGCATGGCAAAGGGATTGGTTGTGGTTCGCGCTCCTATCCAAAGTATGTCGACACCGTATTTCAATGCTTCCAATACATGGTACTGGGTTGCTACTTCGGTTGCTACGTACATGCCGGTTTCTTCTTTTACGCGACGCAGCCACAACAGGCCTTCGCTTCCGATTCCTTCGAAGCCTCCCGGTTTGGTGCGGGGTTTCCATATTCCTGCACGGAATATCTTTATTCCGCGTGCGGCCAAATCGTGTGCGGTTTCGAGTACTTGTTCTTCTGTTTCGGCACTGCACGGGCCGGCTATTACTATAGGGCGTTTGGTATCGACTCCGGGCAACTGAATGGGTTTGAATTGCATTTCCATAATTTTCTGTTTTTTATCGTTTATTTTTTATTTGTTTATTGTCTGTTTTATTCTGTTTAATGCCTGTCGCAGCTTGTCTTCGGTTGCGCATAGCGATATTCGGATAAATTTGTCGCCTTCTGACCCGAAGACTATTCCGGGTGTTGCAAATACGCGGGCTTCGTAGAGGAGACGGTCGGCCAGTTCGGCTCCGTTTTTAAAGGTCTCGGGGACTTTTACCCAGAGGAACATTCCGCGTTGTGCCGGGTCGAAACTGCAATTTAGCGTACGGGCTATTTCTTCGGCCAACTCGCGACGGGGTTTATATACGGAATTTATCTCTTCGTACCATGTCTTGTCGGCATGGAGGGCTTCTGCGGCTGCTATCTGCATGGGGCGGAATGTTCCTGAATCGATATTGCTTTTTACTCGCAGTACCCAATTTACGAATTCGGCATTGGAGGCCAGCATGCCTACTCTCCATCCGGGCATATTGTGCGATTTGCTCATTGAATTGAGTTCGATGCAGACTTCTTTTGCACCCGGTACGGAGAGTATGCTCAACGGCTTGTCGTTGAGTATAAAGCTGTACGGGTTGTCATTTACTATGACGATGTTGTGGCGGCGTCCGAATGCTACGAGGTTTTCAAACAATTCGCGCGATGCTACTTTTCCCGTGGGCATGTTGGGGTAGTTTACCCACATGAGCTTTACGTTCGACAGGTCGTTTTTTTCTATTTCTTCGAAATCGGGAAGCCAACTGTTTTCTTCTTTTAGGTTGTATGTTATTATGTTTGCTTCGGCCAAGCGGCTTACGGACGTGTAGGTGGGATATCCGGGATTGGGGACCAATACTCCGTCGCCGGGGTTTACGAATGCGAGGGTTATGTGCAGAATGCCTTCTTTGGAACCGATGAGCGGCTGTATCTCTTTTGCGGGGTCGAGCGTTACGCCGAACCACTTTCCGTACCATTCGGCAAATGCTTCGCGCAACTGCGGGATTCCGACATACGGCTGGTATCCGTGGGCATTTGCTTTTTCGGCTTCGTTGGACAGTGCGGCTATTACCTCGGGGTGCGGCGGACGGTCGGGACTGCCTATTCCCAGACTTATTACGTCTAATCCGCGGGCGTTCATGTCGGCTACTTCTTTCAGTTTTTTGGAGAAATAGTACTCGCTTACGTTACTTACTCTCCTTGCCGGCGTAATTGCTTTTTTGCTGTTAGTATCTTCTGCCATAGTCGTACAAATAAAAAATCCCGCTCTTTTTCAAGAACGGGACCTTGTAATATTTTTAATTTTCCAATCTCTTGTCATACGCACGAAATCCCGCTCTTACTTGTTGCTGAAGTAAAAGTAGTAATAAAAGTATGCGAATACAGAGATATTCTTTATCATGGTCTTTTTGTTTTTTAGACTGTGCAAATTTAGAGATAATTTTTGTTTGCGCAAATTTTTTTCTTGTTTTTTATTTATAAAATTCGAGTTTTGTTTTTGTTTTATATCCTGCTGTTTTTTATTGTACGTATTGTTTTTTGCCTGAGGGTTTTATTGTGGTATTCTTTTACGTTCGGGGCATTTTTCCATAACGGATTATGACGTTTCTACGTTCTTCTTTTTTACTGCTTCGGGAACGCGTATATGGAATTTTTATCCAACATGCTCTTTTCTTTTACCCGTATTTTGAGCTGGTGTATGTAATCGGACATGTATGCTATGTGCGAATCGTAAAAGTTGTGTTTTTTACTGAATAAGGCGAATGCCATCCGTGCCCACATTATCGCGGATTCATAACGGTCGTTCAATTCTTCGTATATGGCCATATTGGCGGCGGCTTTTCCTTGCAGTGCCTTGTTTGTGGTATTCTCGAAAACGTATTCCCATAAATAGGAGGCTTCGTCGTATTTTTCTTCTTTCCAGTATTTATCGGCTTTCCGCATAAGCGGATATATTGAGACGAAATAGATTCGTCCTACTTTTTCTCTGTAGGGGAGGTATATTTCTGAGACTTTGTTGCTGAGCGCAACCATTGCCTCTGCTATGGTTTCCCGCTGTTCCGGTAACGATGTGATTGCTTCTTCCAACGAATATCCCGAACCTTGCCATGTAAGGGTATCGTTTACAGTATAGGTCATAGGGCCGTTGGATTCGGGTATAATCATCGTTATATTGGCTCGCAGTATATATCTGCGCGTGGAAAGATACCAGTCGCTGTCGAGCGTATCGGCGAACAATTCGGGGGATACGGCCAGTTCGTTGAGCGTTATTATGGACTTGCGTCCTAAATATTCGGCAAGTATTTCTGCGTGGTCTTCTTCTATCGCTTTTCCCGTAGGCGTGTCCATCATATACGATTCTACGGCTTGTGAATATATCGAATTTTTTAACGACGTCATCATCATCCCGAAAAATATGCCTCGCACGGTATCGGTCGGCAGGGTCTCTATTTCGGATACGGCCGTGTCCTTGACATTATATACGACGGCTATCGGTTCTGCTCCGGGGAGCAATATCTGCGGCGGACGGACTATATCATATTCGACATATCGTAATGATGAACATGAAACGGATGTTATCATTATGACAGTCGCCAATATATAATACTTGATTTTATCCATATCGGTTGTTATTGTCTGTTATCCGGGTTCTTGCCGCCGATTCAAAGCGTCTTCTTATTTGATGAATATTGCAAATGTAATCAAATATTTTGTCTTTTATAATATTGCTTTGTATTTCTGCCTTTTGTCCTGCGCCTGCAAGTACTGGAAACGTTGCCGCCGAGATACGCCTGTTGTTTTATAATGGTACGGGAGTGTCTTTTCGGGAGTGTTTATTTGTTATGAAATATGAAAAAAGCCGTACCGGAAATTTGTTTTTCGATACAGCTTGTTTGTTGTTTTTGCTATTTTGGTTTAAGCAATCAGCGGTCGGTCTTTTTTGCCGTCATCGGCAGCAAGTGTTTTGTAAGGTAGCGTCTTACCGGCTCGTCGTAGAGTTTAAGGCAGATGTATGCGAGCAGTATGTTGCCGAAGAACAGCAGCAGCGCCACTGGCCAGACTTGCGGGAAGGTCAGCCCTTCGCGCCAGACCCATGCATAGAACAGATACATGAACGGATAATGGATTATATATACGGGGTATGAAATGTCGCCGAGGAACTTGCATATCCGGGATGAGATTTTGTCGGTGGTTTTTCCGGAAGCTCCGAGATATACCAGTACGGGGAATATTATTATTGTGCAGACGGAATCGTATATTCCGTTTTTCCACGGGGTGTTTCCGTCGCCTATATACGGGAGCGTGAGTAAAACCGCAAGAATGGCCGAGCAGAGCCAGAATGCCCCGCGGATTTTTACCGGTTTGAAAATGCGCGACATCAACAGTCCGGCCGAGAAGGAGAAGGTGAGCCGTAGGAATCCTCCGGGCAGATTGTAGTCGGCCAACGTCCACCCTACTCCCAAATGTCCGTATCCCGAAAGGTTGGTAACGGCAAAGGCTGAAAGGGCTGCTGCGGAGAATGCAACGAGCAGGGCAAGTTGTTTTGTGGTAAACCGGCGTATGAATAGTGCATATAACAGATTGCCTATATATTCGAAAAAGAGAGACCACGTGGGCCCGTTAAGGGGATACATTTCGCCGTTTCCTCTTACTTCACTGCCTGTTCCGGGGAGTTCGGGTATAAGGAAAAGGTTCAACAGTAATGCCAACAACAGCATGGTAACGGGTACGGCTGTGCCGTTCCACTGCTCGCAGCCTTGTATATAGAATGTTATGGCTCCCAACACGGCGCCTAATACTACCATGGGGTGCAACCGTATGAAACGGCGTTTTACGAATTGACGGAGGGTCATGTTTTTCCAACGGTCGTCGTATGCGTAACCGACTACGAATCCCGACAGTATGAAGAAGAAATCGACGGCCATATATCCGTGGTTGAATTTCTGATCTATCGGACTGGTGGCGAATCCTTCGAATATGTGATACCAGATTACCAGCAAAGCCGCTACGCCTCTTAACCCGTCGAGCAACTCGTAATGGGGTTTTGAATCGGCGAATGTTGCCGACGAGATTATTGTTTTTGACATTTTACGTGGATTCCGTTTTTACGTTTTTATGGTTGCAAAGGTACTGCTTTGCTTTTTGTAAAAATTTGACCTATGTCAAAATATGCGTCGGGCGTATCTATTCTTTTGCTCTTAAACGGCTCAGTGTCGAGGGGGTTATTCCGAGGTACGATGCGATATATCCCAGATTTGCTGTTCGGCAGACATCGGGGAACTGCTTTTTGAACTCTTTGTAGCGTTCTTTGGCGGGCAGGGTAAGGCGTTCTTTATGACTGCGGTGCAGTCGCCTGTATTCGTTTTGGTGTATTATCCTGCCCCAATTGCTGAGTTCGATGTTTGTGGTGAAAAGGTTTATCAAATCGGGAATCAGTATTTTATAGGCTTCTACTTCTTCGAGGGTTTCGACGAACTCTTCGCTCGGCTTGTTGTAGTAGAGTTCGTCCATGCTGAAAACTATGCCGCCGTCGGACGAGAATGACGTAGTAATTTCCTCGCCATCGACAAGCCAAAAGGAACGGGTCATTCCTTTTTCTATGAAGTATGCATATTTGCAGTATCTGTTTTCTTGTATGAGCTGGTATTTTTTTGGATACCGGCACGGTTCTACTTTTGCAAGCAGGGTATTAACTGTTTCGTCGGATACGGGGCATAATGCCCGCATGTTGCTTATTACCTTGTTCATATATTTGACCGGCAGTATGTTTTGTTTGCAAATATATGAATGACGACAGTATTTACAAAGGCTTGCGGCGTATGCAGTCTGCCTGTACCGGTTCGTTTGTACGGATTACGGCGGGGGGAGTACGTTCATCGGGGCATAGTATCCGCCGTTGTATGGCCCCCACTCGTTCCATGGCGTCAGTACGGCCTGCAGGTTGTTATCGCCGAACGTGTTGAGCTGTACTATGGGGTTGTTCCGACAGTTTATGTATATCAACGACGGACATAGTGATACGTCGAGGGTACTTATGGCGTTTTCGCAACAGTTTACCCGTTGCAGTAATGTGCGCCCTTTCAAATCCAAATCGGATATGTTGTTGTACGAACAGTCGATAGAGTTTATGGAATTGCTGTTTTCTATCCACAGGTATGTGAGGGAATTGTATGAGCAGTCGAGTGTTGTCAATGAAGTACAGTCGCCGATATAAAGGTGAGTCATGTTGTTGTTGCTGCAATAGAGGTTCTGCAACTGTTCTTGCCCCGATACGTTCAGTTGGGTTATGTTGTTGCTGTCGATGTTCAGGTTTACCAGCCCGGGCAGGTCGGAGGCATTGAATTCCGTAAGGTTATTGTATCCGCAGGAGAGTGTCTGCAATGATTTGCATCCGTCGATATTTATCGCGGCGAGTTTACATCCTTGTATGTTGAGTGTTTGCAACGTCTCGGATTGGCCGGCATCGAACATGGTGATTGGATTGTCGCCGCAGTTGAGTATTTTAAGCGATTTGCATGGTGTTATGTCGAGCGTCGTTATTTTGTTTTTATAACAGATAAGGCGTGTCAGTGCGGTGCATCCGTCGAGGTTGAGGGTTGTCAGATTGTTACGGGAGAGGTCGGCGGTTTTGAGCGACGTGCATCCGTCTATCTCTACCGACGTGATGTGGTTGCGCGACAGGTCGAGGTTTTGCAGCGAGGTGAAATTTTTCAGCGAGATGTTGCCGCTTAGGGCATACCCGCGCCAGTTTATGTTTTTTACATTGCCGTTCTCCCATACGACTCCTGTCCACGATGCGGGGTTGGAGAGATCCTTTATTCTTAACATGTCGGCATTTGTACGTCCGCCTTGTGCCGTACTGCTGTTTAAAAACGATATTAATGCCGAGACTTCGTCCGTATTCTGGCTGTTTGCATTTATTACCGCAAAGAATAGTGCGGCCGACAGGAGCAGGGTAGTTTTTTTCATATTCCGTTGTTTTGTTATTGAAACAACGCGGAATATGGAATGGTTTACTTCTCGGTACGGGGCCGGAGTTTTATTTTGTCGGGCGTTATTTCTATTTTGTGTTCTTTATAAAGTGCTCCTATAGCTTTTTTATAACTTTTCTTGCTGCATCCGAATATCGCGGCTATCTGCTCGGGCGACGACGCGTCGGTTACCGCGAGCTCTCCTCTGTTCCGTCTTAATTCGGCAAGTATCTGCTCCGACAACGCTCCTACCGAACCATACCCTTGCTCTCGTACTGTTATGTCTATTTTGCCGTCGGGTCTTACTCTTTTTACATATCCGTCGAGCTGCTCGCCTATTTGTACGGGTGAATAGAGTTCGTTTTCGTATATCATCCCGCGGTGTAAATTATCGACTATGACCTTGTACCCTATATCGGTTTTCTGATATACCAGTATTTTTACTTGTGCATTGAATTTGTATTCGGGCTTTATGTTTCCGAGATATTTTTCTATTTTGGCTGATGCGGCTATTCGTCCGCTCTCCATGTCGTGATAGATATATACGATATAGCGTTTGTCGGGTTTCATCTTTACGCGTTGCCCGCGGAACGGAACGAGTAGTTCTTTTGGCAGACCCCAATCGAGGAAAGCTCCTATGCCGTTTACTGCCGATACTCGCAGATAGGCGAATTCGCCGACCGTGGCATAGGGGCGCATGGTTGTAGCTATTATGCGGTCTTCGGAGTCGAGATAGAGAAATACTTCTATTTCGTCGCCGGGTTTCGCTCCTTGGGGTACGTATTTGCGCGGAAGGAGTATTTCGCCGTCTTCTCCTCCGTCGAGGTACATGCCGAAATCAACTTCTTTTTTTATTTTCAACTTGTTGTATTTTCCTATCTGCGACATTTGCCTGTTTTATTTTTGTCCGGTTGCAAAATTATCCCTTTTAAAGTTATATTTGCATGTATAATCTGCGGAATTTGTTACTGTAATGATATTTTATTTTTCGGGAACGGGAAATTCGAAGTGGGTTGCCGATTCTATTGCCGACAATACGGGGGAACATACGCTGTCTATGGCTGAAGCTATACATGGCAGGGATTTTATTTTCGAACTGTCGGACGACGAGGTTCTGGGTTTTGTCTTTCCTGTGCATGCATGGGGTTTGCCGCTGATTGTGATTCGTTTTATATCGCAGATACGGATTGTGAATTACTCGTGCCAGTACGTCTTCTTCGTCATGACATGCGGGGATGATACCGGCTTGGCGCCCAATCTTTTTGTGAAGGCATTGAATCGGCACGGACTGCATTGTAACGGTGGGTTCTCGGTACAGATGCCTAATTCGTATATCTTGATGCCGGGCTTCGATATTGACTCGAAAGCCGTACAGAAGGATAAACTTGCCAAAGGAAGCGAAAGGGTTAAGGAAATATCGGCATATATAAATAATCGGAAAAACAGGTTTGCCTGTCATAAGGGGGTGTTTCCCGCCCTTAAGACTTATATCCTGAAGCCTCTGTTTTTCAAATACATGATTGACGACAAGCCTTTTCATATCGAGGGCGCTTGCGATATGTGCAGGGTTTGCGAACATTCTTGTCCTGTTTCGAATATTCACCTTAAGGGGGGAGAGCCTGTATGGTCGGGGCATTGTATCATGTGTTTGGCTTGTATCCACAGATGCCCTTCGGGTATAATACAATATGGTAACAGGACTCAAAATAAAGGCCGATATTTCCTCAACTATAAGGAGTGTATAAAATAACAGAACAATATGTTTTTTTAGAGAGTTATTTACTACCTTCGTATTCGCGGCGGCGTTGCCGGAATTTGGTCGGGGTTGTTTTCGAATCGATTAATTGATACCGACTTGCACTGTCGGCCAATTGTTTTATGTTGAATTTAATTATCGGTATGTGATGAGACGAGGTATTTTTTTCTTTATAGCCGTTTCGGCATTTTTGGTATCTGCGTTTTGCTCTTGCTCTAAAACAGGCGGCAACGGCAATCGGAACGACGGTTTGAATCGTCCGGACAGTTTAAGTCTGGAAACCGTCGAGGACTCTGCGACGTATCATCTTTTTGGCAATCCTTCATTGCCTGCAATTAAGGCGTATATTTCTTTAACTGCTCCGTCTGTTTCCGATACTTCGGAAGTAGCATCGAAAGCGAGGAATGATTTTATGATTAATATCATGGGGGGTAAATATTCCAATCTTTCTTTGGAGAAGGCTGCCGGAAGTTTTATCGATGCCTGTATCGAAGAATATAAGGAGCATGTGGAAAGTGAAGCGAAAAACAGAAAGAGTACGGCAAATGAGGCATGGATGAATTATGAGACTTATATTTCTACTTCGTCCGTATATAATAATAACGGTTTATGGTGCTATCTGTGCAACTCGTATATTTACACCGGCGGCGCCCACGGATTGAGTACGAGTATCGGTTTTGTTTATGATGTTTATGATTCGATGCCGGTTACTTTGAACGATATTTTCGATGAGGAATCGCTGCCAGCGGTATTGGAAATGATTAAAGGGTATATCGACGGATTGGATGATGCGAAAGCCTATTGGAAAGAGCTTGTTACGGTATCGGAAAATTTTACCGTAAACGAAGAGGGTATTACATGGTATTACAATCCGTACGAAATTGCTCCGTATTATATTGGGATTACGGCTGTTCCCGTGTCGTTCGACAAACTTAAGCCGTATATAATTAAAGATTCTCCTATCAACTCAATTATACGGTAAATGTATTAATGGAATCGTCAATAATCAAGTATTTCAAAAATCTCTCGGACAGGCAGATTGAACAATTTTCGGCTCTCGAAGGATTGTATAGAGAGTGGAACGAGAAGATAAATGTCATTTCGCGAAAGGATATTGACAATTTATATGTTCACCATGTCCTGCACTCACTCGCAATAGCCAAAATAATTACTTTTACGCCCGGAAGCAAAATATTCGACGTTGGTACCGGAGGGGGATTCCCCGGGATTCCGCTTGCCATAATGTTTCCGGACTGCGACTTTTTTCTGATTGACCGTACCGGTAAAAAGATTAAGGTTGCTACCGATATTGCCGCACAAATAGGGCTTGAGAATGTCAGGTTGGCGCAGTGCGATGCGAGCGAGGTTAAGGAACAATTCGATTTTGCAGTCAGCCGCGCGGCTATGGGCATGTCGGACCTCGTACGGTTATGCCGCAAGAATATCGCCAAACACCAGCAAAACGCTATTCCAAACGGTGTCATCGCTCTTAAGGGGGGAGAACTGCAACACGAAATTGCGCCTTTTAAAAAAATAGCCGTAGTATATAACCTTGGCGATTTTTTCGACGAGGAGTATTTTATAACGAAAAGAGGGGTTTTCGTCCCTGTAGTAAACAGATGATATATGCTTAACATAAAAAGATTCTCGTTTAATCCGTTTTCGGAAAACTGTTTTGTCGTATGGGACGACAAGACCAAAGAGTGCGCCGTAATAGATGCGGGTTGCTATTATGCCGACGAGGAGGAGGCTTTGGCAGATTACATCGACAAAAACGGCCTTACGGTAAAATACATGCTGGCTACCCACCTTCACCTCGACCATTGTTTCGGGTGCAGTTACGTTTCGCAACGCTACGGCGTGAAGTTAAGCGCATCGGCCGATGAGGCTTTTTTGCTCGATATTATGCCTCAACAGGCTGAAATGTTCGGGATAAAGCTGAACGCCCCTGTACCGCATATCTCCATTGCGGTAAAAGAGGGCGACCGTTTTACAGTCGGGGAATACGATTTTACAGCTATATCCGTGCCGGGGCATTCGCCGGGAAGCATAGTATATTACTGTAAATCGGAAAATATCGCTTTTGCCGGGGACGTGTTGTTCAGAGAAGGGATTGGCCGCACCGACCTGCCCGGCGGAAGTTACAGGATGCTCGCCGAAGGTATTCGCACCAAACTGTTTACGTTGCCCGAAAATACGAGGGTATGCTGCGGACACGGCCCGGATACTACAATCGGTTATGAACGGGACTTCAACATGTATTTGTAAGGACGGGACAATTCTGCTTATTCAAACGGTACATTTTGCCACGATGCCGCATACTATAATGTTTTCGGATAAATAGCGAAGGAGGTACTGACTATCATCTCAAAACTGAGATACACTTTACAATAATGCAAAATATAAATAAAATATCGTTTGTGAAAGGCTAACATTCTATTGTCTCCCGGTTATTGATATATGTATCATATTGTTATAAAAAATCCAGAACTTGGAAATAAGTTCTGGATTTTACATTTACATCTATTATTAAGTACAGGCTTTATTATTTCAAACTATTTTTATTTGAAAAAGAAACGATTTATTGTTATCTTTTATTCGGATATCAAATTGAACTTCGTAGATATTTCTTTTTGGTCTATTGCTTGTCTAACGTTGAATCTTTTTCGTTGTGTCGCATATCCTGCTTTTTCACAAGAAATTTCTATCTGTACGTCTCCCGAATTATTATATGTTAAACCTTTTATATCGAATGATTCTGTACTTTCATACGGAGTCGTTCCTAAATAATTTTGATTTGTATTTTTTACGTCATGAGTTGAAGATACTACTCTCCAATAGACATCGGCACCCTTAGGTGCAGAATCTACATACCACCTTATTATCGTATGTTCCAATGCGGTATCTCCGCCTCCTGTTACTTGTTTATTTTTTTCTTGCGATGGAGAATCTGCTCTTTTAAGGAAATATGCTATTCTATTCCAATCAATATCGTTCAACGCGTTTACATATGCATTATTTAAAGCCTCTGCTGCGATACCGAAATTGTTATAGTTCCCGCTTACAGACGCTCTTCCTGTTATTGCGGTTCGCGGATATACCTGTTTCCTGTTTTCATCATATATCTGAATATCCAAACAAACAGTTCCCATCCAGCCCATACCTGATAGATAGCTTACTTGAAACTGGGTTATTTCTGCTTGCAACATATAATCAGTATTTATGTCCGAATCGAGTTCAAATCCCATGGTTTGCATGTACTTTTTCATACTTTCGGATACGAATGGTATTATGTTGGGATATGTACTTACAGCAGGACGCTTGATATTCAGGGCAACATCATATTTACTCAAAACTTCATTACTCGAACGTTTATCTGCAACATTGAGCCTTATACCATAGTCCAAATTGATATAAATATTTGATTGAGGCAATTTAGACAATGTCAAAGGTATTGTCTGCGAAGGCATTGTTATAACACTTGGTGCTCCACATGAAGTAACTATGAATACTAATACTACTAAAAAAAGAACTTTTTTCATGTTTTCTATTTTTTATTTGTTTATAATCTTTATTAATTTAGCCGATGCCTCAGTCTTGTATATGAGCGTTTTACCTGTGGCTGTTGCAGTTGTGGTAATGGTGGGTTCGAATAAGACGTCCGCACCGTATTCCTTTGCAAGATTTATTAGGCGGTAGAGGGCTAATCGTCTTACTATTTCTTCAGCCGGTATATAATTCGAATCGGAATTATATATATCAGTGCTTCCGATATAGCCTAAACGCACTACTCCATCGCAACTTTTATAATCCAAATACCTTTTCCCGTTTTCTTTTATTATATCATATACCAATGTAAATTCTTCATTTTCTTCGTATATTTTTCTACTTTTCTTGGAATTATCGGAATATACAATAGCTGTCGCGGTTATTGTTTTCAATATTGTATAATCATTTCTACTCAGATTCAAGTCTCGAATAGATACTGCAGGTATATTACTTATTGCCGTAGTCGGTATTAAATCTTGGGCATTAACACTTAATGGAATAAGCAAAATGAACACCAAAGCCACTTTTAATAGACACTTCTTCATAATAATAAGTTTTATGTTACACAATGATTCTTGCATTACTGGATTACTGGATTACTATATCCTTATGTTAATACAATGATTATATATTCTTATTTAAGAGTTCATATTATACTATTTTTGATACACAAACTATTCTTATATCTGAAACTATACTTTATATGGATACAATTTCTTTACATATATTCTCATCATGTTTCATATATTAACTGGCACAATCTCTTGATAAGAGATAAAGCATAAACATATATATCTGTATTATATACAATTACAAAATCATCAATATACATTACTAATTATTATTGAAAGAAAAATATTATGATACATTAAATTTTATCTAAGAATATTCTGTTTATTTCGGCATTTTACGTACCTTTGCTGAAGAATAAGTATCTCTTATCAAGAGATTTATATTTAATCTTTAATCTCGCACTGCAAGTTTTATCTATACAAAATTTATAAAAGACTCTCTACAAATTCTTATTTATGGCATTTTAATACTCTCGCGCCGTATATTGGCACAAAAAATCATCGCCAGTCGATTTATGTTCGACTGGCGATGACTATCTTATGCAGTAACAGGTTTGGTTACTGCTGTTGTTTATGCTTGCTATTATTTATGCTGGAACCATTTTACGTATGCGAAGTCCTGACGGTGCGGGAGCGCCGAGTTCTTCGGGAAGAGACGGAATGCATATTTGTATGATCCTGCTCGGAGAACTTGATAGTCGTATCGATACGTGGTAAGGTCGCCTGAGGTTTTTACCATCTCGAGTTCGTATATTACATGTTTCTCTTGTGCTCCTTCGCCCTCTACGGTTACGACTACTTCTACTCCGAAGCAGTTGGGCAACCCTTTCCTGTCGATGGTTACCTCTATGGGGTAAACCGAGCCGATCTTCGGATCTGTCAGCAACTCGTCGGGAAGTTTGACATCTACGACTTCTATCTGATCCCATTTTTCTACTATCATGCTCTTCCATACTACAAGCTCTTTGGCGAGTTTGTAATTGTCGGCTTTGAGCAACGCGCTGCGTTTTGCCTCTTTTTCGTAGAAACGGCTGATATAGTCTTTTATCATTCTGTTCATCGTGAACTCGGGTGCTATCTGTGCTATGGAGTTCTTGATATACTGTATCCACTCGGGCGAATATCCTTTGCTGTTCTTTGCGAAATACAAAGGTATTATCTGGTTTTCGAGCATCGAGTATATGGTTGCGGCATCGAGCTGATCCTGATGTCCTTGTTCCTGGAAGGTGCGTTTGTCGGTCAATGCCCAACCTGCGCCTTCTTTGTATCCTTCATACCACCAGCCGTCCAATACGGAGAAGTTCAGAACGCCGTTCATCTCGGCTTTTTCACCTGATGTTCCGGAGGCTTCGAGGGGTCGTGTAGGTGTATTCAACCAGATATCTACTCCCGATACGAGGCGTTTCGCTATCTTCATGTCGTAGTTCTCGAGGAAGATTATCTTTCCGAGGAACTCGGGACGACGGGATATTTCGACGATTCTCTTTATCAGGTCTTGCCCCATTCCGTCGGCCGGATGTGCCTTACCCGAGAAAAGGAACTGTACGGGGTACATCGGGTTGTTTACAATCTTCGAAAGACGGTCGAGGTCGGTGAACAGCAGGTGCGCGCGCTTGTATGTGGCGAAACGACGTGCAAATCCGATAAGCAGTGCGTTGGGGTTTATCTTTTCGAGGATGGATACTATTCTCGACGGGTCGCCCTGATTTTTCAGCCAGCTTTCGCGGAAATCGTCCTTAACGAAATTGACGAGCTTGCGTTTCATCGTCTGACGGAGATTCCATATTTCTTCATCGGGCACATCGTATATTTTTGCCCACAACTGACGGTCTTCCTGTTTGCTGAGTATATCCTTACCCAATTTTTCCTTGTAGAAGGCTTTCCATTCGGATGCTGCCCATGTGGGGAGGTGTACTCCGTTGGTTACATAGCTTACATGCAACTCGTCGGCAAAATACCCTTTCCATATCGGGGCGAACATGTGCTGCGATACTTTTCCGTGCAGCCAGCTTACTCCGTTTACTTCCTGACATGTGTTGCATGCGAATACGCTCATCGAGAATTTGTCGTTGGTTCCGGGATTTTCGCGACCCATATCCATCAAATCGCCGAACGATATTCCCAGTTTTTCGGGGAACTCGTACATGTATTTTCCGAAGAGCTGCTCGTCGAAACTGTCATGCCCTGCGGGAACCGGGGTATGTACGGTATAGAGGGATGATGCTCTTACTACTTCGAGAGCTTCGTAGAACGACAGTTTTTCGTTCTGTACGTATTGTACGAGACGCTGTACGTTTATCAGGGCTGCGTGTCCTTCGTTGCAGTGGTATATGTCTTTCTTGATACCGAGACGCTCCAACATGAGGATACCGCCGATTCCGAGCATGTATTCCTGCTTCATTCTGTGTTCCCAGTCTCCACCGTAGAGTTGATAGGTTATCGCCCTGTCGGCCTCGCTGTTGGCTACGAGATTGGTATCCATAAGGTACAGGGGTACTCTACCTACGTTTACTTTCCAGATATTGGCATATACTATTCTGCCGGGATAGGGTACTTCGAGTATTATCGGGTGGCCTGATTTATCGGTTACCTGCTCGAGCGGGAGCTGATTGAAGTTTTGCTGCTCGTAGTTTGCGAGCTGCTGTCCGTCCATCGAAAGGGTCTGCGTGAAATATCCATAACGGTAGAGGAAGCCTACTGCTACCATATCTACCTTGTAATCGCTGGCTTCTTTAAGATAGTCGCCGGCCAATACTCCGAGACCTCCTGAATATATCTTGAGGACGTTGGTCAATCCGTACTCCATGCTGAAGTATGCAACTGAGGGAACGTCCTTGCGGCACGGAGCATCCATATATTTACGGAACTCTTCGTAGAGAGTGTTTACTCGGTGCATTATGGTCTTGTCTTCGGTAAGGGCTTCGAGTTTGTCGTAGCTCAACTTTTGCAGCATGTGGACGGGGTTACCGCCTGTGGCTTTCCATAAATCGTAGTCAATATCTTTATAAAGGGAAGTTATTCCATTGGTCCACGACCAATAGATGTTTAAAGACATTTCTTTCAATATCTCCAGTTTTGCCGGGACCTGCGACTTTATGGTCATTTCTCTCCATTCCGGCAAATTGGCTTCACTTACTTTTATTTTCATACTTTACAATTATAGGTTGTACTTATATTTTTTCTTTTTGCGTTATACTATATTTTTTTGCGTTTGTTTTTGTCGAACGCTTTTTTATATACAGTCAGATAGTGTGTGATAAAGCTCTTCCAGTCGGCTTTCGACGCTGTTTTTGATGCGGCCTTGCACAATGCCGTGTATTTATCGTCGGGCATATCGGCCACCGCCATTATTGTCGAGGCTATTTCGTCGGCAACCGAATCGTAATTGGCATCGGTGCGTTCGAACACATATACTCCGGATTTTACAGGGTCGGCTCCGAACTTGTCCTTTACCCACATACCGAAGCCCGACAGCGATGTGGTTACGGTTGGGATACCGAATGCCACGCTTTCCAACGGGGTATATCCCCAAGGCTCGTAATACGACGGGAATACGGTTAAATCGAAACCTGTCAGCAGATTGTAGTAACTCATATTTACAACTCCGTCTTTTCCTTTCAGATACGACGGTATGTATATGACATCGAGTTTGTCTTCGGGACGGTTTCCGAAGTGCAAATCGTGTATTTTCCCTACTATCCTGTCTTCGTTGTAGTTGTACAGATAGTGTGTTATAAAGGGATCCCATATAGGGGTATCGGAATCGATACCTTTTTTAAGTCTGGAGGCCACATCGTCCCTTACGGCTCCTACCCATGCAGGAACAAGCACAAACGCTATTATCCGACGTTCGCCTTTGTAATTGTTTAATACCCGTTTCAGTGAATCGAGATACAGGTCTATTCCTTTATTCCGGTATTCGTTACGTCCTGAGGTTGCAACCAACAGGGTATTTTCGTCTATTTTTTTTCCTGTAAGGGCTTCGGCTATCTGAAACAGCTTTTTCCTCGCAGCTTTGCGATATGATGCGTATTTTTCGGCCGGCGGGACGATTTCGGGTTCGAAACCGTTGGGGGTTACTGCCGGTTCGCGCTCGAGCAGCTGCTTGCACTCCTTCGCGGTTATGCTGCTTACCGTGGTAAATGCGTCGGAATACTGAGCTGCGGCTTTTTCAAGCGAATGTTTCGAATCCATGTTCAATTCGCGCGCCATCTGGTCGCCGAAATAACCGGGCAGATAGTCGTACAGCGGTTTGTTGTTGCTGGCTATCGAACGCCCCACGCACGTCGAATGGGTTGTAAATACCGTAACTACCGACGGCAATGTCCTTTTTATGTACAAAAGCCCCATGGCTACTATCCACTCGTCGAAATGCGCCACTACTTTGTAGTTTTCGCCTCCGATATATCTGTAATAGTGCTCTATTACTTTTGCTGCGGTTACTCCGAACATGCACGAATCGTCATAATCGCCGTATGCATGTATCGAATCTACGCCGAAGTCTTCCCACATGCGAGTATAGATCTCGTTCTTATGGGAATAAGTGTCTTTAAAATCTACAAGGATTACTATAGGGGTACCGGGGACTTTCCACCTCCCTACTCTGACTTTGAATCCGTCTTCTGAAACTTTTTGACGCCAGTCTTTCAGCAGCGTTGCGCTCTCTTTGAAATACTGATTGTCCTTTACCAGATCAGGCCCGATGAATATCGTTCTGTCTTTGTTGATTTCCTGAAGCGTCCTCGCTTTTGTGGAAAGCACCGTGTATATGCCTCCTACAAGGTTACAAACCTCCCAACTTACTTCAAACAAATAATCTGGACAGAATTGTTTTCCCTTCTCTTTTTCCATTTTTCAATATAACAATTTATGCATGAAACGCCATTATTATAATGTTAATGCGCACATACCTAAGAAAGTTTTCCGCTTTAGCTATTAAGCTACAAAAACCGGCGCAAAGTTACCACTTTTTTTACATATAATAATGTGTGTGCCCAAATTTTTTATCAACACACTTATTTGCATAATACTGAGTTTATTATGTTTTATGTATTTTCTTTATATATTGTTTGTCGTTTTTATTGCCGGGAAACGACCTGCAACCGCTATTCCGACTTGTAGCTTCGGGGGGGGCGATACGCTCATCCCCGGACATACCGGCAGTTGTCCGACTCATCAGTTTTTTTGGCAATATTAACCGAAATTGAAATATCATTATTATTTTCATTGCCGCATACTACCGTTTTATTTCTATATTTGCATTTCAGAATATCCGGGAATAACGTATTCGATATTGTTTTTTTCCAATCTGCAAGAAATATGCAGTCGGGTACAAGATTTCTCGTAAATATTCGTTTTCCCTAAACTGAATTTTTAACGGTAACCGAAATTTATTACAACTCGTTTGTTTTCATGGAATACGATAATGCTATCGACAGGAGGAGCAAGAATATTGTAATCATACCTACTTACAACGAAATAGAGAATATCGGGAAAATGCTGGATACGGTAATGGCATTGTCCGAACGGTACGATGTTCTTATAGTCGATGACGGCTCGCCTGACGGTACTGCCAAAGCCGTGGCAGACAAACAGGAGGTTTACCCGGGCAGGATATTTATAATCGTGCGAAGCGGAAAGTTGGGCTTGGGTACGGCATATATTACCGGATTCAAATGGGCTTTGCAACGCGAATATGAATATATATTCGAGATGGATGCCGATTTTTCGCACAACCCCGAAGATTTGCCGCGCCTGCACGAAGCGTGCGTTTCGGGCGGAGGAGACGTGGCTATCGGTTCGCGTTATATTTCGGGTGTAAACGTGGTGAACTGGCCTATAGGAAGGGTTATAATGTCGTACTTCGCGTCGAAATACGTACAGTTCATTACCGGCATGAAGATTGCCGATACGACTGCCGGGTTCAAATGCTACAGAAGGGAAGTGCTTGAGACCCTGAATCTCGACAGGATACGGTTCAAAGGGTATGCTTTCCAGATTGAAATGAAATTTGCGGCATATAAATGCGGATTCAAACTGATTGAAGTTCCCATAATATTCATCAACAGGGCATTGGGTACGAGCAAGATGAGCGGAGGGATATTCGGGGAGGCGTTTCTCGGTGTCATCCGTCTTAAAATAAGTTCCATATTAAAAAGATTTCCATACAGACGATGAACGGTATTCTTATAAAAAACGCATTGATAATAAATGAAGGCAAACGTTTTATCGGTTCGGTTATAATTAACGGCGAAAAGATTGAACGTATAGTTGCGGGGAGGGATGCCGTAAACCGCATTGAAGAGGAAGAATACCGTACTTTTGACGCCGACGGGCTGTGGCTAGTTCCGGGGTGCATCGACGACCAAGTGCATTTTCGCGAGCCGGGTTTGACATACAAGGCGGATATTGCAACGGAATCGAAGGCTGCGGTAGCCGGCGGTGTTACATCGTTTATGGATATGCCGAACACGAAACCGCAAACTACTACTCTGGAAGCATTGAAGTGGAAATACGACAGGGCGACTGAAACGTCGGCGGCGAATTATGCTTTTTATCTGGGTGCGACAAACGACAACACCGACGAACTGCGAAAGGCCGACTATAATAAAATCTGCGGTGTAAAGGTATTTATGGGGTCCTCCACGGGCAATATGCTTGTGGACAACAAAGAGACGCTGAAAAGGATATTCTCGGAAGTCCCGGCAATAATAGCCGTTCATGCCGAGAAGGAGGAGATAATAAGACGGAACAGGGAATATTATACCGCACGTTTCGGGGAGAACCTGCCTGTAATGTTCCACCCGCTGATAAGGAGCGCGGAAGCGTGTTATGCGTCGTCGGCAGAGGCGGCTGAGCTTGCGACAAAATACGGGGCGAGGCTGCATATTCTGCACCTTTCGACGGAAAGGGAGGTTTCGCTTCTCGGCAATGCGCCTTTATCGGAAAAGCGGATTACGGGCGAGGTTTGTGTTCATCACCTCTACTTCGACGATAACGACTATGCACGGTACGGCAACAGGATTAAATGGAACCCTGCCATAAAGTGTTACAGCGACCGCGTGGCGCTTGTGAATGCCGTAAACGACGGAAAGATTGATATTGTGGCTACCGACCATGCTCCTCACCTGCTGTCGGAAAAGGAGGGGACTTGCCTTACGGCTGCGTCGGGCGGGCCTTTGGTGCAGCACTCGCTGTCGGTTATGACGGAGCTTGCGATGAAAGGCGTCTTCTCGATGGAGACGGTGGTGGAGAAAATGGCTCACTCGCCTGCCCTTCTTTTCGGAGTTGAAAAGAGAGGGTTTGTACGCGAGGGGTATTATGCCGACCTGGTTTTGCTTAACCCTAACAAGCCATATACCGTTACGCGCGAAAATATCCTTTCGAAATGCGGCTGGTCGCCGTTCGAGGGGCATAAGTTCCCGTGTTCGGTCGTAACGACCATTATCAACGGAACAGTTGTGTATGACAACGGTTCTTTCAATACTTCATTCAGGGGAAAACCTCTTACATTCAAAAGATAGACGGCAATGAAAGAGATTTTGTTGATCGCTCTCGGTGGCGGAACGGGTGCCGTATTGCGGTATCTGGTGTCGAAATATGTTACGGAGGTTTCGGACAAGGTGTTTCCGTGGGGTACAATGACGGTCAATATTTTGGGGTGCCTCGTTGCTGGGATTGTAATAGGGTGTACGATAAAACTTAATCTCCCCGATACTCTCCGCCTGCTGTTGATTGCAGGGTTCTGCGGCGGTTTTACTACATTCTCGGCTTTTTCGGTAGAGGGGCTGAACTTGCTGCGGCACGGTTATTTCGTACTGTTCGCTTCGTATTTTCTTGCCAATACAGTGGGCGGTCTCGCTGCAGTTTATATCGGCTCAAAGTTTATTGTGAGATACGTCAATTAGGCTTTCGACGAGGTACGGGTTTCCCGATGTGTGCCGATGGTGAAACAATATAAAAGCCGGCACTCAGCCGATGTTTTTTATTGTTCTTAAAATCTCTTGTTTATTGTCCAACCTTGTTGCGTAAACCATAAACTGTCCGGCTCTTTTGATGATACTGTCCCGGGCTCAAAATTAAAATCTCCTTTTGCTCGGACTTTCGGGGTTTATTCTCCCACCGGCGAGGGGTGGTACATGAATGGAGGCATGGCGAACCTGTACATGATGAAAAACGGAGCAAGCAGTTTCGATACCCGTATCTTGCGGTTCAAGAAATCGGATGTTGAATATATTTATTGACGGACTTGTATTTTTAAAAAGTAGAATAAGCATATTTTGGGGGATAAAAGAATTTTACTCCTTTACGGAAGCTCAAGATTCTTTTATCTCTTTTTTATTATCCGTAAGATTATACGGTTTGTAAAGGTTCCATATTGCCGGAATAATCTACATAAGTGGTGAGGATGGGTTCGGCAATCCGCGCTTGCCATACGGGAGAGGCTGTTTCCTGCTTATATGCACTCCTTATTTATGGCAATACCCTACCCTGCCTGTTTTTACGATGAATATTTGCAGTTCGGACTTTTTTGTTTGAACTCTTATGCGCCGGTATTGTTGATAATTAAAATTACAACAGACCGATTGCGATGCGCTTTGCCGTTATTTTTACGATTTTATGTTCTGCTTTTTTTCATGTGCCGCCGGTTGAGGGCAGGGACAGGGAGGCGTTTGTCGATGGCGAACTTCCAAAATATTTCATGACGGATTCGCTTTTTACGGATGAAACGCCTGTTATGGGGTATAAATGGTGGGAGAGTTTCGGGGACTCGATTCTCGATTCGTTGGTTACTCTCGCCGTCAAGAACAACCCCGACGTGTTTACCGCAATAGATAATATTATCGCGGCACGCGCTTCGCTGCGCACGGCACAGAGCGCATATTATCCTAACATAGGGGTTTCGGCAGGGTGGAGCAAGTCGCGCGGCAGCCGTACTTTAAATTCGGAAAGCGTACTTGCTTATGCCGACGTTATGCAGGAATACTTGTTTGCGAAAGTAAATGCGAGCTGGGAGATTGATTTGTTCGGGAAGATAATTACCGGCGTAAAAAGCGCAAGGTACAGCTATGAGGCGGATATCGAGACTTACAATGCCACGATATTGTCGCTTATCTGCGATATGGCGACTTACTACGCCGAGTTGAGGACTTTGCAGCAACAGTACATCGTTGCGGAGAAGAACATTGCGTCGCAGCGTGCTATAATGGAGATTACCGAGGTACGGTATAATACGGGGCTGGCTTCGCAGCTGGATGTGGCTCAAGCCAAATCGGTATATTTCAGCACCCACTCGTCGGTTCCTCCTCTCGTCAGCGCAATAAGGCAGCAGATAAACGCCATAACGGTTCTGGCCGGTCTTTTTCCTCCGCAACTGTACGACTGGTTGAGTGCTCCGGAGAAACTTCCGGATTATGCGAGGATTATACCTGTCGGTACTCCGGCACTGCTTTTGGAACAGAGACCTGATATTGTCGCGGCACGCAATATGATTTTGAGTGCAAAGGCTGCCGTAAACAAAGTAAGGAGCAATTTCGCCCCTACTCTTTCGGTAAACGGGAGCTTCGGTTTTGCTTCGCACAACTTAAACAGGTTGTTCAACAACAAAAGCATTACGTACGATATTACACCTCAACTGAACTGGAACATTTTTCAGGGGGCGGCAACTTTTAACGCACTGAAAAGCAGTAAGGCGGAATATGATGCCGCGATAAGGAACTACAATGCTCTGCTGCAAAAGGGGGTTCAGGAGACTGATAATGCCATGGCGGCATATACGGGAAGGGTAAAACAGGTAGTAGAGTTGAAAGAACTTGTCGTTCAGGGGGAGATTACGTTGAAATTGTCGCTCGATTTGTACAAAAGGGGGCTTACGAATTTTCAGAATGTTCTGGATGCGCAGCGTTCGCTGCTGGAATACCAGAACTCACTGGTATCGGCTCAGGGAAATGCCTTGTCGTCCCTGATTTCGTTGTATAGGGCCACCGGAGGGGGTTGGGAAAGTTACGGTTATGATAATTGATTATATATGAAACGATTATTTGCAGCAATCTTTATAACGAATATCGTTTTTTTGTTCGGTTGCGCGAAGAAGGATTCCGACTCGCCGCGTACTCCTATGAGGGTGGAGGTTGATAAGCCTTTTGTTAAAAACGTTGTTCTTCACCGCCAATACCCCGGTTACGTGTCGGCACAAAACAGTGTGGATATTGTGGCGAGGGTAAGCGGCTATCTGGTCAGCGCGCCTTTTAGCGGCGGGAGCAGGATAAGCAAAGGGCAACTGCTTTTTGTTATCGAACCCGACCAGTACAAAGATGCCGTGGACAAGGCTGAAGCGGCTCTGGAGAATGCCCAGGCGCAACTGGACTATGCCGAAAACAATTACGTGCGTATGAGCGAGGCTGCACGCAGCGATGCGATAAGTGAAATAGACCTTATTCAGTCGGCCACGCAACTGCTTTCAGCAAAGTCGAACGTAAAGGATGCCGAAGCTGCATTGTCTTCGGCACGGACTACGCTGGGTTACTGCTACATAAGGGCGCCGTATTCGGGGAGGATAACCCTCGGCACATTGTCGAACGGCAATTATGTAGCCGGAAGTGCGTCGCCGGTGAAACTTGCCACACTGTACGAGGAGAATCTCATGTATGCTTATTTCAACATCGAGGACAGGCAGTTCGTAAATATGATTGCGGGAAACAGGTCGGTTCTGGGAGATACGGTTTTTGTATCGCTGCAAACCGAGTCGCCGATAATGTTCCCTGCCGTGCTTGACTACGTTTCGCCAAATATCGACCTTTCTACCGGTACTTTGCAATTAAGGGCTGAGATAGATAACAGGGAGGGGAGGTTGAAGGATGGAATGTACGTGAATATCTCCCTGCCGTACGGGAAGAGCGATTCGGCCGTGCTTGTAAGGGACGCGTCTATCGGGAGCGACCAGCTTGGCAATTACGTTTATGTTGTTTCGGCCTCTGATACTGTTGAATACCGGCATATCGAAACCGGCGAACTGGTGGATGATACTTTGCGCATGGTTACGGCAGGTCTCGCGGCCGACGAATTGTATGTTACCCGCGCATTGCTGAAAGTAAGGGACGGGATGAGGGTTACTCCTGTTGTCGAACAATGAAAATACTGTTTGTACCATGTTCTCGAAATTTTTTATCGACCGCCCGATATTTGCCACTGTAACGGCTCTGCTTATGGTGCTCGTGGGGCTGGTTGCCCTGAAAGACTTGCCGATTGCCCAGTTCCCCGACATAACGCCGCCAACGGTTCAGGTTACGGCATCGTACCCCGGTGCGAGCGCGGAGACTATCGCCCGTACTGTGGCTGCACCTATCGAGGAACAGGTAAACGGCGTGGACGGTATGATTTACATGAGTTCCACTTCTTCTTCGTCGGGGGAATACTCTCTGACTGTTACTTTTGAGGTTGGGACGGATATTGATATGGCTACGGTGCTTGTTCAGAACCGTGTGAACATTGCTCAGGGGAATCTGCCGTCGGAAGTAATCAGCCAAGGTATTACGACGAAAAAGCAATCGAGCAATATCGTGATGATTTTGTCGCTGGAATCGGACTCGACCTTATACGACGGCCTTTATCTGTCGAACTACGCGTCTCTGAATCTTACCGACCCGCTGTCGAGGCTCCCGGGCGTAGGCAACATTACTGTTTTCGGTACAGGGAATTACGGCATGCGGGTATGGCTTGATCCGGAAATAATGCGTATCAGGGGGGTTACTCCGCAGGAGGTGTATAGTGCGATAACGGCTCAAAACGTGGAAGTGTCGGCAGGCGGCGTTGGGCAACCTCCTGTTGCTTCGCCGACGGCGTTCCAATATACTTTGACCGCTAAAGGACGGCTCGATTCGCCTTCTGAATTCGGAAACATAATAATAAAGGCTCTGCCCGAGGGAGGATATTTGCGGCTTAGGGATATTGCCAGGGTGGAACTCGGAAGCCAAAGCTACAACACTGTATCGAAACAGGACGGCAAGTCTTCGGCGGCTATCGCCATATACCAGTCGCCCGGCTCGAATGCGCTTGAAGTGGCGGAACTTGTGGAAGACAAGATTAAGGAACTGTCGGAATCGTTTCCGCAAGGCGTGGTATGCAAAACCGTCCTTAACACTACGGAGTTCGTTTCGGCTTCTATCGACGAGGTGCTGGTTACTCTCGTCGAAACGACTCTGCTGGTAATGCTGGTTATTTTGCTGTTCCTGCAAAACTTCAGAGCTGTAATAATCCCGTCGCTGACGATTCCCGTGTCGCTGATATGTACGTTTGCGGTAATGAGCGCGTTCGGATTTTCTATCAATACGCTTACATTGTTCGGCATGGTGCTGGCTATCGCGATTGTGGTGGATGACGCGATTGTGGTGGTGGAGAATACTTCACGCTTAATCGACAGCGGGAAATTTACGCCTAAGGACGCGGTTAAGGAGGGGATGAAGGAGATTACTGGGCCTATTATAGGTGTGGTACTTGTATTGCTGGCGGTATTTGTCCCGACGGCGTTTATTCCCGGTATTACGGGACAATTGTACAAGCAATTTGCGCTTACCATTGCTACGGCTACGCTTTTCAGCGGATTTAATTCGCTTACATTGACGCCTGCTTTGTGCGCACTGTTCTTGAAACCGTCGAAGGAAGACAAGTTTGTTTTATACCGTTGGTTCGACAAGGTTTATGACAGGACGACGAACGGGTATGTGAGGATTATAACATGCCTGCTGAAGAGGGAAAGGGTTACATTGTCGCTCTTTGCCGTGATTACGGCTATTGCTGCATGGATGTTTTTAAAACACCCTACTTCGTTTATTCCGCAGGAAGACCAAGGGTATTTTATCGTTTCGGTACAGCTTCCTCCCGGAGCTTCGCTGCAACGTACGGAAGGGGTTACCGAAAGGATTTCGGGGATACTTGAAGGGTATGACGCAGTTGAGTCTTCGCTGGCAATAAACGGTTTTTCGGTTATGCAGGGGGGCGCGGCATCGAACAGTGCGACTTTATTTGTTGTCCTTAAGCCGTGGAGTGAACGTAAAAGCAGTGAGAACAGCGTTTATGGCATCATCGACAGGCTGAACGGAGAGTGTGCGGGTATCGAGGAGGCGATTGTATTCGCGGTAAATCCTCCTGCTATTCAGGGGATGGGGAACAGCGGAGGACTTCAGTTCGAACTTGAGGACAGGAACAATCTGGGTAGTGCGTCGCTGCAAAGCGCGATAAACGATATTATCTTCTATTCGTCGGACGTAAAGTCGATTAGCATGATGAATTCGTCTTACCAGGGGGAGAATCCGCAGTATTTCCTGAATATCGACAGAGAGAAGTGCGAAATGCAGGGGATTAACTTGAACGATGTATTCGGGGCGTTGTCGCTTTACATGGGGTCGGCTTATGTGAACGATTTCGTCTTGTTCGGGAAAGTGTATCAGGTATTGTTGAGCGGCGACGCTGCCGACAGGAACCGTATATACGACGTTATTAAACTTACCGTCGCAAACAACAGGGGGGAAATGGTTCCGTTTTCTTCTTTTACGTCGATTGAGGAGGTTCAGGGTCTCGACCTCGTTTCGCGTTACAACATGTATAATGCGGCCGCCATAACTGCTGTTCCTTCGGCAAACGCCAGTTCGCAACAGACTATTGCGGGCGTCGGGGAGCTGATTGACGAAACGCTCGGTAACAGCTTTGCTTATGAATGGACCGGCGAGGCGTTTCAGGAGAATAACGCCTCTTCGTCTATTGCCATGATTTTCTTACTTGCCGTGTTGGTTGCGTTTCTTGTTCTTGCAGCGCAATATGAGAGCTGGACAAGTCCCGTGGCTGTTATCATGGGGTTGCCGTTCGCTATTCTCGGCGCTGTTAGCGGGTGTATCGTAATGGGTTTGCCGATAAGTATATACAGCCAGATCGGGATTATACTGCTTATTGCTTTGTCGGCAAAGAACGCTATTCTTATAGTGGAGTTTGCCGCTGATTACCGTGCCAAAGGGTACGACCTGATGACGGCTTCGATTGAGGCGGGGCGTGTAAGGCTGCGGCCGATACTGATGACTTCGCTGGCTTTTATCATCGGTGTTATGCCTATGGTTTTTGCTTCGGGCGCAGGAGCGGCAAGCCGTATATCTTTGGGTACGGCAGTGGTTTTCGGCATGTTGTTCAGTACGTTGCTCGGGACTTTGTTCGTTCCGAATTTCTATCTTTTCATGCAGCGTATTCATGAAAGGGCAACAGGGACAAAGCGGGATTCCGCATCGTCGGGAGAGAGATAATTTTATTTTTTGGCGATTTGTCGGATTATGGGATGGCGGCGGGGCTTCCGTGCCGCTATCTCATTTTTCTTTATTAATTTTGAAGCATTGTTATTGACAATGGCTAGTTATCTTCAAATCGACAATCTGACTAAAAGCTACGGGGAGAGAATCCTTTTCGAGGATGTATCGTTCGGCGTATCGGAAGGTGAAAAGATTGGTATTATCGCAAAGAACGGAACGGGGAAGAGCACTTTGCTGAGAATTATCGCCGGTAAGGAGAGCGCAGACAGCGGGGAGGTGGTTTTTCGCAAAGGCCTGAGAGTGGGATTCCTCGAACAGACTCCTGTTTTCGGCACCGACGACACGGCTCTGGATGCTTGCATGAGCGGCGACGGAGAGATTCCGCGCGTGATAGCGGAATATGAGAAAGCTTTGCTCGACGGTAACACCGACAGGCTGAATGATGCCATACACGAAATGGATTGCCGCAATGCTTGGGATTATGAGGAGAGGTTCAAACAGCTGCTTACGCAATTGAAGATTAAATCGATTGATACGCCTGTTTCGAAAATGTCGGGAGGGCAGCAGAAACGCATCGCTCTGGCACGGGTTATTCTGGAATCGCCGGACATGATTATTCTCGACGAGCCGACGAATCATCTCGATATTGAGGTTATAGAATGGCTGGAGGGGTATTTGACACGCAGCAGGGTTACGCTGCTTATGGTTACTCACGACCGCTATTTTTTAGACCGCGTTTGCAACAGGATTATTGAAATCGACAACAGGAGCATCTATTCGTACGACGGCAATTACGATTATTATATTAAACGGCGGCAGGAGAGGATTGACGCCATGTCGAACGAACTGGACAGGGTAAAGAACAGGTTGCGGAAGGAACAGGAATGGATGAGACGCCAGCCGCAGGCGCGCGCCGGGAAAGCGAAATTCCGCATAGATGCTTTTTACGACCTGAAGAAACGCTCGGAAACAAGAATCGGCGACGAGTCGGTAAGCCTCGATGTTGGCGCGTCTTATATCGGCTCGAAGATTTTCGAGGCCGACGGCATATCGAAACGATTCGGAGACAAGGTGATTCTGGATGATTTTTCCTATACGTTTGCCCGCTATGAGAAACTGGGTATTATCGGGCGCAACGGAACGGGTAAATCGACGTTTATAAAGATGTTGCTCGGTATCGTTCCTGCCGACAGGGGGGAATGGAATGTGGGAGAGACTGTCCGTTTCGGATATTACAGTCAGGAGGGGATCGCCTTCGACAACGATAAAAAGGTTATTGATGCCATAACGGAGATTGCCGAGGATATTACCGTTAATGAAAAGATTCACTATTCGCCGATGCAGTTCCTTAAACGGTTTCTGTTTTCGCCGGCCGACCAACAAAAGTATATTCATACGTTAAGCGGCGGGGAGAAATGCAGGCTGCATCTTGCCACGGTGTTGATGCGTTCGCCCAACTTCCTGATTCTGGACGAGCCAACGAACGACCTCGATATTGTTACGCTGGGGATTCTCGAGGAGTATCTGCGCGATTTCGACGGCTGCCTTATCGTTGTTTCGCACGACAGGTTTTTCCTCGATTCGATTGTTGACCATATATTCGTTTTTGAAGGGGACGGGAAAATAAAGGATTTCCCGGGTTCGTATTCGCAATACCGCGAATGGTGCGAGGAACAGCGTACTTTAAAAGAGGCGGAGGCTGAAAGGGTTAAGAAAAAAGCTTCTTCCGACAATGTATTGAAGAAGGAAAACAGGAATAATAACCGCATGTCGTTCAAGGAACGGCGCGAATTTGAAACGCTCACTGCCGAACTCGACTCTCTGAACAAGGAAAAATCGGAACTCGACGCGCTTTTCAACAGCGGCGGTGAGATAGCGGATATAGCTGAGAAATCGGCACGGTACTCGGATCTTTGTTCGTTGATTGATGAAAAGGAATTGCGCTGGCTGGAACTTTCGGAAAAGGAATAGATGTGATTGTTTTTTAAAAAACGGTTTATTGCGGGGATATGTATGATTATCTGGACATAGTTGCTCTTACCAGGCTTTTCAACACGCCTGAAAGGGGGAAGAAACTGCTCAAGGCTCTTTCGGGCGGGAAGTGCGAGACGGTTCACCTGCAAGGGTTGCAGGGGTCGGCTGCCGCCGTACTGCTGTCGTCGCTGGCCGGAACGGAGGGGAAATATGTTATCGTCGCCAATGATGCGGAGGAGGCGGGGTACATGTATCACGACCTTACCCAGATTTGCGGGGAAAAGGGGGTCTTGTTTTTTCCTTCGGGTTATAAACGCGCCGTAAAATACGGACAGATTGATACTGCCAACGTGATACTCCGCACGGAAGCGTTGAACCGACTTGCCGATGCGGACAAGGGGGTTATTGTCGTAACTTCGCCGGAGGGGATAGCCGAGAAGGTTGTTACGGACAAGACACTGAAAGGGAAGACAATCCGTATTGCGAGGGGGGAACAGATTGAGAGTACCGCCGTGGCGGATAAACTGTTCGAACTCGGATTTGAAAGGACCGACTATGTTTATGAACCGGGACAGTATTCGGTTAGGGGCAGTATTATAGATGTTTACTCTTTTTCCGGCAGCTATCCGTACCGCATCGACTTTTTCGGCAACGAGATTGATTCGATAAGGAGTTTCGATATTGAAACGCAGCTGTCGATAAAACAGGTTGATGAATTTTATATCGTGCCTGAAATGGCCGAGGCCGAGAAGTACGGTATCTCCCTGCTCGATTTTGTAGATAAGGGAACGGTTTTCGCCTTTGCCGATTTGAAATGGGCTGTTGAAAGGATTCACGCCATTGCTTCGGAATCGCTCTCTACTCAACTCGTGATTAGCGAAGAGGGGGATACGGAGGCTATGGAGAAGATTATTGACGCGGACAGGTTTGCTGAAAAGATTCGGGAATTTTCGCGTATCGACTACGGGGCGAGGTGCTA